>NC_014217.1:1906009-2223677 GCF_000092925.1 Ancylobacter novellus DSM 506 | reverse complement strand
GTCGAGACCTGGGGTTCGGCCCCGCGCCCGGTGGGCAGCCACCTTGCCATAGACGAGGAGGGCAACTTCCTCGGCTCGGTCTCCGGTGGCTGCGTCGAGGGCGCCGTCGTGGCCGAGGCCGCGGAGGTGATCGCCGACGGCCAGCCGCGTCTGCTCGAATTCGGTGTCACCGACGAGACCGCGTGGAATGTCGGCCTTTCCTGCGGCGGCCGCATCGCCGTCTATGTCGAGAAGGTCGCCTGAATGCAGCTCGCTATCCTCGAAGCGCTGAACGCCGAGCACGCCGCCCGCCGTGCCGCCATCCTCGTCACCGAGCTTGGCAGCGGCCGGCAGCGGCTGGTGAAATCCGCCGAGATCGCGGCCGACCCGCTGGCGGAGGCGCTCGGCGAGGCGCTGCGCACGGGCCGCAGCCGGCTGGTCGAGACCGGCAATGAGCGGGTCTTCCTCACCGTCGAGGTGCCGGCGCCGCGTCTCGTCATCACCGGGGCGGTGCATGTCTCGCAGGCGTTGGCGCCGATGGCGAGCGCGGCCGGTTTCGACGTGATCGTCGTCGACCCGCGCACTGCCTTCGCCACGCCCGAACGCTTTCCCGGCGTCGACCTTCGCGCCGAATGGCCGGACGTGGCGCTGCCGAAGATCGGGCTCGACCCGTTCACCGCCGTCGCCGCGCTGACCCACGATCCGAAGATCGACGATCCGGCGCTGGCGGAGGCGCTGGCGGCGAGCTGCTTCTATGTCGGCGCCCTCGGCTCGCGAAAGACGCATGGCGCAAGGCTGGAACGGCTGGCGGCGGGAGGGCTCTCACGCGAGGCGCTTGCTACGATCCACGCGCCGATCGGTCTCGACATCGGCGCGGCGAGCCCGGCGGAGATCGCCGTCTCCATCCTCGCCGAGGTGATCGCCGAGCTGCGCCGCCGCCCCGCCGCGCGCGAGCGCGCTGCTTAAGATGGAGAACACTGCTTCTCAACAGCCAGGCGAGGGCGCGCCGAGCGTCGGCCGCGCCGCCGCCGTGGTGCTGGCGGCCGGGCGGGGCACGCGCATGCCGTACGCGCATAAGCTCACCGCGCCGCTAAATGGCGAGCCGCTGGTGAGGCGGGCGGTGACGGCTGCGCTGGCGTCACAGGCGCGGCCAGTCATCGTCGTCACCGGCCATGAGGGCGAGAAGGTGCGCGCGGCGTTGGCCGTCCTCGATGTCGTCTTCGTCGACAATCCCGATTTCGCTGAAGGGCTTTCGACGTCGCTGAAAGCCGGCATCGCGGCCGTGCCGGAGGAGGCCGACCGCGCGGTGGTACTGCTCGGCGACATGCCCAAGGTCGAGCCGGCGCTGATCGATCGGCTCGCCGCGGCCATCGACCCGGCAGCCGGCCGGCTGATCGCCGTGCCGGTGGCGCAAGGGACGGTTCAACCGCGGCGTGGCAATCCGGTCGCCTGGGCGCGGCTTCTGTTCCCGGCGCTGATGGCAATCGAGGGCGATGTTGGCGCGCGCGCACTTATCACTGACGAGCCCGAACTGGTCGCCGAAGTGCCGGTCGAAGGCGAGGGGGCGTTCCTCGACATCGACACCCGCGACGATCTGGAGGCGCTGGAGATCCACGAGATCGCCGAACGCGCCGATGTCGACGCCCGCGCGGCGCTGGATGGGATGAAGGCTGAGGACGCGTAAGCGCGTCGGTCAGAACGGCAGGAAGATCGATAGCGTGCCATAGGGGCTGTCGTTGCTGTCGCTGCTCCAGCGCCAGCCGCCGGCCACGCGCAGCTCACGCCCGGCTGCCAGTGGCGTGGCGATGAACAGGCCGATCCGGGCGCTCTCGTCCAGCCAGTCCGTGGTGGCGCCAACTTCCATGCCCACATCGAGCCAGTCAAAGGCCTGCCAGCCGGCGGTGGCGCGGCCGGTGACGGTGCCATCGGCGGTGGAGCCGCCGAGCGCGGCGGTCAGCACCCAGCGCTCGTCCAGCCGGTAGAACCATTCCGCCACTGCCTTGGCGCCAAATTGCGTGCCCTGGTCGCGATTGCCGGGATCGGGCCGGTCGAGCCGGTTGTCGACGACGTTGACGCCGCCATAGATCGCCAGAGCATGCCGGCCGCGGATGAGCTGCCAGCCGACCAGCAGCTCGCCCTCCATCTTGTTGCCGATGTTCCATCCGCCGGGCACGGCCTGGGTGCGGTACTCGTAGCGCCCGCCGCCGGTCTGGGTGCGCACGCGCAGCCCTTCCTTGTCCATTGGCGCGAAGGGCGCCCAGGCCATGCCACCCCAGCCATAGGCATTGTCGCGGGCGACATCGATGCCGGAGTAGAAATACAACCTGTCCTCGAGCTGATTCGACGGCGCCTCCTCCGCCCCGGCGAGACCGAGGCAGGCAGGGAACGCGGCCGCTGCCAGAAGGCATGCGCAGCCATGCACTGGCGAAGGAATCATCGCCGCGCTCGGGGTTTGAGAGTTGCCGGATTAAATTACCGTGCAACCGATACGAGCATCGGGAGCGATCGCGCTCAATCAATCTTCGATTGAACGACGAAGATGATTCGCGCACAGGGAATGCGATATTATGTCGCAGGCGGCGTTACACCGGCGGAGCGGCGAGGTGCTCGGCTCTGACCCCGACGCGCTCGCAGATGAGATCGGCGATCATCTGCCGGTGGCAGTGCTCGGGATGGCGCTCATAGCACAGCAGGCAGACGCGCCGGCCGGCCTTCACCAGCGCGGTCAGTTCGTCGAGCTGCTCCTGCGCGGTCGGGGTGGCGAGATGCGCGCCGTAGATGCGCCACAGCTCGTCATGGTGACCACTGCGCGCCGCCTGCCGGCCCTCCGTCGGCGTGCCGAGGCCGCGCAGATGCAGGTAACCGATGCCGCGCTCGGACACGCCGGCCGCCAGCAGGCTCTTGGAGAAGCCCGCCCGGCGCGAGGCGGCCACCGCCCGCACGTCGACCAGCAGATCGACTCCCGCCGCGCTCAGCGTGTCGAGCACGGCGGCGGAGGAGACCTGCTCGTAGCCGATGGTGAAGAGGGGCGGGTGTTTTGCCATGCGGGCAAGATGGACATGCCGCGCGCCCTTGTCGAGCCGCTCCGAATCTGTGGAGTTCTACGGTCAACTCCCTGAGCGGCTCGCGCGCGCGTGCTAGTCAGGGCCGAACGCGGGATTTGAAGGCAGCATGAAGATCGGTATCGAGCTCGGGAGCAGCAACGCCGGCCAGCCGGTGCGGCTCGACCTGGAGGAGCTCCTGTCGACGCGCCTGCTGGTGCAGGGCAATTCCGGCTCCGGCAAGTCGCATCTCCTGCGCCGCCTGCTGGAGCAGAGCGCCGGCCATGTGCAGCAGGCGATCATCGACCCGGAAGGCGATTTCGTCGGCCTCGCCGAGCGCTACGGCCATGTGGTGATCGACGCCGAGCGCACCGCCGGCGAGATCGGGCGCATCGCCGCCCGCATCCGCAAGCATCGGGCCTCGGTGGTTTTCAATCTCGAAGGGCTCGACGCCGACGCGCAGATGCGCTCGGCCGCGGCCCTCCTGAACGGCCTGTTCGACGCCGATCGCGAATACTGGTTCCCGATGCTGGTCATCGTTGACGAGGCGCAGCTCTTCGCGCCTTCGGGCGCCGGCGAGATTTCGGACGAGGCGCGGCGGGTCTCGCTCTCGGCCATGACCAATCTGATGTGCCGCGGCCGCAAGCGCGGGCTCGCTGGCGTCATCGCCACCCAGCGCCTCGCCAAGCTCGCCAAGAACGTGGCGGCGGAAGCCTCCAACTTCCTGATGGGCCGTACCTTCCTCGACATCGACATGGCCCGCGCGGCCGACCTCCTCGGCATGGAAAAGCGGCAGGCGGAGAGTTTCCGCGATCTCAACACCGGCTCCTTCGTGGCGCTCGGTCCGGCATTGTCGCGCCGGCCGCTGCCGGTGAAGATCGGCGATGTCACCACCGCCAGCCGCAACGGCCGGCCCTCGCTGTTGCCGCCGCCGGAGCTCGGCACCGCCGAGATACAGGACCTGATCTTCGACGATCTCGGTGGCGAGCCGCTGCCCGCCCCGCCGCCGCGTCCGCGGCCGCGGGCGCTGGACGAGGTGCTGGAGACGCTGGAGGACGCGCCGGAGATGGCGGCCGCGCCGGTCGATCCGGAGGTCGCCGCGGCCTTCGAGGCCGAGCGCGAGGCGCTGATCGAGGAGATCGTGCGCCAGTTCGTCTCGGACGGTGACGCGCCGTTCCGCTCCGCCGCATCGCTCTACCCCGATTTCCTGGTGCATTGCCGTGTGCGGCGGGTAGGCTCGAAGGTGCCGGACCTCTCGGACTTCACCCGCCGCCTCGCCATCGCCCGCGCCGGGCTCGACGCCCGGTCGGAGGACGAGGGCTGGCAGCGCGCGGTGGAGCAGGCGGCCGGCCTGCCGGACGAGATGCAGGGCGTGTTCCTGTTGCTCGCCCGCGCCGGCATGGAGGGCGCGCCTTCCCCGGCCGACGAGGCACTGGCGCGCGCCTATGGCAGCCGCTCGCCCTCGCGCGGGCGCTGGCTGCTGACTTATATGGAGGAGCGCGGGCACCTCGTCTGCGAGGCCGATTTCCGCGGGCGGCGCGTGGTGCGCTTCCCCGCGCTCGGCTGGAAGACCGCGCCGGGCGATCCCAAGGCGCTCACCGCCTGATCATTCCCATCCGCCACAAAGCAGAACGGGCCCTTTCGGGCCCGTTTGCGTTTGTCGTGGCGCTGTGCGCGGTCAGCCGCCGTAGAGGTAGCTCGGCAGCCAGAGCGCGAAACCTGGCCATGTGTAGAGCAGTATCATCGCGAAGACGACGATGAAGATGAAGGGCATCACGCCGGAGAATATCTCGTCGATGGAGACGTGCTTCGGTGCCACGCCTTTCAAGTAGAATGGCGCCATCGCCACGGGTGGCGACAGGAACGAGGTCTGCAGGTTCAGCGCCACCAGCACCCCGAAGAAGATCGGGTCGATGCCGAAATGGTCGAGCAGCGGCAGGAAGATCGGCAGGAAGATGACGATGATCTCCGTCCATTCCAGCGGCCAGCCCAGCACGAAGATGATGATCTGGGTCAGGATCAGGAAGCCGACCGGGCCGAGGTTCAGCCCCATGATGAACTCTTCGACCACCCGCTGTCCGCCGAGCAGGGCGAAGACGGCGGAGAACACCGCCGAGCCGACGAACAGCCAGCACACCATCGCCGAGGCGCGGGCGGTGAGGAACACCGAGTCCTTCATCTTGTCGAGGCTGAATGAGCGATAGGCCAGCGCCAGTAGCACCGCGCCCAGGGCGCCGATGGCGGCCGCCTCCGAGGGGGTGGCGAGGCCGAAGATGATACAGCCCAGCACCGCGACGATCAGAGTCACCAGCGGGAAGAAGGAGGTCAGCAGCGCTAAGATGATGGTGAGGGCAGGGACGTTGCGTTCCTCGGCCGGCAGCTTGGGGGCGAGCGAGGGATTCATCATCACCCGGACGATGACGTAGAGAATGTACATGCCCGCCAAAGCGAGGCCCGGGATGAAGGCGGCGGCGTAAAGCTTCACCACCGAGACGCCGGCGGTGGCGCCGTAGAGGATGAGCATCACGCTGGGTGGAATGAGGATGCCCAGGCAGCCGCCGGCGCAGACCACGCCCGAGGCGATGCGGGTATCGTAGCCGGCACGCAGCATGGCCGGGAAGGCGAGCAGGCCCATCAGCGTGACCACCGCGCCGACGATGCCGGTGGCGGTGGCGAATAGCGCGCAGGTGATGAGCGTCGCCACGGCGAGCGAGCCGGGCAGCCAGCCGGCGGCGAGCTGGATGGAGCGGAACAGCCGATCGAGGATGTTGGCGCGCTCGATCACGTAGCCCATGAACAGGAACAGCGGGATCGAGATCAACACGTCGTTCGACATCACCGAATAGGTGCGCTGCACGAAAAGCTGGAAGATGCTGTCGCCTTGCGTGAAGTAGCCGAAGCCGACACCGAGCGCCATCAGCGTGAAGGCGATCGGGAATCCGAGCATCAGGAAGACAAGGAACAGCACCAGCATCAGGATGCCGAGGGCGGGATCGGAAAGAAACATCACAGAGACCCTCGGGTGGTGGAGTCGCGCTCGATCACATTGAGCACCTCTTCCGGATTGTCCTTGCTGGCGGCCTCATCGAGGATGATCTTCTCCATCTCCTCCACGTCGTGCAGGCGCTGCGGCCAGTCACCGGTGCGGATGCAGATGACACAGCGCACCACTTCGACCACGCCCTGCAGGAGCATCATCACGCCGGTGATGGGGATCAGCGCCTTGAACGGCCAGATCACCGGGCCTTCCGGGCTGAAGGAGGAATGCTCGTTGAGCAGGTAGGAGAGATAGAAATAGTTCCAGCCGGAATAGATCAGCGCCAGGATGCCGGGGAAGTAGAACAGGAAGTAGAGAACCAGGTCGACCTTGGCCTGCGTCGCCGGCGCCCATTTGCGGTAGATGAAGTCGCCGCGCACATGGCCGTTGCGCGAGAGCGTGTAGGCCCCGGCCATCATGAACAGGGCGCCGTACAGCATCAGGCTGACGTCATAGGCCCAGGTGGTCGGGTCGTGGAGCACGTAGCGCCGGAAGACCTCATAGCTGATGGCCAGCGTGAGGATGACGATGCACCAGGCGAATAGCTTGCCAATGAAGGCGTTCAGCCGGTCTACGCCGAGCAGGACGGATTGCATGGGAAATAGCCTCGGAAGAGGGTCTATAAGACACGTCATCCCGGCCGGAGCGGGTGACAGGCCCGCGCAGAGCCGGGATCATGTACCGGATACAGAACGATGCGGCCGACGATCCCGGATCGGCCTTGCGGCCGTCCGGGATGACGCTTGTCAGGCTGCGATCACGCCTTGCCGAAGAAATGGTCGTAGGCGGTCTTCGAATCCGCCTCGTACTGGAGGCGGAAGCCGACGACGCGCTGCGCCCAGGCCTTCTGGCTGTCGATCACCTTCTTGAAGAACGGGTCGGCGGACAGGTTGGCGATCACCTTGTCCCAGGCCGCCAGCTGAGCGTCGAGGACCGGCTTCGGGGTGGGCAGCACCTTCACGCCGCGCGCCTTGATGGCCTCGAGATCCTTCGAGTAGCGGTCCTGCGCCTTCCACATCATGTCGGAGGAGGAGGCATCGGCGGCCGACTTGAGGATCGCCTGCACGTCCTGCGGCAGGCCCTGGAACTTGTTCTTGTTGAACAGGATCTCGAAGCACTCCAGCGCCTGATGGTAGCTCTGGAGCATGTAGATCTTCGAGACGTCCGGGAAGCCGAGCACGAGGTCGGAGGACGGGTTGTTGAACTCGGCGCCGTCCAGCAGGCCGCGGTCGATGGCGGGCACGATCTCGCCGCCGGCGATGATGGTGACGGCCGCGCCGAGCTCCTTGTTCAGGTCCGCGCCGAGACCGACCGTGCGGTACTTCAGCCCCTTGAAGTCGTCCGCGCTGGTGATCTCCTTCTTGAACCAGCCGAGCGGCTGGGTCGGCATCGGCCCGTAGAGCATGCCGACGAGATTGAGCTTCAGCACGTTGGTGATGAGGTCGTCATAGAGCTCCTGGCCACCGCCATAGCGGATCCAGCCGAGAAGCTCGTCGGCGTCCCAGCCGAAGGCCGGGGCGGTGCCGAACAGCGAGAAGGCCTTGTTCTTGCCGTACCAGTAGGCGGCGACGCCATGGCCGCCGTCGAGAATGCCCGACGATACCGCGTCGGCCATTTGGAAGGCGGGCACCACCGAGCCGGCGGGCAGCAGCTCGAGTTCGACGCGCCCGCCGGTCATGGCGTTGACGCGCTTGACGTAGTCGCCGGCGAACTCGTGGAAGATGTCCTTGTTCGGCCAGGTCGACTGGAATTTCAGCTTGATCGGCGCCTGCGCATGCACGGCGGGCGCGGCAACGGCGGTTGCGCCGGCAACGGCCGCGGCGGTGGCAATGAAGCGGCGGCGGCTGGTGCGGACGTCGTGATGCGCGTCCGTGCTCTTCCCTGACGTTTCGGTCATGGGCGGTTCCTCCTGTGGCGTTTCCTGTGCGGGCGCGTGCCCGCCGGGCGGCGCTTGGTGCGCCTTGTCCCGATATCGCAAGGAGACGATGCCCAAACGGCAAGTGCAAGCCCAAATTCTCGGCTTTACGGTAAAACGGCTCCTACCAAAGTCGAACGTTGCGCCGAATTCGCGCCGTTCCGCGGTGATTTCGTCATCCGGCTGTCATTCGCAGGGAATTGAACGGCGTCAGGGCGGGCGTTTGACCCGCCCTCTGACGGGGATCAATTCCATGCGCAAAATTCTTCTCGCCGGCGTGTCGGCGGCCGTTCTCGGCCTTGCCGTCACCGCCTCGGCTCAGACGACGAATTCCGCATTCAACCGCATTGCCACCTTTAACGTGATTGACAACCTGCCGGCCGGCGCCGATCCGGCCAAGGAGACGGTGTCGGAGATCATCACCTTCACCGAGGACGGCAAGACGCTGATCTACAGCGACAGCCCCGGCAAGCGCATCGGCTTCATCGACATCACCGATCCGGCCGCGCCCAAGCCCGCGGGCACCGTCGCCCTCGACGGCGAGCCGACCACCACCGTGGTGATCGGTGGCAAGGCCTATGTCGGCGTCGTCACCTCCGAGAAGAAGTCCAAGCCGTCGGGCCACCTGGCGGTGGTCGACCTCGCCTCGAAGAAGGTCGAGGACAAGGTCGACCTCGGCGGGCAGCCCGATTCGATCGCCAAGAGCCCGGACGGCAGCTATCTCGGCGTCGCCATCGAGAATGAGCGCGACGAGGACGTGAATGACGGCGTCATCCCGCAGATGCCGCCCGGCAACTTCACCTATTTCGAGGTGAAGAATGGCCGCGTCGTCGACGATTCCAAGAAGGTGGTCGACCTGACCGGCCTCGCCGCCGTGGCGCCGACCGACCCGGAGCCGGAATATCTCGACATCAACTCCCGCAACGAAGCGGTCGTCACGCTGCAGGAGAACAACCACATCGTCATCATCGACCTGCCCACCGGCAAGGTGACGGCGAACTTCCCGGCCGGCACCGTCGACCTCGACCACATCGACACCAAGAAGGACCGCGTCATCGACCTGTCCGGCTCGATGAAGGCGGTTCCGCGCGAGCCCGATACCGTGCAGTGGATCGACGACAACCGCTTCGTCACCGCCAATGAAGGCGACTGGAAGGGCGGCTCGCGCGGCTTCACCATCTTCGACAAGACCGGCAAGGCGCTGTTCGAATCCGGCCCGGCGCCGGAGCACATCGCCGTGCGCCTCGGCCATTATCCCGACAAGCGCAACAAGAAGGGCATCGAGATGGAGGGCGCGGAAGTCGCGACCTTCGGCAATGATCGCCTGATCTTCGTCGCTTCCGAGCGCGGCTCGATCGTCTTCGTCTACCGCGACAAGGGTGGCAGCGAGGCTCCCGAGTTCCTGCAGGTGCTGCCGGGTGGCATCGGGCCGGAGGGGCTGATCGCCATCCCCGGCCGCGATCTCTTTGTCACTGCAGCGGAAACCGACCTGCGCGAGGATGGCGGCATCGGCGGTATTGTCACCATCTACCAGCGCCAGCCCGGCGCCAAGCCGGCCTATCCGACCATCGAGTCGGCGAACGGTCCGGACGGCCTGCCGATCTGGTGGTCGGCGCTCTCGGGCTTTGCCGCCGATCCCAAGGAGGCGGGCAAGCTCTATGCGGTGACCGACAGCGCCTACAGCCAGGGCCGCATCCTGACCGTCGACGCCACCGCCACCCCGGCCAAGATCACCGCCGCGACCGTGCTCACCAAGGACGGCAAGCCGGCCACGGGCCTCGACCTCGAGGGCATCGCGGTGCGGCCCGAGGGCGGCTTCTGGGCGGTGTCGGAAGGCGCCGTCGAGAAGAAGGAGAACGCGACGCAGAACCTGCTGCTGCAGGTGAACGCCGACGGCTCCATCGCGCAGGAGATCGCGCTGCCGGAAGCGCTCGCGGCCCAGGCGACCCGCTTCGGCTTCGAGGGAGTCGCGGTGACCGGCTCTGGCGCCGATGAGACCGTGTGGATCGCCGTGCAGCGCGAATGGAAGGACGACCCGAAGGGCTTCGCCAAGATCCTCGCCTACAAGCCGTCCGACAAGAGCTGGGGCTATGTGCGCTACCCGCTCGACAAGACGGAGAAGGGCTGGGTCGGCCTGTCCGAGATCACCCCTTACAAGGACGGCTTCATCGTCATCGAGCGCGACAGCCTGATCGGGCCGGAAGCCAAGCTGAAGAAGCTCGCCTATGTCTCGCTCAAGGGCATGACCCCGGCGACGCTCGGCAGCGAGGTGCAGCCGCCAGTATTGGCCAAGACCGAGGTCAAGGACCTGCTGCCGCTGCTGAAGGCGCCGCACGGCTACGTGCTCGACAAGGTCGAGAGCTTCGCCATCGACGCGGCCGGCAACGCCTTCATCGTCACCGACAATGACGGCGTCGACGACTCCTCCGGCGAGACGCAGTTCATCTCGCTCGGCAAGCTCGACTGAGCCGAGGGTTGGCGAGAAGGCGGGCGATACACAAGATCGACCGTCATCCCCGGCTTTGAGCCGGGGAGCCACGCCTTCCTTTATCGGCCAAGACGTGGATGCCCGGGTCAAGCCCGGGCATGACGTTGTTCGGATGGGAATGACTACGGAACGGGCGCCCTCGCTCACCCTCATGGCCGGGCTTGACCCGGCCACCCAGGGGCCGGCCCGCGCATGGGCAGTCTGGGTCCCCGGGTCAAGCCCGGGGATGAGGGAAGGAGAGGGGCGTCGGCTCAGTCGAGAACGGCGGCCTTGAGCAGGCACACCATGGTGGCGTGCGCCGGCTCGGAACCGAGATTGCGGATGACGTGGCGGCGGTCGCAGCGGTAGCGCAGCGTCTCGCCGGCGCGGGCGGTCTCGAAGACATCGCCGCATTCGACCTGCAATTCGCCCGACAGCACCGAGAGGCACTCCACCGAGCCGCGCTGGTGGCCGTCGGAGACCAGTTCCCCGCCCGGCTCGGCGACGAAGTCGAACCATTGCAGCCATTCCACCGTCTTGATCCAGCCGGTGATGGTCAGGCGGCACTTGCCGTCCTCGGAGAGCAGGATCGGCGTGTCGGCACGGGTGAGGTGCTCGACAAAGGGCTCGTCGTCGGTCGCCGCCATGAAGCGGTCGATGGAGACGTCGAGCGCCTGCGACAGGCGCCAGACCGTGGCGAGCGTCGGGTTGGTCTCGTTGCGCTCGATCTGGCTGATGATCGACTTGGCGACGCCGGACTGCTCCGACAGCTCGGAAAGCGAGAGGTTGTAAGCCTTACGCAGCCGCTGGATGGTGCGTCCGAGCTGGCCGGTGATGGCCTGTGCGCCGGCGTCCATGTCGCCCCGATCGAGACTGCGCGTGCGGCCCGACATGCCCGCTCCTGTTTGCCGTTGTGCATCATCCATTTAGGTTGGCGGGCCATGGCGACGCAAGCGCGGCGCGCGGGTGCTGCAAAGTTGCATCTCAAATTCAGATGCGCGGCCGCGATGTCGCGACTAAGCTCGCGCCATGATGCAGAGCAACGCCCTTCCCACCATCGACGACGTGCAATCGGCGGCCGAGCGGCTCGCCGGCGTCGCCGTGCGCACCCCGCTGATCTCCAACCAGAGGCTGGACGAGATCACCGGCGGGCGCATCTTCCTCAAGCCCGAGCCGCTGCAGCGCACCGGCTCGTTCAAGTTCCGCGGCGCCTATAACCGCATCTCCCGCATTCCCGAGGACCAGCGCGCCGGCGGCGTGGTGGCGTGCTCGTCAGGCAACCACGCGCAGGGCGTGGCGGCGGCGGCGACGCTGATGGGCATGCGCTCGGTGATCGTCATGCCGAAGGACGCGCCGGCGATGAAGCGCAACCGCACCATCGCCTTCGGCGGCGAGGTGGTGCAGTACGACCGCGAGCATGACGACCGCGACGCCATCGCCGGCAGCATCGCCGCCGAGCGCGGCGCCGTCTTCGTGCCGCCCTATGACGACTTCTACATCATCGCCGGGCAGGGCACGGTCGGGCTGGAGATCGCCGAGGATTTTTCCGCGCGTGGCCTCGCTCCCGATGTGGTGGTCGCCAACGCCTCCGGCGGCGGGCTCGTCTCCGGCATCGCGCTGGCGGTGAAGCACTCTTTCCCCGAGGCGCGGGTGATGACGGCCGAGCCGGCCGGTTTCGACGACCATGCGCGCTCCTTCCGCTCCGGCGGGCGCGAGCGCAATGAGCGCGCCACCGGCTCGATCTGCGACGCGCTGCTGGCGGCGACGCCGGGACGGCTCACCTTCGAGATTTCCTCGCGCATCGTTGGCGAGGGCGTCTCCGCCACTGACGAGGAGGTGGCGCGCGCCGTCGCCTTCGCCTTCGAGGAACTGAAGATCGTGGTGGAGCCGGGCGGGGCGGTAGCGCTCGCGGCCGTGCTGGCCGGCAAGCTCGACCTCAAGGGCAAGGTCGCCGCCATCGTGCTGTCCGGCGGCAATGTCGACGGCGAACTGTTCGCCCGCTGCCTCGCGGCGGCGTAATGACGTCGCTTTCTACCGTCCTCTGACCGTCATCCCGGGCTTGGCCCGGGGATCCACGACTTGCCGGACGCCAAGTTGAACCGAAGACGTGGATGGCCGGGCCAAGCCCGGCCATGACACAGTTCCAAGCGCTTCCGGCCGAAGATTGCGGATACGGATAGGTTCTGCCGATCAGCTCGCGGCCGCAGTCGCGAGGCTCAGCGCCACCGCCGCGTCGATGTTGTGCAGGAACTGCTCGGTGCAGGCACGCCAGGAGAAGCGCAGCGCGAAGTCGCGGGCGCGCTTCCGGTCGATGGCAAGCGCGGCGAGGGAAGCCTCGCGTAGATCGTTGCTCAGCACGCCGACCGGCGCGTCGGCCGGGGCCTCGCCGAGCACGTCCAGCGGCCCGGTGACGGGGAAGGCGGCGACCGGTACGCCGCTCGCCAGCGCTTCCAGCAGCACGATGCCGAAAGTGTCGGTGAGGCTCGGGAAGACGAAGACATCGGCCGCCGCATAGATGCGGGCGAGCGCCTCGCCTTCCTTCAGGCCGAGGAAATGCACCTCGGGATGCTTGGCTTCCAGCTCCGCACGGGCCGGGCCTTCGCCCACGACCACCTTGCTGCCGGGCAGGTCGAGGTCGAGGAAGGCGGAGATGTTCTTCTCCACCGCGACGCGGCCGACCGACAGCAAGATCGGGCGCGGCAGCCCGGCGACGAAGGCGTCGAGCTCCTCGGTGGGACGCGGGCGGAAAAGCTCGGCATCCACCCCGCGCGACCAGCGCATGATGTTGCGGAAGCCGCGGGCGCGCAGCTCCGTCTCCAGCGTCGCCGTCGACACCATCACGCCGGCGCCGGCATTGTGGAAGCGGCGCAGCCACGCATAGGACAGCCGCTCGGGAACCGGCGCGCGGGCCGACAGATATTCCGGGAAGCGGGTGTGGTAGCTGGTCGAGAAGCTGTGGCCGCGGTTGAGGCAGACGCGGCGCGCCATCAGGCCGATCGGCCCCTCGGTGGCGATGTGCACGAAATGCGCGCCGATCTGGTCCATGCGCTTCGCAACCCGCGAAGGGGTGGCGAGGGCGAGGCGGATCTCCGGATAGGTCGGCATCGGCACGGTGCGGAAATCGGCCGGCGTCAGCAGATCGATACGGGCGCCGAGCTTCTCCGCTTCGGCGACGGTACTCTGCAACGAGCGCACGACGCCGTTCACCTGCGGCAGCCAGGCGTCCGTCGCGATCAGTATGCGCATGTCAGGCGGCGACCTTCGGCCGTTGTTCGAGCAGGAGCGGTTCCTTCACCCGCGCGCGGGCGGTACGGGCCCAGTCTATCAGTTCGAAGCGGCCGTCCTCGTGCTCGACGATCGCCGTGCAGCTCTCGACCCAATCGCCGCAATTGAGATACTCGACGCCGAAACTGCCATGGATGGTGGCGTGGTGGATATGGCCGCAGATCACGCCGTCCACCTTGTGGCGCCGGGCCTCGGTGGCCACGGCCTCCTCGAAGCGGCCGATGAAGTTGACCGCGTTCTTCACCTTCAGCTTGGCCCACTGGCTCAGCGACCAGTAGGGGAAGCCAATCTTGCGCCGGCCCCAATTGAGATAGGTGTTGATGCCGAGCGCGGCGGTGTAGGCGCCGTCGCCGAGGAAGGCGAGCCATTTGGCGTGGCGCACCACGACGTCGAACACGTCGCCGTGGATGACGAGGTAACGCTTGCCGTCGGCGGCCTCGTGGATCGCCGTCTCCATCACCTCGATGCCGCCGAAGTGATTGCCGTAATAGTCGCGCAGGAACTCGTCGTGATTGCCGGGCAGGTAGACGATGCGCGCGCCCTTGCGGCCCTTGCGCAGCAGCTTCTGCACCACGTCGTTATGCGATTGCGGCCAGTACCAGCCGGCCCGCAGGCGCCAGCCGTCGACGATGTCGCCGACGAGATAAATGGTGTCGGCCTCGTGATAGCGGAGGAAATCGAGCAGGAGATCCGCCTGGCAGCCCTTGGTGCCGAGATGAACATCGGACAGGAACAGGCTGCGGTAACGATGGCCCTCGGGCGCGTCGCTCACCTCGGAAGCCTCCTCGGTCAAGCCCTCGAATGGGTTCAGCGTTCGATTCATGCAGGCACATAAGCCCGACTCGCATCACGCTTTTATGACGGATGCTGCATCGCAGCGTTCACACAAATAGCATCAAGACGCTGCCCGCCACCAGTGCCGCCATCGCATAGTTGACCATGCGTCGCTGTCGTGGCGACGACATGAAGCGTGCGAGCAACACTCCGAAGCCGGCCCACAGGCACAGCGAGGGGAAGGTCACCAGCCCGGTGACGAGGCCGAGCAGCAGAACCTCGGCGAAGAGATGCTCGCCGCCGACCGTGGTGAAGGCCGGGATAAGGCTGAGCGCGAAGGCCCAACCCTTGGGATTCACCCACTGGAACAATGCCGATTGCAGCACCGTCATCGGCTGCTCGACGGCGGTGCCGCCGCCCGGCCCGTCGGCATTGGCGATCTTCCAGGCGAGGAAGAGCAGATAGGCCGAGCCGACGACCTTCAGCGTGACGTGCATATAGGGGATCGCCATGAACAGCGTCCCCAGCCCCATGCCGATCGCCATCAGCATGACGAAGAAGCCGAACGTCACGCCCCAGATCTGCGGCAGGGTGCGGCGGAAGCCGAAGGCGGCGCCCGAGCCCGCGGAGATCATGTTGTTGGGGCCCGGCGTGATCGCGCCGGCGAGCGCGAACAGGAACAGCGGCAGCAGCTGGTTGGACACCGGGCACTCCAGATATGTCAGTCATGCTGACACGTGCCCGACACAGCTAGGCCGCCGCTTTGCGCCGCGCAACCCGAAACCGCCAAACAACAATGCCGCCGGCCCGTTTCCAGGCCGACGGCATCCCGCAAGCGGCGATAAGGGTATCGCTCAGTGGGCGATGAGCAGCGCCACCGGCGGATCTACCAGCAGCGAGGCGGTGACGCCGCCGAGCACCATCTCGGCGAAGCGCGAGCGGCTATAGGCGCCCATCACCAGCAGGTCGGCGCCGAATTTCTGCACCTCGTTGGTGATGGCGTGGCCGGCATTGCCCTCGGCGACGTGGCGGTGCTTGGCGTTGACGCCGTGGGTGGCGAGCCAGGCGGCGAGCTTGGCGCCGGAATCGGCGGTGGTGGTGTCGCCTTCCTCGACGGTGAACACCTCGACCTCGTCCGCGGCGGCGAGGACCGGCAGGGCGAAGCGCACGGCATGGCCAGCCTCACGCGAGGGCTTCCAGGCGATGAGTACCTTGCCGATTCGCGCCGGCACCGGCTTGCCGGTCGGCACCACGGCCACCGGGCCGTTGCAGGCCATCGCCAGATGCTCGGGCAGGGTGGCGGCGAGCTGGTCGTCGACCGTGCCGTAGGGGGTCTCGCTGACGACGGTGATGTCGGCGAAGGCCACGGCCTCGCGCAGCGAGGAAGCAACCTCGCCCTCGATCGTCTCCCAGCTGGCTGCGAGCCCGGCGGCGGCGGTCGCCTGCTCGAACTGAGCCTTCAGGCCGCCTTCCTTTTCTTTGGCCTCACGCACCAACTCGTTGACGTAGATCGACAAAGCACGGCCGACCCGCGGCACGCCGGCGGGATAGAGCGTGTACAACCCTTTGATCGCGGCGCCGGACTGGCGGGCGAGCGCCACCGCGAAGGCGAGGCGGTCGTTGAAACCCGAATCGGGCGCGGCATGCAGCAGGACGGTGCGGATGGACATAGGCGCTTCTCTCCGGTGGCGACATTTGTTGAATCTAACCTAAGGTCAGACCGCGCCGATGGAAATTCGGAAAACCACGATCCGCAAGAGCCAGTAGGTATTTTTTATGCCGCGCTCGCCGCCGCGCTTCACGAGCGCGCGAACGAAGGTGCCGGGCGGTTGTCATTGTTTGGAGCGCCAATAAGGTGGCGGGCGTGTTGCGTCGCAGCACGTCATGAGGGGAGTATTTCATGTTTCGTCGCCTGGCGGTCGCTGTCGCCGCCGCCTCGTTCGCCGCTGTCGCGGCTACCGCCGTCGTCGCCCAGTCCGATGTCGTCAAGGAACGTCAGACCCTCCTGAAGGAGTTCGGCACGGCGACCCGCCCGGTTGGCGGCATGCTGCGCGGGGGGACGCCCTTCGACCTCGCCACCGTGCAGACGGCGCTCGACACCTACATCAAGAACGCTAAGCTGCTGCCGACCCTGTTCCCCGAGGGTTCCGGCCCGGGCCCGGACACCGAGGCGCTGGCGACGATCTGGCAGAACAAGGCCGATTTCGACGCGCGCTTCGCCAAGCTCGGTGCGGATGCCGCCGCCGCCCGCGCGGCCATCACCGACGAGGCGAGCTTCAAGGCGAATTTCCCGGCGGTAGTGCGCAATTGCGGCGCCTGCCACGACACCTACCGGCTGAAGAAGAACTGAGGTGAGCGCGATCGATTCTCCCGCGCCGGCGGTCGTGCTGGCGTGGGACCTGCCGACCCGCATCGCCAAATGGCTGCTCGCCACGCTGGTCGGGCTCGCCTTCGCCAGCAAGTATTTCGGCGATGTCGGCCTCGTTTGGCACCAGTGGAATGGCCTCGCCATCCTCGTGGTGCTGGTGTTCCGCCTGCTGTGGGGCTTCGTCGGCGGCTCGACCGCGCGCTTTGCCGACTTCCTGCGTGGGCCGGGCGCCGCCGTCTCCTATGTGACGAGCCTGCTGCGCGGCCGGCCGCAGCACTTCCTCGGCCATAGCCCGCTCGGCGGCTGGGCGACGCTGGCCTTGCTGGCGCTGGTGGGGACGCAAGCGCTCACCGGGCTGTTCGCCTCCGACGACATCATCGTCTACGGGCCGATGACGCCGGTGGCGAGCGACGAGACCATCGCGGCCGCCTCGGCCTGGCACCAGCGGATCTATGTGTATCTGCTGGCGCTGCTCGGCCTGCATGTCCTAGTGAACTTCGTCTATTCGCTGTTCGGGCGGGACAATCTGATCCGCGCCATGGTCAGCGGCCGCAAGCGGGCCGGCACCTATGCCGACCCCGTGCCGGCGACGCCGGGCTCGGTCGCGTGGGCGCTCGCCTGCCTCGTCGTCGCCATCGTAGTGGTGTTCGGCGGCATCGCGCTCGCCGGGGGCGATCCCTTTCCCTGAAAAAGCCTGAAATACCAGCGTTTTGCGCTTGCGAGCCGGTCAAGACTCGTGCTCCAAGGCGCCATCATGAATGCGCTCAAGGGCATCGCGCTGCAGATCGGCGCGACGTTCCTCTTCACCATCATGCAGGCGCTGGTGCGTATCGTCTCGGAACGGATTCCGACCGGCGAAGTGGTGTTCTCGCGCTCGTTCTTCGCGCTGTTCCCGCTGCTGGCGATGCTGGCCTGGCGCAACGAGATCAGCGCCGCGGTGCGTACCGCCCATCCGTTCGGGCATATCCTGCGCGGTACCATCGGCGTCACTTCGATGAGTCTCGGCTTCTCCGCCCTGGCGCTGATCCCGCTGGCGGACGCGACGGCCATCAGCTTCACCGCGCCGCTGCTGACCGTGGTTCTGGCGGCGCTGGTGCTGCGCGAGCATGTGCAGACCTATCGCTGGGCGGCGGTGTCGGTCGGCCTGTGCGGCGTGGTGCTGATGCTCTGGCCGCACATGTCCGGCGAGTTCGACACCACCGACCATGTGCTCGGCGCGGTCCTGGCGCTGTTTGCCGCCGGCTTCACGGCGGGCGCGATGATCCAGGTGCGGCGCCTGACCGAGACCGAGACGACGCCGGCCATCGTGTTCTATTTCCAGGCGCTGGGCGCGGTGGCGGGCCTCGCCACGGCGGGCTGGGGCTGGGTGATTCCGGGGTTCTGGGACGCGGTGCTGCTGCTGACCATCGGCCTGCTCGGCGGTGTCGGGCAGATATTGCTTACCGAGAGCTACCGCTATGCGCCGGCCTCGGTGGTCGCGCCCTTCGCCTATTCGGCGATGCTGTGGTCGCTGCTGCTCGGCTTCGTGCTGTTCGCCGAGGTGCCGCCGGTGCTGGTAGTCGTCGGCGCCGGCGTGGTCATCGGCGCCGGCATGTATGTGATCTGGCGCGAGCGCCGCCCCGGCGCGCGGCGCGAGGACATACCGGCCCCGCCGCCGGGAGCGCCGGAAGCTTGAGAGCCTGCCTCGTAGTCGCGCTGCGGGGCGGCGGGTGCCGCCCTTGGACCGTCATCCCCGGGCTTGGCCCGGGGATCCACGACTTGCCGGGCGCCGAGACGAACCGAAGTCGTGGATGGCCGGGCCAAGCCCGGCCATGACGAGCCTCCAAGCACCCCGGTCGCGTTTACGAGTCAGACTCTGAAACTTCAGAAGGCCTTGAAGGTGATGATGGTGCGCGTGTCCTGGATGCCCGGGAAGAGCTGCACCTTCTCGTTGACGAAATGGCCGATGTCGGCGTCATCCGGCACGTAGAACTTCACCAGCAGGTCGAATTCGCCGGCGGTGGAGTAGATCTCCGAGGCGATCTCGGCGTCGGCGATGGCGTTCGCCACCTCGTAGGAGCGGCCGAGGTGACATTTGATCTGCATGAAGAAGGGGACCATCTCGGGCGTTCCGGCTGCTTGTCGGGAGGCCGATAAGGATCAGAAGCCGCAGGCGCGCGCAACCCCTTCGACCGCGCCTCGCGCGTTGCGCTTGCAAGCGCAGGCGGCTTCGCCTATCTCGCGGAAACGATCGCGTTGGGGTGCCCTTATGGGCTGAGAGGCGGTGAGCCAACCCACGAACCTGATCCGGGTCATGCCGGCGGAGGAAACGGATCGCGCACGCCCGCGGCGGGTCTCCGCGCCGGCGACGCCTCCATCCGAAGCCGGCGAGGAGGCGTAGTCATGGGCGGTTCCACACCTATCGCGGTCACGATCGCGGGCTCGGATTCGGGCGGCGGCGCCGGCATCCAGGCGGACCTCAAGACCTTCTCGGCGCTGGGCGTCTACGGCGCCAGCGTGATCACCGCGCTCACCGCCCAGAACACTCTGGGCGTCACCGGCATCCACGACGTGCCGCCGGCCTTCATCACCGCGCAGATCGACGCCGTGTTCTCCGATCTCGCGGTGGACGCGGTGAAGATCGGCATGCTCTCGCGGCCCGAAGCCATCGAGGCCGTGGCGAAGGGGCTCGACAGCCACGGCCCGGCGACCGCCGTGCTCGATCCGGTGATGATCGCGGCCTCCGGCGACCGGCTGCTGGTGCCGGAAGCGGTGGAATCGCTGCGTTCGCTGCTGCTTCCCCGCGCGTTCCTCATCACCCCGAACCTGCCCGAGGCGGCGGCGCTGCTGGACGAGCAGTCGGCGCAGGATATCGAGGCGGTGCGCCGGCAGGCCGAGCGCCTCCTCGTCCTGGGGCCGCGCGCGGTGCTGATCAAGGGCGGGCACGGCGAGGGGCCGGACAGCATCGACGTGCTGCTCGACGAGGATGGTTTCCTGGAGCTCAGTGCGCCGCGCGTCGTCACCCGCAACACCCACGGCACCGGCTGCACGCTCTCCTCCGCCATCGCCGCCGGCCTCGCCAGGGGGATGGCGCTGCGGCCGGCGGTCGAGGCGGCGAAAGACTACCTCACCCGCGCGCTCGCCCGCTCGGAGGAGCTGGAGATCGGCCACGGCCACGGCCCGGTGCACCACTTCCACGCCTGGTGGTGACGCCACCATCTGTCACCAGTGGCGAAAATGGTGACATTTGCGACGCCACCGGTGGCATTTGGCGACCATTGGTGGCATCGGCGCGATGGTGGCAACGCCACCGGTGACAGGACCGGCGCAATCCGTGCTCGCAAGGCCGGCTGCCGGCTGCTATCGAGGCCGCGATCATCCGCGAGTCCTCAAGGCGAGATTCCTTTGCCCGTCCTCGCCCCGCGCCACGCCATCGCCGCCGTCTATGCCGGGCTGTTCTTCGGCATCGGCGTCTACATGCCGTTCTTTCCGGTCTGGCTCGCCGGGCGCGGCTTCGACCCGGCGCTGATCGCCTTCGCGCTGGCGCTGCCGATGTCGGTACGCCTGTTCACCACGCCGCTCGGCGGCATCCTCGCCGACCGCAGCGGGCGGCCGCGCGCGACGCTCGTCTTCTACGCGCTGATGACGGCGCTGTGCTTCGCCGGCATCGCTCTCGCGCCCAACGCCGTGCTGATCCTGGTCGGGCTGGGGCTCGCGGCCAGCTTCTGGCAGCCGAGCCTGCCGGTGCTCGACGCCTATGCGGTCGCGCGGCGGGCGGAGGGCGTGCTCGACTATGGACGGGTGCGGCTGTGGGGCTCGCTGTCCTTCATCGGCGGCAACCTGCTGGCCGGCCTGCTGCTCGGCGGGACGCTCGTTGCCGCCCTGCCGCACGACACGGTGATCTGGCTCATCGTCGCCGGCAGCGTTGGTGCTGCCGCAGCCGCACTGCTGCTCGACGAAGCGAAGCCGGCTCAGCGGGCGCAGAAGGAGGCGGCCGGCCGGGGTCTCGTCGGCCTGGCCCCGGTCCTGCTGGTCGGCATCGGCGCGGCGGCGCTGATCCAGGCCTCGCATGCGGTGCTCTACACCTTCGCCTCGATCCACTGGCACGGGGAAGGGCTGTCGGACACGACGATCGGCCTGCTCTGGGCGCTCGGGGTGATTGCCGAGGTGGTGCTGTTCCATTCCGGCACGCGGGTGACGCGGCGGCTCGGGGCGGAGAAGCTGCTGCTGCTCGGCGGCCTCGCCGGCGTCGTGCGCTTCGGCATCATGGCGCTCGGCCCGCCGCCGCTGCTGCTCCTCGCCTTGCAGCCGCTGCATGCGGCGACCTTCGGCTGCACCTATCTCGGCACGGTGGAACTCGTCGCCCGCCATGCGCCGGCCGGGCGTGGGGCGAGCGTGCAGGCGATGGCCGCCTGGGCGACCGCCATCGCTATGACGGCGGCGACGCTTGCGGCCGGGCCGCTGTGGGAGGCTTTCGGCGCGCTTTCCTTCCTCGCCTCGGCGCTGCTCGCCGCCGGCGGCGCCGTGCTCGCCGTGGTCGCCGGGCTGATGCGGACGGCTCAGCCCCAGAGCGCCGGCTCGGGCGGATAGACCACGCTGCCCTCGTAGCGCAGCGAGGGCTCGCGGTCCCGCGCCAGCAGAAGCGGGCCGTCGAGGTCGACGAAGCGGGCAAGGGGGGCGAGCAGCATGGCCGGCGCCATGGCCAGCGAGGTCGCCACCATGCAGCCGACCATGATGTCGAGCCCGGCGGCGCGGGCGGCGCGGGCGAGCGCCAGCGCCTCGGTCAGGCCGCCGGTCTTGTCGAGCTTGATGTTGAGCGCGTCGTAGCGGCCGACGAGCTGCGGCAGGCTGTCGAGCCCGTGCGCGCTCTCGTCGGCGCAGACCGGCACCGGCCGCGCGGTGTAGGCGAGAAGCGCGTCCTCGGCCGCCGGCAGCGGCTGCTCGACCAATTCGATGCCGGCATCGGCGCAGGCGGCGAGGTTCGAAGCGAGGTTCGCGGCCGTCCAGCCCTCATTGGCATCGACGATGAGGCGCGTGCCCGGCGTCGCCGCCCGCACCGCGGCGATGCGTTCGGGATCGCCGTCCGTGCCGAGCTTCAGCTTGAGCAGTTCGTGACCGGAGGCGCGGGCCGCCTCGGCCATGGCTTCCGGCGTGTCGAGGCTGATGGTGAAGGCGGTGATGGCGGGCTGCGGCGCCGGCAGGCCGGCGAGCTCATAGGCCGGCGTGCCCGTGCGTTTCGCCTCGAGGTCCCAGAAGGCGCAGTCGATGGCGTTGCGTGCGGCGCCGGGCGGCAGGAGCGAGGACAGCTTCTCGCGCCCCATGCCGGCGGCGACCGGGGCGGCGAGGGCGGTCAGCGCCGCGGCGACATCCTCCACGCTCTCACCGTAGCGCGCATAGGGCACGCATTCGCCGCGGCCGACGAGGCCGTCCTCGTGCAGCTCCACAAGGACCACGGCAGCCTCGCTCTTCGAGCCGCGGGCGATGGTGAAGCTGCCGCGGATGGGAAAGCGTTCAGGCGTGACGACAAGCTGGGCCATGGCACCGACATGAGCAGGGGCGTCGGTCACGAATCAGTGGCCGTCCGATGAGCATAATGCGCCGCAGCAAGGCGATGGCGTCGCTCGAAAGGCACAGTCGTGGCGATTAAGTGTCCTATTTCCAAGATGAAATCGAATATGACAGCCGACGCCTCGACGGCCTCCGGGCCTACGGCTAAGAAACTCATGGGGAATCTGGCGAATGGCGCATGCCGGGCGAGGATCGTCCGGCGCGCGTCTCAGCCCATCAGGAGAGCCGCTCTTGGGAGCCGCTGAGGCACCGCTTCTGGCCACCGCCCGGCATGGCCGCGAACTCGTTTTCGTGGGCAATGGCCGCTGGGTCGCGGGGCAGGGCCGGGCGCTGGAAGGCGGCGTCGACACGGCGCTCGCCGAGCTGAAGGTCGGCGCGGTGGAGACCGCCCGGCTCGACCTTTCCGGCGTGCGCGGCTTCGACACGGTCGGCGCGGTGATGGTCGACCGGCTGCTCCGCGCGCTCGAGGTTGCCGGGGTGCGCTTCCAGATCGTCGGGCTGGAGCGCCGCTTCCGCCCGCTGCTCGACGAGATCGTCAAGGGCAGCCACGACGTGCCGCCGCGCCGGCACCACGTCAACGCGGTGATCGGCGGCATCCAGCTCGTCGGCCAGACGGTGGTCAACACCGGCCGCGACAGCCTGGTGTTCCTTTCCTTCATCGGCGCGGTGGTCGCCGCGCTGCTGCGGGTGATCGTGCGTCCGCAGACCTTCCGCGGCACCTCGATGGTCTATCACCTGGAGCGCACCGGGCTGCGCGCGGTGCCGATCATCGCGCTGATCACCTTCCTCATCGGCTGCATCATCGCCCAGCAGGGCATTTTCCATTTCCGCAAGTTCGGCGCGACCACCTATGTCGTCGACATGGTGGGCATCCTCACCCTGCGCGAGCTCGGCGTGCTCATCGTCTCGATCATGGTCGCCGGCCGCTCGGGCAGCGCCTTCACCGCCGAGCTCGGCTCGATGCGCATGCGCGAGGAAGTCGACGCGCTGCGCGTCATGGGCTTCGACCCGAACGAGGTGCTGGTGCTGCCGCGCCTCGTCGCGCTGATCATCGCCGTGCCGCTGCTCACCTTCATCGGCAACATGTGCGCGCTGTTCGGCGGCGGGCTGGTGGCCTGGCTCTATGGCGGCATCTCGCCGGAGATCTTCCTCAACCGGCTGCAGGAAGCGATCGCGCTGAACACCTTCGAGGTCGGCATGATCAAGGCGCCGTTCATGGCCGCCATCGTCGGCCTCATCGCCTGCATGGAAGGCATGCGGGTCGGCGGCAGCGCCGAATCGCTCGGTGCCCACACCACCGCCGCGGTGGTGAAGGCGATCTTCCTCGTCATCGTGGTGGACGGCCTGTTCGCCATGTTCTTCGCCGCGATCGACATGTGAGGCGCCCGGTGCATCCTCAGACCGATCCCGCACAGCATGACGGCACGGCGGCGACGCCGGGCACGCCCCACATCGTGGCGCCGGGCGAGCCGATCATCCGCGTGCGCGACCTCGTCGTCGGCTTCGGCGAGCGCGTCGTGCTCAAGGGCCTGTCGCTCGACGTGATGCGCGGCGAGATCCTAGGCTTCGTCGGCGCCTCGGGCGGCGGCAAGTCGGTGCTCACCCGCACCATCCTCGGGCTGGTGCCGAAGCGCTCGGGCACGGTCGAGGTGTTCGGCGAGGACCTGGACACGCTGAGCTATGGCGAGCGGCGGCTGCTGGAGCAGCGCTGGGGCGTGCTGTTCCAGCAGGGGGCGCTGTTCTCCTCGCTGACCGTGCGGCAGAACATCCAGTTCCCCATGCGCGAATATCTCGACCTGTCGCCGCGGCTGATGGACGAACTCGTCGTCGCCAAGCTGGAGATGGTCGGCCTGCCGGCGGACACGGCGGAGAAGGCGCCGTCCGAACTTTCCGGCGGCATGATCAAGCGCGTGGCGCTCGCACGCGCGCTCTCGCTCGACCCGGAAATCCTGTTCCTCGACGAGCCGACATCGGGTCTCGACCCCATCGGCGCGGGCGAATTCGACGACCTCATCGCCACCCTGCAGCAGACTTTGGGGCTCACCGTATTCATGGTAACCCACGATCTGGACAGCCTTCATACCGTCTGCGATCGCATCGCGGCACTCGCCGAAGGCAAGGTAATCGCAGTCGGGCCTATCGAGACCATGCTGGCGTCGGATCATCCGTGGGTTTCCGCCTATTTCCACGGCAAGCGCGCGCGCGCGGCCGGCTTCGTGCAGGACGGGGGGCGCTGAGGCCAGGACATGGAAACACGCGCCAACTACACCATCATCGGCCTGTTCACCCTCGCCGTGGTCGCCGCCGGCTTCTTCTTCGTCTGGTGGTTCACCGGATTGAACAATCGCGGGCCGCGCACCTCCTACGACGTCGTGTTCAGCGGCGTGGTGAGCGGGCTGCAGACCGGCTCGGCGGTCACGTTCAACGGCATCCCGGTCGGCGAGGTGACGGGGCTCAGGCTCGACGCGCAGGACCCGCGCAAGGTCGTCGCCACCATCGCGGTGCAGCCGAACACGCCGGTGAAGTCCGACACCCGCGCCAATCTCGATTCGACGCTGCTGACCGGGCTGTCCTCCGTCGGCCTTGTCGGTGGCTCGACCGACGCGGCGCCGCTGCCGCCCCCGCCGGAGGGCGAGCTGCCGCGGATCGACGCCAACACTTCCGCGGTGCAGGACCTGATGCGCTCGGCGCGCGAGGTGCTGGGGCGGGTCGACGACATCGCCACCCGCATCGACGACCTGCTGCGCGCCAACGATTCCAAGATCGCCTCGGTGATCGACAACGTCGACAAGTTCAGCAAGGCGCTGGGCGACAACGCCCAGAACATCGATGCCTTCCTCAGGCAGGTCGGCGGCGCGGCGGACCGCATCAGCACGCTCGCCAACAACCTCGACAAGGTCGTTACCTCCTTCGACCCGAACAAGGTCGGCGACACGATCGACGACGTGAACCGCTTCACCCAGCAGCTCGACGGCATGGCGATGAAGTTCAACACCATCCTCGACAACGTGAACTCCATGACCACGAGCGAGGAAGGCAAGGGCATGTTCAACGAGATCAGCAGCGCGGCGACCGAGATCCGCAAGCTGGCGGTCAATCTCGACAAGCGCACGGCCGAGCTTTCCACCAACCTGAACCAGTTCACCGGCCCGGGCCTGCGCCAGTACGAGGCACTGGCCGCCGATGGACGCAAGACGCTGGCGGAGATCGACCGCGTGTTCCGAAAATTCGAGCGTAACCCGCGCCAGTTCCTCTTTGGCGGGTCGAATATTCCCAATTACAGTGGACGCTAGGATGGGGATCCGGGAAAGTTTCGGGGGCAGGGGCGTTCGCGTGGAATTCGGGAAGAGAGGTCGCGGGCTCGGCCGCAGGCTGGCCGGCTGCGCGGGCACCCTCGCTGTCGCCCTGACGCTGGGCGGCTGCGGCGCCATCCTCGCTGGCGGCGACAAGTCCGTGCCGACCTTCGACCTGACCGCGCCGAGCGACTTCAACGCGCCGCGGCGCGGGACGGGGCTGCTGGTCGTCGGCCCGCCGACGGCGCTGGCGGTGCTCGACACCGAGCGCATCGTGGTAGAGCCGGCGCCCGGCCAGATCACCTATCTCAGCGGCGCGCAGTGGAGCGACCGGCTGCCGGCGCTGTTCCAGGCGCGGCTGATCGAATCCTTCGAGAACGGCAACCGCGCCCGCTCGGTGGGGCGCGCCGGCGACGGGCTCACCGCCGACTACACGCTGCTGACCGACCTGCGCAGCTTCGGCCTGCAGACCTCCGACGGCGGACCAGTGGCGGTGGTCGAGGTCTCCGCGAAGATCGTCGGCGCCACCTCGGGCCGCATCGCCGCGGCGCAGGTGTTCAAGGCGAGCGCCCCCGCCGCCTCGACCAGCGGCCCGCAGGCCACCCAGGCGCTGGACGCCGCCTCGGACCAGGTGTTCATCGAGATCGTGCGCTGGGCCTCGAGTCGTTTCTGAGGCTTAGCGCGGGTTTTTGAAGTGAGATACGAGCTGGGCTCGCCTCGATCACTTCCACGAAGCAACGTCATCCTGAGGTGCCCGGCGAAAGCCAAGCCTCGAAGGATGCTCGTCCGGGTGCACGGTGCCATCCTTCGAGGCTCGCTGCGCTCGCACCTCAGGATGACGGTGCGGAGGGTCTGGATGACGGTCTCCTAGGAGTTCATTCCTTCGCCATCTTCCGCCGCGCCGAGGGGCGGCGCGCGTGAGAACTCACCGCGCTCCATTCGCCGCGTGCCAAAGCTTCCTTCTTGGCGCGGCTCCATCCCTTCAACTGCTGTTCGGCCGCGATAGCGTCCGTGACGCGCTCGAAATAGTCGGACCAAACGAGCGTCACCGGACGGCGCTTGAAGGTGTAGCCGGGAAACGCTCCGCTCTGATGCTCGGCGATGCGCTTATCGAGCGTCTGGCCGGTGGCCGAACCGACGTAGTAGGAGCCATCGTCACAGCGGAGCATGTAGACGAAAGCGCCCATGATCGCTCCCGGATGAGCATCCTTCGAGGCCCGGCTGTGGCCGGGCACCTCAGGATGACGTTGCTGGGGATCATGGGCAACAGGGTCTCTGCGCTCCCATCCCGTACGCCGTCATCCTGAGGTGCGAGCGCAGCGAGCCTCGAAGGATGGCCGGTTTAGAGCCCCAAAAGAAAAAGGGCGCGGCTTTCGCCGCGCCCTTCCGTATTGAGAAGCGGTTGGACTTCGATCAGAAGTCCATGCCGCCCATGCCGCCGCCCGGCATGGCGGGGGCCGCGGCGCCCTTCTTCGGCAGCTCGGCGATCATCGCCTCGGTGGTGATGAGCAGCGAGGCGACCGAGGCCGCGTTCTGCAGCGAGGAGCGCAGCACCTTCGCCGGATCGATCACGCCCGCCTTGAACATGTCCACATACTCGCCCGACTGCGCGTTGAAGCCGTAGGCGTAGGTGTTCTTCTCAAGGATGCGGCCGACGATCAGCGAGCCGTCCTCGCCGGCATTGCTGGCGATCTGGCGCGCCGGGGCCTGGATCGCCTTGCGGACGATGTCGACGCCGGTCTTCTGGTCGGGATTGGCGGTGGCGATGTTCTCGAGCACCTTGGTGGCGCGCAGCAGGGCGACGCCGCCGCCCGGCAGGATGCCTTCCTCGACCGCCGCGCGGGTGGCGTGCAGCGCGTCGTCCACGCGGTCCTTCTTCTCCTTGACTTCGATCTCGGTCGCGCCGCCGACGCGGATGACGGCAACGCCGCCCGCGAGCTTGGCCAGACGCTCCTGCAGCTTCTCGCGGTCGTAGTCCGAGGTGGTCTCCTCGATCTGCGCCTTGATCTGCGAAACGCGGTCGTTGATGTCCTTCTTGGAGCCGGCACCGTCGACGATGGTGGTGTTCTCCTTCTCGATCACCACCTTCTTGGCGCGGCCGAGCATGGCGAGGGTCACCGAGTCGAGCTTGATGCCGAGATCGTCGGAGATGGCGGTGCCGCCGGTCAGGATGGCGATGTCCTGCAGCATGGCCTTGCGGCGATCACCGAAGCCCGGAGCCTTGACGGCCGCGACCTTGAGGCCGCCGCGCAGCTTGTTGACGACGAGCGTGGCCAGGGCCTCGCCCTCGACGTCCTCGGCGATGATGAGGAGCGGCTTGGAGGTCTGCACGACGGACTCGAGGACCGGCAGCAGCTCCTGCAGGCCGGAGAGCTTCTTCTCGTGGATGAGGATGTAGGGGTCCTCGAACTCCACGCGCATCTTCTCGGCGTTGGTGATGAAGTAGGGGGAGAGGTAGCCGCGGTCGAACTGCATGCCCTCGACCACGTCGAGCTCGGTCTCGGCGGTCTTGGCTTCCTCGACCGTGATCACGCCCTCATTGCCGACCTTCTGCATCGCCTCGGCGAGGAACTTGCCGACATCGGCGTCGCCATTGGCGGAGATGGTGCCGACCTGGGCGATCTCCTCGTTGGAGGTGACCTTGCGGGCGTTCTTCTTGAGGTCGGCGACGATGGCCTCGACGGCGAGGTCGACGCCGCGCTTCAGGTCCATCGGGTTCATGCCGGCCGCGACCGACTTGGCGCCCTCGCGCACGATCGCCTGGGCGAGCACGGTAGCGGTGGTGGTGCCGTCGCCGGCGAGGTCATTGGTCTTCGAGGCCACTTCGCGCACCATCTGGGCGCCCATGTTCTCGAACTTGTCCTCGAGCTCGATCTCCTTGGCGACGGTGACGCCGTCCTTGGTGATGCGGGGAGCGCCGAAGCTCTTCTCGATGACGACGTTGCGGCCCTTCGGACCGAGGGTCACCTTCACCGCGTTGGCGAGGATGTCGACGCCGCGCAGCATCTTCTCGCGCGCGTCGCCCGAAAACTTAACTTCTTTGGCAGACATGTGATTTTCTCCGGTGAAGCGTTGCGAGCAGCCTTGGAAGCTGCCTCACGCGGCCTTCTTGGCCGAGGTGGTGGCTTCCAGCACGCCGAGGATGTCGGCTTCCTTCATGATGAGGTAGTCGGTGCCGTCGATCTTGACCTCGGTGCCCGACCACTTGCCGAACAGCACGCGGTCACCGGCCTTGACGTCGAGCGGGACCAGCTTGCCGGCCTCGTCGCGCGCGCCGGGGCCGACGGCGACGACTTCGCCCTGCGAGGGCTTTTCCTTGGCGCTGTCGGGGATGATGATGCCGCCCGCGGACTTCTCCTCCGCGTCGATGCGCTTGACCACAACCCGGTCATGCAGGGGACGGAACTTCATCGGTTCTCTCCACAAATCCTGGACGATCGTTTGATCCGGCAAGCGCCGGGACGACGCCGTGAAGGCCATCGCACCCGCTACGCTGCCGCGGGGACATCTAGGCGGCGGCGCAAAGGCGCGCAAGGGCGCGGCGGCAAAAAATTAGCAGTCGCGGTTAGTGAGTGCCAGCGCTTGTCACACAGGCCTGTCAGCACTCCGTCGTATATGCTGCCAGTGCATTGATTTTGCACGCGAAAATGAAACTTTGGCCTTGTCGCGCGGATTGTCCGACCGCACAATTCGACTCATCGCGACAGGAGGTTCCGCATGGGAGTTCATGGGGTATCGTCTAAGGGCGTGGGGCCGGCGACGACGGTGTCGGAGGATTTCCGCCGGCAGCTCGCCGGCTACGGGCTGACCACGGCCCGCATCCTCTACCGCATGCCGGACCACCCGGCGATCCTGCAAACCTATCTCTGGCAGCATTACGATCTCTGCCCGCATTTTCCCGAGCTCAACCGCTTCCTCGACTTCTGGAAACGGGAGCTGGAAGGCCCGCTGCACTCGGTGACGGTGGCGCATGCGCGGCTGATCGGGCCGGCCGAGTTGCGCAGCGTCGACGGGGTTTTCAGCCTGAACTGAGAAGCGCCGCGCCTTGCCGCTTCCACCGGCCATTTGACCGCACTGCCCTCACCTTGCCGCCTTCGACGTGCTATGAGGGCGGCGAAATGGGTGCCGACCCGGCGTCCCAAGTCGAGATGAAGGCACCTGGTCAGGCCCGTGGATCACCGCTCGCCGCGCACGTCGGAGTTGCTCTCCGCCATCGTGACCGCCCATTCGGCCGAGCGCATCGGCGTCGGCGAGGTGGTGCACGCGCTGCGCAACCGCGCCTTCGGCCTGTCGATCCTGCTGCTCGGCCTGCCGAACTGCCTGCCCATGCCGCCCGGCCTGCCGGTGATCTGCGGCATATTGCTCTGCCTCGTCGGCGGGCAGATGGTGGTGGGGCGCGACGAACTGTGGCTGCCGCGTTGGCTCGCCAACCGCACCATCTCGCGCGCGCTGCTGGAGCGCATCGTCAACGGTTCGCTGAAGTGGATCCGCCGCTTCGAGAGCTATTCGCGCCCCCGCCTGCACTATTTCTCCTCGCCCTCGGCGCGCTTCGTGCTGGGCGGGCTGGTGGTGGTGCTCGGCCTTCTTCTGCTGCTGCCGATCCCGATCTTCGGCAACCTGCCGCCGGGCATCGCCGTGGCGATCCTCGGCCTCGGGCTGGTGGAGCGCGACGGCGCCTTCATCTTCGCCGGCGTCGTCGCCACGCTGGTCAGCCTCGGCGTGATGGGCCTTTTGAGCTGGATGCTGTTCCAGGGCGCGCTGGCCGTCATCTGACGAAGACTTCCGGAAGAACCTCATCCCGGGGCGCTCGCACCTCAGAGTCCGCCACGTAATCCCACCTTCCCTCATCCCCGGGCTTGACCCGGGGACCCAGCCCTTAGGTCAGCGCCAGGCGGACAGCCTGGGTGGCCGGGTCAAGCCCGGCCATGAGGGCCAGAGGTTAGGAATTGCAGAGCCAAACTGAATTGCGGGTCAGGCTCTCGGGACGACGATCGGTCCTACGGGAGGACCTCGAGGGGACTGGAAGGCTCATAAATCAAGAGTTGTATTTCCGCATATGCAACCATAGGATGCTACCGCTGTCTGGGCACAATCGATCGTGTGGGGGCGGGGATGGCATCGAAGACGAGCGGGGCTGCTGCCCCTAATCCACGCAAGCGGCTGATCCTGTGCCTCGACGGCACATGGAACACGGCGGACGGCGACGAGATCACCAACATCGTCCGGCTGCGCGACATGCTGCAGCCGGGGACCGCCGACGGCATCGAGCAGCGCATCTATTACGACGAGGGCGTCGGTACGCTCGGCGGCTTCGACAAGTATATCGGAGGCGGCGTTGGCAAGGGTCTCGATGTCAATGTCCGCCAGGCCTACCGCTTCCTCAGCCAGTTCTACGCGCCCGGAGACGAAATCTACATCTTCGGCTTTTCGCGGGGCGCCTTCACCGCCCGCAGCCTCGCCGGCTATATCGGCGCCAGCGGACTGTTGCGGCAGGACAGCTGTAACCCGGTGAACGAGGATGCAGCCTGGGCCTATTATCGCACCGACGCCAAGGACCGTTATCCTACCGAAGGGCTCAGGCTCGGTGGCCTATGCCATGCGGGGGTGCGCATCCGGGTGCTCGGCGTGTTCGACACCGTGGGTTCGCTTGGCATTCCGCTCAGTGTGGCGACCTTCCGCGACAGGCGCTTCCAATTCCACGACACGACGCTTTCCTCGATCATCGACCATTCGCTCCACGCTGTGGCCATCGACGAGAAGAGGCGATTCTTCCCACCCTCCCTATGGCAGGTGCCGCAGCACGCCAATTACCGGACGGTCGAGCAGGTCTGGTTTCCCGGCGTGCACGCCGACATTGGCGGCGGCTATGGAGCGGGTGGCATCGGTGCCTTGACCTTGAAGTGGATGCTTGACCGCATAGATGCGCTCAACACGAAGGAGGGGCGTCCTTCCCTCGTCTACCGCGACGGAGAACCGAGCATCCCCAGGCAGGCGAGCCCCATCGCCATTCATGAATCGCGCAGCTGGAAATCAATCATCAGCAATAGTTTGCCGACGATCCGCATCATCTCGCAGCAGCGCCCGGTGAGGAATGGCTCCGCCATGTTCAGGCTTGCTGCCTTGCCTCCTCATGCCCGCCCGATCGGTGAGTTCGTGCATGTTTCCGCGCTCGCCCAGTTGCATTGCAAGAGCGGTCGGAAGGGGCAGGGCTACGATCCGCTCAACTTGCGCTACGCCCTCGATCAGCTGTTCTCGTCGGACCATGTGGCACTGAAGCGGCCGACCGTTCGTCTCGGCTTTGTCGGGGAGAACGGCAACCCGCTCGACTGGATCGCCGACGAGGACGATGCCAACGAGCTCTCCGCCGCGCTGCCTTCCGAATATCTCGATCCGCTGGACAGGGCGCGGACGGCATGGGCCGCGAGCGCGGCCCCCGCGCCGTCAGGCCCGCCCGACGAAGGGGGCGGCCGTCGCCATGAGGGTCATGAAGAGGACGTTGGCGTCTAGCGGCAGGCCGGCCATGTGGGCGACCGCCCGGCCGGCATGGACGGGATCGAAGGTCGGCTCGACCATGAGCTGGCCGTTCGGCTGAAGGATGCCCGTCTTCATCTTCACCGCCATGTCGGTATCGGCATTGCCGATGTCGATCTGGCCGCAGGCGATGTTGTGGGCGCGGCCTTCCAGCGCGACCTGCTTGGTCAGGCCGGTGACGGCGTGCTTGGTCGCCGTGTAGGGGCCGGTGAACGGGCGCGGCGTGTGGGCGGAGAGCGAGCCGTTGTTGATGATGCGCCCGCCCTTGGGGTCCTGCGCCTTCATCAGCCGGATGGCGGCCTGCGTGCACAGGAACACGCCGGTGAGGTTGACGCTCACCACGCGCTGCCAGTCCTCCAGCGGGACGTCCTCGATCGGCATGCCCGGCGACCAGCCGCCGGCATTGTTGAACAGCACGTCGAGCCGGCCGAAGCGCTGCTTCACCGCCTCGAACAGTGCGGCGACGGAGGCGGGGTCGGCGACGTCCGAGGTCACGGCATGCCCGCGTCCATCCATCGCTGCCGCCACCGTCTCCAGCGGCTCGGCGCGCCGGCCGGTGAGCACGACGGTGAAGCCGGCCTCGCCGAGGGCGAGCGCGGCGGCCTTACCGATGCCGCTACCGGCGCCGGTGACGAGGGCGATGCGATTGGCGTTCATGATGGTTCCTCCCAGGGCCGGCGAAGATGGACGAGAGGCGCCGCACGGGCAAGATCGCGCCGGGGCTGCGCCGAAATGCGACGGGAACGCACCGCAATAAGGAACCTCGAAGACTTGTCCGCGTTATCGAGGCGGCAGACAAGTCATTCGAACGGGAGGCGAACCACATGCCCGCTATTCTGATGTGGCTTATCGGTATTCCGATTCCGATCATCATCCTGCTCTACCTCCTCACCTGACGGTGATGAGGTGAGCGCCGCCGGACGACCCGGCGGAGCCGATGAAGCTACGGGCCGGCCATGTGAACGACATGGCCGGCCCATGTCGTTTCACGAGTCGTTTCGGCTCAGCGCTGGCGGCCGTAGGGCGGCCGGGGAATGGAGTTATGCGCAGCCCGCAGGGCTGCCGACCAACGCTCGCGCAGATCGTGGAAATAGGGCTCGCCCGGCTCGATCCGGTAGCTGAGCTCGGATTGGCCGGCGTCGCGGCGCGCGACGAGGATGTCGATCGGCATGCCGACCCCGAGATTGGAGCGCATGGTCGAGTCCATCGAGATCAGGCCCGACTTCAGCGCGTCGTAGATGTCCATGTCGAAGGCGATGGAGCGGTCCAGCACCGGCTTGCCGTATTTGTGCTCGCCGATCTGCAGGAAGGGCGTGTCGGCGGTGCATTCGATGAAGTTGCCGGCCGAGTAGATCATGAACAGCCGCAGCCGGCCGCCATTGACCTGGCCGCCGAACAGGAAGGAGACGTCGAAGCGCACATCGGCGTCCTTCAGCGCGGCGCCGTAGAGCTCGTAGACGTGGCGCACGGCGCGCCCGACGAGCTGGGTCGCGCGGAACATGCTGGTGCAGCTCGTCAGCGTCTCCCTCTCGCCGGTCTCGGTGTTCTCCAGGCCCTCCTGCAGCGTCGAGATGACCGCCTGCGAGATGGAGAGGTTGCCGGCGGTGGCGAGCGCCAGAACATGCCGGCCCGGCTCCTCGAAGACGTGGAGCTTGCGGAAGGTCGACACGTTGTCGAGCCCCGCATTGGTGCGGGTGTCGGCGATCATGACGAGGCCGTCACGCACCAGGATACCACAGCAATAGGTCATGAACGGCGCTTTCCCCTGGCCCGCCGCGGCGGCGCGAGGCCGGCGGCTGTTCCCGCGCCCTTATAGCGGGGCGCTTTCCTGACGGGCAACCTCGGCCCGGTGTTCAGCCCTGAATCTGCCGGCTCGACTGGTCGACCTTGAGGGCGACGGTGAGGTTCTCGTCGCCGCCGCCATAGCGGTTGCCGCGCACCGGCGCGGCGCCGAGATAGTCGAGGCCGACGGCGACCCGCACATAGGCGTCGGTCGGGCATTGCCGGTTGGCGGCGTCGAAGCCGATCCAGCCGAGCCCCTCCACATGCGCTTCCGCCCAGGCATGGCCGGCCTGATGGCCGGCGCGCTGCTCCGGCTCCGCGCCGTCGCCGACCAGATAGCCGCTGACATAACGGGCGGGGATGCCGAGATGGCGGGCCCCGGCGGTGAAGATGTGGGCGAAGTCCTGGCACACGCCGCGCTTCAGCTCGAAGGCCTGCGTCGCGCTGGTCGAGGCATGGGTCGGGTCGGGATCGAAAGTCATCGCCTCGGCGACGGCCTCCATCAAGAGATGCAGCTTGGCAATGCGATCGGCCTCGCCGGCGGTCGCGGTCTCGGCGAAGCCGGCGAGATCGGCGTCGGCCGTGGTGAGGTCGGTGGCGCGCAGGAACAGCGAGGGCGGGAAGCGCTCGCCGATGCCGCGGATGACGCCGGCGGTGTCCTGCGTCTCGACCTCGCCCTCGACCAGCACGCGCAATTCGCCGATCGGGCCGTCGATGGCGAAGGTGTGGGTGAGGTTGCCGAAGGCGTCCTCATGCGCGCGCAGCCGGCAGCCTTCCGACACGTCGATGCGCCAGGAGACGACGTACTGGCCGTCATGGTTGCGCGGGGTCAGCCGCAGCGCCTGGATCGCGCCGTGCGCCGGCGGATCGTAGCTGTAGAGGGTGGCGTGGTTCACATGGATACGCATGACGCGAATGCCGGTTGGATCACAGCAGGTACTGCTCGGTGACGGTCGAGCCGAGCCGGTTGTTCTCGGTGACGAAGGAATCAATGTACTCGTGCAGCCCGGTCTGGAAGATGTCCTCCATCCGGCTGTTGCCGAGCTTGGTCAGGGTCGAGCGGGCGATGCGCTGGGCGCTGCCCTGGCGTCCGTAATAGGCGGCGATGTCGTCGAGGTGACGGGTGATGTTCTGGTAGCAGCTCGTCAGCGAGCGCGGCATCTGCGCGTTGAGGATGAGCAGGTCCGCCACCAGCCACGGCTTCACGCTCTCGCGGTAGACCCAGTGGAACGAGGTCAGCGCCGAGACCGAGCGCAGGATCGAGGCCCACTGGAAATAGTCGAGCGGCCCGCCGATGTGCTCGGATTCCGGCAGCAGCACATGATACTTCACGTCGAGGATGCGCGCGGTGTTGTCGGCGCGCTCGACATACATGCCCACGCGCGAAAACCAGAAGGCGTCGTTGCGCAGCATGGTGCGGTAGGCGGCGCCGTCGAAGCGCAGCGAGGTCTCCTTCACGAAGGAGAGGAAGCGCGCCAGCTCCTCGCGGGTCATGCTCTTGGTGGAATAGCGCTTCAGCTCCAGCCAGGCGGAGTTGATGGTCTCCCACATCTCGATGGTGAGCGCGGTGCGCACCGAGCGGGCATTGGTGCGGGCGATCTCGAAGCAGTTGCGGATGGAGGAGGGGTTCTCCGGCGCGAAGGCGAGGAAGCCGACGACGTTCTGCTCGTTGGTCTCGTCGCCGTGGAACTGCTTGAACAGGTCGGCGCAGCCGGCGGTCAGCAAAGCGGAGCGCCACTCATTGGTCGAGCCGCCATAGGCCGCCGGAAGCTGGGCGAGGCGCTGGGTGACGTCGAGGATGCGGGCGAGGCAGTCCGCCCGCTCCATGTAGCGGGAGAGCCAGTAGAGGTTGTCGGCAGTGCGTGAAAGCATGGGACCCGCGTTCTATTTGGCGTTGCGCCAGGCGAGGGTGGCGACGCCCGCCCCGATCAGGAAGGTGCCGCCGACCCGGTTGATGGCGGCGACGACGCGCGGATTGCGCACGGCGCCGCGCAGGCGGCCGGCGAGCAGCGCGTAGCCGAAGGCGTTGGCCGCCGCCAGCGCCAGGAAGGTGCTCTCGAAGATCGCCATCTGCGAGAGCCAGTCGCCGGCGGGGTCGAGGAACTGCGGCAGGAAGGCGACGAAGAAGGTGATGCTCTTCGGGTTCAGCGCGGTGACGATCCAGGCATGGGCGACCATGCGCGCGGGCGAGCCGACCGTGCGCTCCTCGGTGAGCGCGGCTTCGCCCCCGGCGCGCCAGAGCTTGATGCCGAGCCAGATCAGGTAGAGGGCGCCGATCCATTTCAGCACGGTGAACAGCGTGGCGGAGGTCGCCAGCAGCGCGCCGAGGCCGAGCATGGAGAGCGTCATGGCGGTGAAGTCGCCGAGCGCGACGCCGAGCGCCACGGGCAAGGCGACCTTCCGCCCCTGGCCGAGCGCATAGGAGACGACGAGCAGTATGGTCGGTCCGGGTATCACCAGAAGGACCACCGAGGCGGCGACGAAGGCCAGCCAGGTTTCGATGCTCATCGTTCTACGCTCCCCACTCTTACGTCATCCCGGCCGCCGCGAGGCGAGAGCCGGGATCGCTCACCAGTTCTGCCGACGATCCCGGATCGGCCTGCGGCCGTCCGGGATGACGGTTATTCCCCACCCGAAACCACGTCATCCTGAGGTGCGAGCAAGGCGAGCCTCGAAGGATGTTCATCGAGAGGACCATCCTTCGAGGCCCGGCTGACGCCGGGCACCTCAGGATGACGTGGCTTCACGTCGGGTCTGATCCGTCAATTCTCCTCCAACACCCAGGTGTCCTTGGTCCCTCCGCCCTGGCTCGAATTGACCACCAGCGAGCCGGCCTGCAGCGCCACGCGGGTGAGGCCGCCCGGCACGATGCGGACGCGGTCGGAGCCGGTGAGGACGAAGGGGCGCAGGTCGACATGGCGCGGCGCGATGCCCTCGTCGACGAAGGTCGGGCAGGTCGAGAGCGCCAGCGTCGGCTGGGCGATGAAATTGGTCGGGTCCTGCTTCAGCTTGGAGCGGAACAGCTCGATCTGCGCCTTGTCGGCGCGCGGGCCGATCAGCATGCCGTAGCCGCCCGAGCCGTGGACCTCCTTCACCACCAGCTCCTCGAGGTGGTCGAGCACGTATTTCAGGTGCTCGGCCTCGCGGCAGCGCCAGGTCGGCACGTTCTTCAGCAGCGGTTCCTCGCCAAGATAGAAGCGGATGATGTCCGGCATGTAGCTGTAGACCGCCTTGTCGTCGGCGACGCCGGTGCCGACCGCGTTGGTCAGCGTGACGTTGCCGGCATTGTAGGCGCTCATCAGCCCGGGCACGCCGAGCGCGCTGTCCGGCCGGAAGGCGAGGGGATCGAGGAAGTCGTCGTCGAGCCGGCGATAGATCACGTCGACCCGGCGCGGGCCCTCGGTGGTGCGCATGTAGACGACGTCGTTGCGCACGAAGAGGTCGCGCCCCTCCACCAGTTCGACGCCCAGCTTGTCGGCGAGGAAGGAGTGCTCGTAATAGGCCGAGTTGTAGATGCCGGGGGTGAGCACCACGACCACCGGATCGCTGCTCGCGGTGTGCGGCGCCAGCGATTTCAGCGTCGCCAGCAATTCGTCGGTGTAGTTCTCCACCGGCGCCACGCGGTTGTCGGCGAACAGCTCCGGGAACAGCCGCATCATGATCTCGCGGTTCTCCAGCATGTAGGAGACGCCGGAGGGCGTGCGGGCATTGTCTTCCAGGACGTAGAAGGTCTCCGAATCCACCCGCACCACGTCGATGCCGGCGATGTGGACATAGAGGTCGTGCGGCACGCGCTGGCCGTTCATCTCCGGCCGGAAGGCGGGGTTCTGGTAGACGAGGTCCTCCGGCACGATGCCGGCCTTGAGGATCTCGCGGCGGGAATAGATGTCGCGCAGATAGAGGTTGAGCGCCTTCACCCGCTGTTCCAGCCCGCGCGACATGCGCCGCCACTCGCCCCCGGTGAGGATGCGCGGGATGATGTCGAAGGGGATGAGGCGCTCCTGCGCATCGCTGTCGCCATAGACGGCGAAGGTGATGCCGATGCGGCGGAAGATGAACTCGGCTTCCTTCCGGCGATAATCGAGCACGTCGGGCGGGACGTCGCTCAGCCAGCGTGAGAGGGTGGCGTAGGCGGCGCGGATCGAGCCATCCGCATTGGTCATCTCGTCGAAAGCGACGGTCATTGGTGCAAATCTACTCCCCAACTCAGGCAAGTTAGCTACAAAGCGCGTGCCAGCGGAAGAGGCGGAAGAATCCGGACCGCGATAATCGGAAGATTGGGTGCGGTTTGCCCATTTGGCGGGCGCTCTGCCCTTGCTTGCGGCGTGGCATGCGTGGATTTGCGGCGGATGGTGAAAAATTCCGCTGCGTGAGGGAGGAGGAATCAGATGGCGGCGTCGAACGAGCCCGTGACGGCGGCGATCCTGGTCATCGGCGACGAGATATTGTCCGGCCGCACCAAGGACCGGAACATCGGCTATATCGCTGAATATCTTACCGCCATCGGCATCGACGTGCGGGAGGTCCGCGTGGTGCCGGATGTCGAGGAGGAGATCGTCGGCGCGGTCAACGCGCTCAGGGCGCGCTACACCTACCTCTTCACCACCGGCGGCATCGGCCCGACGCATGACGACATCACCGCCGATTGCGTCGCCAAGGCGTTCGGGGTGAGCATCGATGTGGATCCCCGCGCGCGCGCCATGCTGCTCGAGCACATCAAGCTCGAAGACCTGAACGAGGCCCGGCTGCGCATGGCGCGCATCCCGGCGGGCGCCGAACTGGTGCCGAACCCGGTCTCCAAGGCGCCGGGCTTCTGGATCGGCAACGTCATCGTCATGGCCGGCGTGCCGACCATCATGCAGGCGATGCTCGACCAGGTGGCGCCGAAGCTGAACACCGGCGTGCGCATGCTCTCCGAGACCGTGCGGGCGGACGCGCGCGAGGGCGATGTCGGCGGCCCGCTGCGCCTGATCGCCGAGCGGCATCCGGAGGTGAGCATCGGCAGCTATCCCTTCATGGGCGAGGACGGCCGGCCGAACACCAACCTCGTGGTGCGCGCGCGCGACCCCGAGAAGCTCGCCGCCGCGCTGGCCGAGGTGCAGGCCATGGTGGAGACGGTGGGGCGGCGCTGAGCCGCCGCAACCGGGGATTTCGCCCTTCGGCCACTGGAGAAGGCGGCGCGCTGCCGTTAATGATCTCGGCAACGTTCTATGCGAAGTCCGGGATTTCCTGCCCATGTCCGACGACCGCCAGAAGAAGGCCTTTCCGGTCTCCTGGGACCAGTTCCACCGCGATGCCCGCGCGCTCGCCTGGCGTCTCGCCGGGGCGGGGCCGTTCGCCGGCATCGTCTGCATCACCCGCGGCGGGCTGGTCCCCGCCGCCATCGTCGCCCGCGAGCTCGGCGTGCGCCTCATCGAGACGGTGTGCATCGCCAGCTATCACGACTACACCAAGCAGGGCGAGATGGAGGTGCTCAAACCCATCGCCGATGTGGTGAAGGGCGCGGCCGGCGCGAAGGGGCAGGGGCTCCTCGTCATCGACGACCTCGTCGACACCGGCAAGACCATGCGGCTGGTGCGCGAGATGCTGCCCGAGGCGCATGTCGCCACCGTCTATGCCAAGCCGCTCGGGCGGCCGCTGGTCGACACCTTCATCACCGAGGTCAGCCAGGACACCTGGATCTATTTCCCGTGGGACATGGGGCTGAGCTTCCAGCCGCCGATCCGCGACGGCGTGGCGTGAGGAGGGATCGATGGCGGGCGAATATGGCGGCTATGACGGGCCGGAAGACGAGACCGACGAGGAATATGACGCCGCCTATGAGGCGCACCGCACGGCGCTCTACGACATGCTCATCGCCTATGCCGACAAGGAGGAGCTGAGCGACGGCTTCGTGGCCCAGCTCCTCTCCGATCTCGGCCTGTCGCTGCGCATGGTCGCCTATGCCTCGGAGACCGAGAAGCCCTCCATCGGCGGGCTGCGGCTCGACCTCGACCGCTACACCCGCGAGCTCGGCGAGAGCGTGCGCGAGGCGAAGAAGCACGCCGCCGAGTTCATCGCCGACGCCAAGGCCGCGCGCGACGCGGAGGAGGGCGAGGAAGGCGAGGACGAAGCCGAACCCGACGCTCCGCGCTCGTAAGAAGGTTGCATGGCGCCGCCGCTCGCCTTTCCGCGGGCGCTGCGCTATGCCGTGGCGCGGCCCTGAACGCCGCTTGAGGAAGCTTCCATGACGCCCGCGCCGATCTCCGTCCTGCTGCGTTCGCCGGTCACGGCCTTCGTCGCGCGGCTGCTTCTGGTGTTCATGTTCCTCGGCAGCGGCATCTCGAAGATCGTCGACTTCACGGGCGCGCAGGCCGAGATGGCCTTCTTCGGGCTCAACCCGCCCTGGCTGTTCGCGGTGCTGACGATTCTCACCCAGCTCACCGGCGGCGTGCTGATCCTCCTCAACCGCGCCACCTGGCTGGCGGCGGGCGCGCTGGCGATCTTTACCGTCCTGACCATTCCGATCGCGCACCATTTCTGGTCCATGGAAGGGCCGATGGCGCAGCTCGAATTCTATTTCGCGGTCGAGCACCTGTCGGTGATCGGCGGCATGATGCTGGTCGCGATCCTCGCCGAGCGCACGCGCGCGGCCTGAGCGGCGAAGAGAGCCTTGGAGAACCCGATGAATACCGCGCTGCGCAAGATCGATCCCAACAGCGATGCGGCGATCGCGGCCTCGGTGACGCCGCGGCCCATCGAGGAGATCGGCGAGAAGCTCGGCGTGCCCGCCGCCTCGCTCTATCGCTACGGCCACACCAAGGCGAAGATCGCGCTCGACTTCGCCCGCCCGGCGGAGGCGAAGGCCGACGGCAAGCTCATCCTCGTCACCGCCATCAACCCGACCCCGGCGGGCGAGGGCAAGACCACCACCACCATCGGCCTCGGCGACGCGCTGGCGCGCGCCGGCAAGCGCGTCGCCATCGCCCTGCGCGAGCCGAGCCTCGGCCCGGTGTTCGGCGCCAAGGGCGGCGCGACGGGCGGCGGGCGCTCGCAGATCGTGCCGATGCAGGACATCAACCTGCATTTCACCGGCGACTTCCACGCCATAAGCGCCGCGCACAACCTGCTCGCCGCCGCGATCGACAACCACGTCTACTGGGGCAATGCGCTCGACATCGACGTGCGCCGCATCAACTGGCGGCGCGTCGTCGACCTCAACGACCGGGCGCTGCGCAGCGTCACCGTCGGCCTCGGCGGGCCGGGCAACGGCTTCCCGCGCGAGGACGGCTTCGACATCACGGTCGCCAGCGAGGTGATGGCGATCTTCTGCCTCGCCCGCTCGCTGGAGGATCTGGAAGAGCGGCTGGGCCGCATGGTGGTGGCGCAGAACCGCGCCCGCCAGCCGATCACCGCCGCCCAGCTCAAGGTGACGGGCGCCATGACGGCGCTGCTGCGCGACGCCTTCCAGCCCAACCTCGTGCAGACCCTCGAGGCGACGCCCGCCGTGGTGCATGGCGGCCCCTTCGCCAACATCGCCCATGGCTGCAACTCGGTGATGGCGACCCGCACCGCGCTCGGCCTCGCCGATTTCGTGGTGACGGAGGCCGGCTTCGGCGCCGACCTCGGGGCGGAGAAGTTCCTCGACATCAAGTGCCGGCAGGCGGGCCTCGCGCCTTCCGCCGTGGTGATCGTCGCCACGGTGCGGGCGCTGAAGATGCATGGCGGGATCGGCCTGAAGGAGCTCGGCACCGAGAATGTCGCGGCGGTGAGCGCGGGCTGCGCCAACCTCGTCCGCCATATCGAGAACATGAAGGCGTTCGGCCTGCCGGCGGTGGTGGCGATCAACCGCTTCACCAGCGACACGGCGGACGAGATCGAGGCGATCAAGGCCGCCTGCGCCGCGGTCGGCGCCAGCGTGCATCTGTGCTCGCACTGGGCCGAGGGCTCGGCCGGGGCGGTGGACCTCGCGAGCGAGGTGATCGCGCTCGCCGCGCGCCCCTCCGCCTTCAGGCCGCTCTACGAGACCAGCCTGCCGCTGGTGCAGAAGATCGAGACCATCGCCAGGCGCATCTACCGCGCCGGCGCGGTCGCCATCGAGCCCGGCGCGCTGAAGAAGCTCGCCGAGTTCGAGGCGCTGGGCTATGGCGAACTGCCGATCTGCATGGCCAAGACCCAGTACAGCTTCTCCGCCGACCCGGCCCAGCGCGGCGCGCCGGAGGGGTTCACCCTGCCGATCCGCGAAGTGCGGTTGTCTGCCGGCGCCGGTTTCGTGGTGGCGCTGGCTGGCGAGGTGATGACCATGCCGGGCCTGCCCTCGCGCCCGGCGGCGGAGGACATCTTCGTCGACGAGACCGGCTTCATCGGCGGGGTGTTCTGAGGGGGCACCGCCCGCAGGCGCGTTGCCAGAGAAAGCCTGCGACCCTATAGCTGGGGTCGGCCGCGGACGTGGCGAAACTGGTAGACGCACGAGACTTAAAATCTTGCGCCCACAAGGCTTACGGGTTCGAGTCCCGTCGTCCGCACCAGCAAAAATTACCCTTTTAAATCAACAAGTTACATTGGTATTCCGACTAGGTTTCGGGAGAAATTTCGGGAGAAGTTACGGGAGCTGCGGGTCGCAATGGAGGTAGCCGAACAATGGCGTCGTGCACCGCGCTTAGATCATAAATGAAGCCTGTCCATCCGGCGCGACGGGCCGTGGCCGAGAGAGGTTTGCGCGGCTTGAAGAGTTCGGGCGCCTGTAGATCGGCAGACAGATAATAAATGGCGTGCTGCATCAAATTCTTGCTCGCGAGGACGAGGAACAAAGGGAAATAGATACCCGCGTCCATACGCAGCTTTTGCGGCCCCCATGCCGCCCCAAGGATTTGCTTAGGCAAGACCGCGACGTCCGCCGATGTCGACGCTTTAACCTGAGCGAGATAGCCGCAAAAATCGCAGATCACGTCCGCGCATTTGAAGTTGGGCGGCAAGCGCACCAGAGTACGCGCTCGTTTGCATCGGGGACAGGAACATTCCTTTGTCACTCGCTCCTCGCCAAACGTGCCAAGCAACTGCCGTGGGGTAGCCACAAGCCCCTCCTCCCGCGAATCTATGTAGCAAGATTAATGGAGAGGGTCGAAACTGGGATGCTAAAGCTGGAGCATCGGAAGAAGGCTCGTGCCGGGAATCGTTGTGGGAGATGTGTGTCCCACCGGGCATGCCCTATTTGGGCTCTGGCTCTCCCCACAATGAGTCATTCGTAGGAAGAATATCTTTGCCGCTGGTGGCTACCGAATTCTCCATCTGCCGGCGAACAAAATGTGCCTGATGCCTCAGCATTCGACAAATACCATCTAATCCAGGAAACATGTTAGCTGCGGTTAATCCCATAAAGCTCAGATCCTCTAACGCCTCCGCAGCAAAAGAGCTCGGGATATCTGCTGCGACCATAAATGTTTTCCCTGTGGCTGTCTCCATTTCCTGAATTGTCGTTTCGAGATCAGCAATATTGGTAACAAGAAATTCTCCCTGCTGAGCACTAAGTCGAGGATTGTGTATACCAGACACACGAAGTCGACTTATGTATGGCTTAGGAAAGTGGATAGAGACCGATGGCGGAGTATGATGGTCAAGAAAATATCTAGAGAATCCATATACGCGTACATATTTCGGAGTGGGTTTTCGATGTGAACGGTTGTCGAGAAAGTCCGAAAACGCAAAGAATGCCGCGATGTACGGGGATCGCGTAGCATCCAACATGGGTGTTGGAAGTCCATGGTGTTGAGCTAGGGCTAATAGTGTAGCGTACTCGCTCCCATCTTTTAGGTTTATGCCTCTATTCAGAAATGTTTGTGCGTGATCATGGAATGTTGCGAGGTTTCCGTAAACGAATCTATCTATTCTCTGCTTTCCATCTCGATGAAAGGATGTACTTACTTTGAAGTTGCTATCACCATGTCCTCGATAGCAGGCGATATCATTTACATTTCGGCTTCGTGAGGCCCATTGCTTAAAGTCATCCCAATTATTGCAGAGATCTGCGACCTTGCGGCCCTGTGACGTCTTGGGTCTGAGCCTGATCGCCCCTGATCCTTTCGGCCCACGCCATATGCCTCTGAATCCTCGCCCACGCCTATGCAATAGGATATAGATTTGGCTCAGAGTTTCTTGAGAGCTGTTTGCAGTCTGGTCTGGTATGAAATTCCCAGAGTCGTCGGTTAAAAATAGATAGCGACAGCGTAATGAGAGTTTTTTATCGTCGATAAGATCAATGTTAGCTAACATTCCCTTAGGAGGTACTGTTTCTGACCAAACGTAGACAAATGCTGTATCGGGATCATCATGGTCCACGCACAGCATAACGTCGAGCTCCAAGTCGTTAACCTCGACTGTGCCAAACTGCTGCTCGGTTATGGATTGGGCGCGAGCAATAACCATAGAATCAATACTCTATGCATTCGGACAGCGTATTTAGACTGAAATATTGACTCTGGTCACGCCCGGCGCTCGCTAACTTTATGCAATCGACGTCCCATGGCTGGTGGATCGCTACACGATGCCGGGATGCCTCAACAAAAAAGGGCGCCAGCATAGCCGGCGCCCGATTTCGCGTTTCCTATATCGAAATGCCGATCGGTGGCGGCCGCAGATACCGGAGCCGGTAAAAACCTGCGCTCGAGCCATCGGAAAGCAGCACGACATTTTGGCCGTCTAGGGTGCCTTCGATGCCGCCAAAGGGCATGTCGAATCCGGGCTGCCAATCTTTGAGGTAGGAAACCGCGCCGGTTGCCTCATCCACCTTTTTCGTCACATTGAATGAGCCGGCGGCATTGCGACGGCTCCGCAGGCGGCCACGGATATCATCGTGCTCTGCCTGGGTGATGGGCTCAATCACATAGGAGGCTTTTGCCATCAGGCGGCCTCCTCATTGAGGCTCGGTGCCGCGTGAAAGAGCCGGAACTTCTGGAGTGAGCTAAGGCGGCGCGACGGAGAGAAGATCGCCCTTACCTCATCAGGGACATTCGGAAGCGCAAGAAACCGCTCGAGCGAATAGAGGGGGTTCTGTGCGTATTCTTCCCACGCCTGCTCCCATGCCGCGCGTTCGCCGGGATCAGATGGCGCAACATCCGAGGGCTCGATAGCGCAGCGCTCAATCACCACGAGGAAGTCCTCGGCCATGGCGCACAGTTCGTGGGCATAGGCTTCTGCGTCCCGGCAAAGGCAATCAAGGTCGTCCTGCGGAGTGTCACTGTTGGCCACGCGCTCTTTAACGCCAAACGCCAGCTCCGCACCGAAGCCGTAGGAATCTGCGGTCGATCCGTCCAACTGATCCAGTGGGGTATGAGGGCATCCGCTGCCCCTACCAAAGCGGTCGTGCGGCTCCATTCGCAGGCGAAGAAAGAGGTCGAACAGGCCCTTCTGAGTGAGCCTGACGTTGGAAATCCCGTCGTTCATGTCTAAGTTCTTTTCTGCTGGCCGGAGTGTTCCAGACTCCGGCTGGTGGAAGTTCTAGCGGACTTCAGCGGCGCGGCCTTGGTCGCGCCGTTCGCGTTTGTGCCTGTGCTGTTCTCACTCCCCCTTTGTCGTGATGCCGGGAAAGGTGTGGCGCTTGGGCGTGCGCAGGCCAGCTTGCAGGGCCTTAAGGCGCTCAGCTTCTGCCCATTCGGCTTTCAGAGCTTCGACGTTGCCGGGCGGCAGCGCAGCTGCCCTAGCAAATGCCGCATCGATCGCGCGTTGAACCTCAGCCAGCTTGTATTCATTGATGGCGCACGCCAGCTCGCTAGCGGCATCCGTGAACACTTCGACCAACGCCGTTGCGCGCTGAAGCGAGTCTAGCGGTTCGTCCCGGTGCACCTGCGACTGGAACGTTTGCTGGTCTTCATCGAACGAGCTGCCGTTGATGAACACGCCGAAGGCGTCGAGGTTTTCGTACAGGTCCAAGTGCCGACCTCTCATGAAGTCCGCGAATGAACCGGCGAGGTAAGCCGGGCGCGCTGGAGCCGCTTTCAGCTTGGCTTTGGTACGCTGGAGCTGCCGTTCGCGGAATTCACGAGAGCGCTCAGTTGCAGACTTCGCCATTGATCCCTCCGTTGCGTTGCGTTCTGTATAAAACGCAACGGTAGTGAACGCAAGCGTCGTATCATTGGGCCGGCAGATCGTCCGGCCACACATTGAACCCGAACATCATCAGTTCGGCGGCGGCGTCCGGGAGCTTCACGGACATCTGTCGAAGCCCGTCACTGTGGAGCGGGCCAAGCCCATGGCGGGCCGCGAAGGACTCGACGGTCGCCAGAAGCTCGGCGGCAAGAGACGCGCACAGTTCATCGTATGCCGGGGCGGTGCCGCCGGCGGCTTTCAGCACAGAAGATTTCAAGAGAGGTACTCCGAAGGGTTAGCTGCCGAAGATTCGTTGAATCTGAGATGATGGTCAACATAATTCTACAGTTTATTTTCGTTAGTCAGTAGTGACTAATATTCTCCTCTTTCGTCACCGACAAAACGAGCTTCCGTTCTCGCTCAAAGGCATCCTTTGCCGCGCGCCGGATGCTATCGGTTACAGAAAGCATGGAGCCGAACACCTCCTGCCGGGACCGGGTAATCTTCTTGGTGGCGTAGGAGGCCCAATCGTCGTCCAGGCGATCCCCGACGTGCGCCTGATGCTTCACGCCGCGCACAGAGCCCCATTTGCCGCCGGCACGGGCGAGCGCGCGTCCTAGAGCCTCGGCTTCGTTGCCGGATACGGTGATGCCGCCGTGAAGGTGCGGGCGCCCCTCATCGGAGATGTCCACGCCAAACCAGTAATCCACCGTCCGGCCGAACTCGGCTTTCAGAAAGCGCCTGAGACGCCGCCGGACGTGCTCGGTGAAAGAGGCAGGATCGGCGCGCGCGGCCTTCTCCACCTCGGGGCCGAAGTTGAGCGTGAAGGACACGCCCCCGCGTTTGGAAACCTCCCGGTGATAGAAGGTGGCCTTGGCGAGAGCTGAAGCTTCATCCCAGCGCGGCGGCGTGCGCGTTTTTCTATATCTGGTGAAGAGGGCGTCTAGGGTGCGAGTGTTCTTCCTCGGGGGTGTGTAGGAGGAATGAGAGGGGGATGCAGAAGGGTGAGGTGAGTGTTCGCCTAAAGAACCTTCCCCGGCGGTCGGAACGCCCGATGCCGCATAAATCCTTGAACGCATAAGGAAATCGCCATCCCGCTTACGCGCGCGGCGGCGGGTCTGGCGTTCCGTTTTTGAACATGACTTTCGGGCTGGTTTCGTCGCCCCTATCGGCTCGCCGCTCATTCGTCGTCGAGCCCCGCGACGAACTCGGTGAGCGCATCGAACTCGGCTTCAAGCGCGGCAAGCTCTGCCGCCTCGTCGCGCTTGGGCGGCGCAACACAGGCGCGCCCGTTCATGTGCGTTAGCTCGTAAATCAGCTCATCGAGGCTAGATAAATCGAGGTCGTCGGCAGAATTATTTTCGTCTTTTTCTGTGCAATCGGCTGCACAGTTGCTATACTTATCCATGTGATCGCTCCACGGCATTGGGGTGCTCATACGTCGAGACTAAGTTCAACGCTCTAGCCCGCCCGGTTCTCTCCTTCCGGGCGGGTTTCTTTTGTTCCCAAGCGTGTGCTGAATGTGCGTCCACCAATTATAGCGGGCGCGGGGCCGGACTCGCGTCGTCAGCCCAAAATATTTCCGGGGCGCATCTGCACCATTAGCTCGTCGACCACGAAGTGCCGTATCTGGCCTTCGATCTGCTCGGCGATCCTCGCACCCATGGCCTCATCGGCAGCGGGGCCACGCGATCCGCCCTCGACGGATACGCTGATCGTCGGCGCGAAGCTGATGGACTGCACGGTCGCGCCCCTTCCACCGGCTCCCGGCGAACGGACGATGCCGCCGGAAGCGAAGGCCGGGAGCGCGACGCCGGCATTGATCGCGTCGAGCAAGGCCCGGTGCCGGGCCGTCGCCGCCGCGTTCACGACGTACTCGCCGTTCGAGAGCATCGCCGGGATGCTATCCGACGTGCCAGTGCCGGGGCCGCGTACATGCCCGCCGCTGGCGAACTTGGGAACGGCGCCGCCACCGGAGAAGCCGAGGGCGCTCGTCAGCCCGCCGGACAGCACGTTCAAGAGCGGGGAGAGGGCGAGGTCTAGGCCAAGGTCCATCAGCCTGTCGCCGAGGCGCGCAAGGGCATTCGAGAGGGCGCCCGTCAGGCTGACGCCCTGCCGAAGGTCGGCAACGAACGAGCGCACGCCCTCGGCGCCTATGTCAGCGAATGCCGCCTTCATGGTCTCGGCATTCTGCAAGCGGGTGCTGGCGGCTTCCGCCGCTGCCGCTGCATCGCCATAGGCCGATGCCAACTCGGCAATGGCCTGCCGCTGCGCATCCGTCAGTGTGATGCCAGCGCGCTGCGCCTCGGCGATCAGCTCCTGTTCCAGGCGGAAGCGCTCGGCTTCCCGCGTCGTCATGCCGAGGGCGGCGGTTTCGGTGTTGAGGCTGGCGACACGCTGCTGTGCGCTGGCGATGATGCCGTCGTACGCTTTCGCAAGATCGTTCGCCGCCTTCTGCGCAGGCGTGGTGATCTTTGATAGATCGCCCATGCCGCCGGGCTTGGTCACGGTTATGGACGTGGCGGGGCGACTGTCGAGTTGGCTCTGAAGCTCGTCACGCTCGGCGAGCCGGGAAGCAATGCCGGTGTCGCCACCGATAGCCAGGAACGCGAGGCTCGACTTGCGGGCATTCTCGACGGCGGCGTTGATCAGCTCGATACGCCGCTGAAGGGTGCTGGCGCTCTGGTTTTCCGTGGCGTGAAGCATGTCCGCGAAGTCGCGTATGAGGCTGACGACGCCGACGAGCGCACCCTTCAGGTTCGTCCCGATGGTGGCGCTGATGCGGGCGAATGCCCTGTCGATCTCGACAGCACGCTGCACCAGCTCGGCGTCTATGACGTTGCCGGTGTCGCGGGCCTCATGCCGCATCCGGCCGATATAGCCGTTGCCCTGCTGAAGCAGCCGCACAAACTGTTCGCCGCCGGTGCCGCCGAATATCTCGTCGGCGATGCGGATTTGCGCCGCCGTGTCGAGCTGGCCTAGCCGTTCGATGATCTCTTCGAAGAGCGCGGCCGGATCGGCGAGCTTCACCTTCAACTCTTCGGCGGAATAGCCGAGACGCTGAAGGGCCTCGGCGCCGCCGCCTGCGCCCGTGGTGATAAACTCATCGGCGCGGAGCTGCATTTCCTTGATGCCGTCCGTGAGGGCATCGATGTTCACGCGGGACTGCTGCGCCGCGTATCCCAGCTCTTGAAACGCCTCGACGCCGAGGCCGGCGCGCTGCGCCTCTGCCGAAAGGTTCGCAAGGTCCGCCGCTGCGGTACGGGCACCGGCGAAGAGCCCAGCGGCACCAAGGCCGCCGATGCCGGCGGCGCCAGCTACGGCACCGAACGCGGTGCTCATGCCGCGCCCGATCCCGGCGAAGGTGTTCTGCAGGCGCGTGGCGCTGTTGCTGGCCTGCCGCTCTATCTGGCGAAAGTTCGTGCCGGCGGTGCGGCTAGCGCGCTGAAAATTGCGCTCGAAATCGCGGATGCGCGCTTCGAGCATTACGACGAGCTGGGGGTCATCGATCGCCATTAGAAACTCAACACAACGCTAGAGGGGTCGAAATCGTCGGATTCGAAGATGCTCTTAGGCTTCTCGCCTTGGCTGGCGCGGCCTACCGCCATGGCGGCAGCAACGGCACCGTCGATACGGTCGGTGCGCTTGCCCTTGTGCATACGCACGAGACCAGTGTCGTTTCGGCTGGCGACAACGGAGTCGAAGTGATGCCGGAGGATGGGGTGTCCACTGTGGTGCAGCAGGCGGCCGTTGACGGTGCGCTCCAGAGCGCCAATCGCCGGAGCCATGGTGAGCGGACCTTGGCGCATTCCCACCACGGGGAGACCGTCTTCGAAAAGCCGCTGCATGATGGTCGCTGCGAGGTGTGGATCGAACGCGATCTCCTCGACTGCGAAGCGCTCGTACAGCTCGCGAATATGCGCCTCGATAGCCTCGGGACGGATGATCGCCCCTGCAACCGCGTTGATCAGTCCCTCATCGCGCCAGCGCTCATAGGGCACGCCGTCAACGTCGGCACGAATGCGAAGATCGTCGCCCGGTACAAAGAACCATGGGTGGATGGAAATCCGCCCGTCGTCATGTCGCCATGCACCAACAATGGCGGTTAAGTCGCCGTTGACGCTCATGTCCACGCCGAGGAAGCAGGGCAGCCTCTCCAGCCCGGCTAGATCGAAGTCCGGATCGATGCCCGCATCGTAAGTCCGCATATCGAAGAGCGGATCGCGGCTGTTGCCGAACCAGCGATTGAGCTTGAATTGCTGAAACTCAAAGGCTTTCGAGGGATTGGCGCGCGCTTCCTCCGCGTCCGAGCGGAATTTCTTGATGTCGTGAAAGCCGTAGGCGAGGCCAGGATTGCAGCGGTGCCAAATGGCTTCATCCTGCCAATCCTCATCAGCAGCGATTTCGAACATGATCGGCAGGAAGGCAGGATTCTCGATTTCGCCGAGGGCAACCCGACGCGCGTAGTTATAGCGCTCTGCGGCCAGCCCCTCATTGCCACGGCCCGCCGTTGTGGCGACGATGGTCAGCCCGCCACGGCGCTTGGCCATGCCGGATTGCAGCGCTTCCCAGAGGTCGCGGCGCTGCCATGAGTGGATCTCGTCGGCGAGCACGAAGGTCGGGGTGGTGCCGTGCTGTGCCCTACCATCCGACGACACGGCCCGAAGGGTTGAGCCGTCGAGCTTGCTCTTGATGGTGCGAATTCCGGCATGCGGCTCATAGATGCGGGTGGCGAATCCCAGGCGCTTGTCCATCTCGACTATGCCGGCGGCCTCGCGAAATCCGATGCCGGCTTGCTCACGATCCGACGCGGCGAAGATGATCTGTCCGCCTGGAACGCGCTCCGGTCCTAGCAGGTGCAGCAGGGCCAGCGCGGCGGCGATGCTGGTCTTTCGATTTCCACGGGGAAGGAAGAGGAAGACTTCGCGCACGATGCGCTCGCCATCTTCATCACGCGGGCCATAAATGCGGCGGACGATGCGCTCTAGCCACCTCGGGAGCTGGAATCGAAATCCCGGCTCGGTGCTCAAAGGGTGCTTAAGGCGACGCAGGAACTCGACGGCCCGCTCGCCATAGCCAAGCGGATCGGGAATTTCGCTCTCGTCGAAAACCCATGCCGGGAAGGTGCTCGCCACTACGGCACCTTCAGCGGGTTGTCGGCGTCATCGTTCTCGGCATCCTCGCGCACGGCGGCACGCGAGCGCGCAACGGGCGTCAGGCCAAGCTCGCCAGCGAGAAGGCGAGCTTGTGTCATGGCGTCATTGCGGATCGCGACGGCAGGGTGTTTTTTCGGACCAGTCGTGCTCATGAAGGTCATGCCTTCACGAGCGATAGTGCGGCTGGATTCGGCAACAGTACCAACGGCAACGCAGTAGCTCGCGAGCGTGGCGAGGTCCGCAACCGTGAGCGTCTTGCGTTCCTCAATCAGGATCGGCGCGACGCGGCGCCATTCTGCCTTGCCGTCCTTCGCCAGAAAGGCCGGCGGCTTGGGCAGGCACGTCACAGGCGACGAGCCGATGGTGATAGTGGCAGGGCGACGTCCCCTCATGGCCCGGTCCTCCGCAAGCGGATTTCCAGCGCCTCGCGCCGCCCGATCTCAGCAAGCCCGATGATGTCGAAGGCGCTGCCGCCATGGATCACGCGATCTGCCAAGGTGATGCCGGGCACATACCGCGCCCGGAAGGTGAGGGCGGTGACGCTGACGGCGCCACGGTCCTTCTGTTCCTCGGTGGCACCGCCCTCGACAAGCTCGGCGCGAGCACGGGCGATCTCTGCCCAAACACGATCCACGCCGCCGGAGGGGGCGATAGCCTCGGTACTCCGCTCAAAAATCACGAGGTGCGTCAGGTCCGAGGGCTTCATGCCGCAAGCCCCTGCATCACGGCATCGATGCTGATGACGCCGTGCGCGTACTCGCCGCCGGGATCGCGCAAATAGCGGGTGCTGATCGTGGCGCCATGCACTACGTGCCCGCTCGCGATCCAAGGTGCACCGCGAAGCGCCCTGCGCACCGCGTCGGCGATGGTCTTGCAAAGCACGAAATCGTCGGCACGGACCCAAACGTGCAGCGTCAGGAAAACGCGCTCGTGGAAGCTGCTGTAGCTGTCCGCCGCGACGTGCTGTCCCTCGCCGAGAATGATCATGCGTTCCAGCTCGGGCCGGGTGTGGCGGTCGAGGATCGCCGCCGCCGGCACGAGGGCCGTCACGGTCGGATCATTGATCAGCCGGGTGCGGATCGCGGTCTGAAGATCAAGCGTCGGTTCCATCAGCGCGCGTCCTTCACGGCCTTGGAAACGGCGCGCTTGATGCGACTGGTGATCCGCTTCCGGGTGAGGCGCACGGCGGGCCAGAAGAACGGCTGTTCGGGCGCCTCGGCGGTGCCGTACTCGACGAGGTGCGCATAGCGGACGTCAGTGTTGCCCGCCGTCACGGCGACGGCATTCTCGGGCACCACGGTTGCGCCGCCGGGCTGGGAATAGACGGGGGTCGACTGTCCGGCAGGCGTGGCGACGATAGACTCTTTCAGCGCACCGGTATCCTCCGGCGCGAGCTGGCGCATCGTGGCGACAAGCTCTTCACCGGAGCGCTGGAGCGCAGGTTGAACCGCCTGCTTCACCTCGCGCGGGATCGCGGCGAAGCGCTTTTGGAGCTTCGTGAGCTGGTCCGCCATGTCAGAAGCTCCACTTCCGATACGGCAAGATCAGCTCATCGGCACGTTCTTTGGCGCTATTGTTGCCGTCGAAATAGTATTCCGCCATGAAAAGGACCGCTTTCTTAAGCGTGTCCGGCACGTAATCGGCAACCTCGCCGATGGTTCCGACGAAGCTCTCGACGTATCCTTCGGCGACGGCGATGTTCTCCAAAATCAAGGCGTCGTCGACGTTCCCTTCGATCCTGAGATGACGCTTGGCCTCTTCAAGGCTCACGATAGGCATCAGTTAAAACAACCTGTTACTGTGAAAATTCTGTTTTCGGTGTGTGTTGCGCAGTCCTCCCCCCGCCGGTCCCCTCGGCTTTATGCGGAGGTTCTGCAATACCCCCGGGTGCCTGCGCCGGATTTTGGGTAGGGTTCTTGGGTAAGCGAGATTAGTGAGTGAGATTCGATGGTTTGGGGCTTTGAACGAGGGCGCAGCTACAATCGCCGCCGCGACATCCACGACCGCTTCGAGGGCCAGGAGCGGGGCGGCATTGTCACGCCTAGGCGGCATCCCGTGGTGATCTTGATTACGGGAGAGGCCGGCACGGTTCACGGTTACGCGGATCGGATGCGCCCCGATGGGGTGTTCGAGTATTTCGGCGAGGGGCAGCTTGGCGACATGAGCTTCATTCGAGGGAATGCCGCGATCAGGAACCACCACATCGACGGACGCGACTTGCTGGTCTTCCGCAAGACTCGTGAAGGCCTTAGCTTTGAAGGCCAATACGTCTGCGAAGCCTTCCATTACGAACCTGCTCCGGACCGGAGCGGTTCGCTTCGCCAAGCAATTGTCTTTGAACTGCGGCCAATCGAGGCCCTCATCGAAGAGGAGGATGAGGGGGCTGTTCCGGCAGCATCCATTGCGGATTTGCAGCAGCGTGCATTTGCCGCCGCATCGCCTGTTCCGGCTCGCTCCCAAGGGATGCGCACTGTATTCGAGCGTAGCCGTGACGTTCGCAACTACGTCGTCGCGCGGGCGAACGGGAAATGTGAAGCATGCGCGGCGCCTGCTCCGTTCATTCGTCCGAATGGGCAGCCTTATCTCGAACCGCACCACATTCGCAGGTTGAGCGATGGAGGTCCCGACAGTCCAAAGTTTGTCATTGGCCTTTGTCCGAACTGCCATCGCCGTGCGCATTCGAGTGTGGATGCGGAAGCATTTAACAATGGCCTCTTGGGCATGATGCTGGCGTTGGAGCCGTAACATCATCGGTGCGGCTTCCGTTCAAGGCGCTGCTTCCACCGGACGTGGCAGGTCGTGCAGAGCGTCTGCCAATTGGAGCGCGACCAGAAGAGGCGCATGTCGCCCTTGTGCGGAATCTTGTGGTCGACGACCTTGGCCTCTGCGCCGCACCGGACGCAGGTTGGATTGGTCTTCAGGAAGGCGGCGCGCTCCTTCTCCCATTTGCCGTCATAGCCACGCTCACGAGCTGTCGGACGATTGGCGTCGGCACGGCGGTTGCGCTCGGCATCTCTGCGTATCTGACAAGGGCAGCGCTGGCCGCTGCCGATGACATGACCGCAGGCACAAATTCGGGGTGCGCGGATCGGCATCATGCGCCCCCATTCGCGCCGGAGAGGGACATGGCACGCAGTGCCGCAAAACCCTCTTCATCACGCTCGAAATGCGGGGCCTTCGGTGCCTCATCCTCGGCGCTGCCGAAGATGGCCTTCAGCAGCTCGACGCGGCCCTTGTAGGCAATGATGATCTGGGCAGGCGTGGCGCTCAGGGCCGCGTCGGCGGTCCAGCCTATGGCGCCGCATGCCACCTCGAAAAGGTGCTGATAGGCGTCGGTGAAAGACATGGGCGTGCCGGTGTTGCCGGACTCGCCATCGTTGCCGCCGAGGTCCGTCAGCGCGGTGATGACCGCGACGCACGCCTCAATCGCCGGGAAGAGGCACCTATTGAGCGGCGGCGCCAGCGCGGCGCGCACCTCAGACAGGGGACGCGCCGAGGTCTCGGCGATGACATTGGCAATCACGCCGATGCGGCCTTCGGCGACACCCTTCATGACGTGGGTGAAGCTGTCGTATCGATAGGCAAGCCGGATCGCGGCCCCCAATGAGGGCCGGAGGGAGAAGGTTCGCCCGTCCAGCTCCAGAAGGATATCGGGGGCCGCGATCCGCATAGGTCAGCTCACGGCCATCTTCAGCTTGCGCAGTGCGGCAGGGCCTACCACGGCGGCACCGACGCGGCGACGGGCGTGGAAGCGAACCTTGCCCTCGGTGGCGAGAAGGTACGGGTTCGTTTTCACTTCAAGCGCGATGCGGTCGTAGATGCGGTACGCCGCCTTGAAGTCGCCGAACATGACCGGGAAGGCGTTCGCAACGGGATCGCCCATATCGACCATCTCGACGACGGGACGGCCGAGGATGGTTTCCGGCTGACCAGCGGAGAGCGTCGGCTGCCAGAGATAATCGCCCGCCGTGTTCTTCAGCTTGCGGATGGCGGCGAGAGTGGTGGAATTCATCGCCCACGTGCCACGATTGCGGTACGCCGCCGGCAGCGCGTACATCAGAGTGATGAGCTGATCGGCCGACAGGTTCGTCGCATGGCCGTTCAGTGTGGTGGCGATATCGGCGTTCGTCATGAAGCCTTCCGGCTGAAGGGTGCCGGTGCCGTTGACGAAGGCGGTCGCTTCCTTCTTGCCGAAGTCCTCGGCGAGGGCGAGCCGCACTTCCGCCTCGACGTTCTCGAGCGCGTCTTCCAGAAGCCAGTTGCCGATATCGACGTGCGTGGTCAGCTCGCGAATGGGCATGCTGATCTCGCCGAAGGTCGGCTCGGTGCCGGTGGTGGTGGCGCCTTCGCCGGTCCAGGCCGCGTTGGTGATCGTGAGACGCTTGGGGATCGTCACGGTGTGCGAGATGGTCGTGCGAACGTCGGCATAGGCGCGAACCGGCGAGTACTCGACGAGGTTGCGGATGAACTCGCGCGTCATGTCCTCCGGAGCGAGCACGTAACCGGCAGCGGCATCGCTGGCGACCGTGAGGGCCTTCTGTTCGATATCCGGCAGGCGGTGATACTCGACGCCGCGAAGGATCGAACCGAACGCCTTGCGTTCAAGGCTCGGCTCATTCCGGTTGTCATTGGCGAGGTTCGGCCGGGCGAGCTTCTGTTCGATCTTGGTGAAGCGCTCGGCGCTCTTGGTCTCGATTGCCTTCAGGCGCTCGTCGACGGACGCGGTGAGGTCGTCGAGCGCCTTGGTCACGATATCGGCCGACTCGTCGTCAGCGTCCTTCAGTTCAAGCGGGGCGTAGGCGAGGGAGGTCATGCAGGGCCTTTCATGCAGGGGTTCGAAGCGCCGACGCGGCGCGGTGGATCGCTTCGGCGAGCGCGATTGCTGCGTCGGCGGACTTGGCGGTGCGCACCCGTGCGCGAGGGTGCGAAGGGATGGTCACAAGGGAGATTTCGGCGAGGTCCAGCGCCGAGATGGTGCGGCCACGGCCGGCGCGGGGTGCCGCCTTCAGCGTGCGGAAGCCAATGGACAGGCCCGTGACAGCACCGGACTGCACAAGGGCGCGAACCTCGCGGGCGCGGGCAACGTCATCAATGAGAAGGCGCCCGCGAACCTCTAGGCCGGCATCGGTCTCGACGGCGGCTTCCCAGATGCCTACCGGCTGGTTCGGGTCGTGACCGAAGAGCATGGGCAGGGGAAGCACGGCGCCAGCGAAGGCCCCCTTTTCGATCATGTCGCCGACGCGATCCGGGGTGCCAAAGGGCCAAGCGGTGCCGGTGATGGCGCCAGCGTCGTCGACGCCGAAGGACGCTTTGATTTCGAGGCGGTTCACGCGGCTTCCTCCGCGTCGAGGTCAAGGTGAACCGGGCCGGCGCGGCGGCGATCAATGCCGGCGACATCGCGAAGGACGGCGGTCGCGGCGGCGATGTCAGCGCGAACGCTGTTCGCTACCTCTGCAACGTCTGCCAGCGGCGAAGCCGGCTCTTCGGGGGGGCGGCTCGACACCTTCGAAAGCGGCGTCGAGGATTTCCAGCACGAGCGTGAGCACCGGCAGGATCGGCGACGGATCGACATAGATGGCGACAAGCGCAGCGGCTTCCTGAGGAGCGGCGCCGCCGCCGATCAGCGCGCACCGCACGATCTCGGCGAGGTGCTTGTGATGCGCAGTGCGATGAAGGATGGCACCGTACAGGGCCAGGATGCCCATGCCGCTGGTGCGCTCCAACTCTTCGAGCATGGGCTTGGTGAGCTGAAGGCGGCGCAACTGATCGCCGAGGAACCGTTCAATCGAGGTCTCAGGCATCAGGGGTTTCCTGCGGGGATGCCGGCGGCGCGCCGGACGTGAGGGTGTTGGGGTTCACGAACTCGTCGCCGCCGGCATAGGGCGGGCGGTTTTCCATGGCGCGGACTTCGTTCGGATTGAGCACGCGCGCCGCGATCAGCTTCGAATAGCCCTCGACGCGAGAGGCGAAGTCGCCGCGCAACAGGTCGTCGACGATGAACTCGATTAGGTGCGTAGCGCGCTCGTCAGGCGTCAGCAGCGCCCGGCGGTAAGCCGCCTGCCAAGCCTGAATCCACGGCAGCAGCGTGAACTGAAGGAACTGCCGCCCCATCTGTTCGGAATTCGACCATGTGGCGCGGCTGTAGTCCTGAAGCAGGATCGGCGGCACACCGAAGGCGCGGGCAACCTCGGAAATCTGAAAGGCGCGCATCTCGGCGAACTGTGCGTCGACCGAATTGAGCGTGAGCTGCTGATACTCCACGTCATTCGGAAGAATGGCTGTGTTGCCAGACTTGTCGCCGCTGTGCGCGACCTTCCATGCCGCCACGATGTTCGCGAGGGTCTTGTCGTCGACCTTCCGGTTTTCAGACTGCTTCACCGAAAGCAGGCCAGAAGGCCGGGCGCCGTTGCCGAAGAGCCGGGCCGCGTGGCGTTCCAGCACGAGCGCAAGGCCGATGGCCTCGCGACACGCCTTGATCGGCGCCAGCTCGAAAGGCGCGGCGACATGCAGGACGTTCCGGAAGCTGAAGCGGGTCTGCGTCGAGCCGATGAGATAGAAGGGCTCGCCATAGTCATCAGCCTTCACCTGCACGTTGCCGGGCGGCAGATAGATCAGCTCGACGGGGCGCCCGTCACTATCACGCTGCACGAGGGCAAAGCCGGCGCCGTGTAGCAGCGCGTCCGCCGTGATCCGCTCGCGAAACTCGGCGGCGGATTGCCATTCGGTGGCGTCGTCATGCACGAGGCCATACGCGGAGTGCGTCGGGTCCGCTTCCTTCCCGCCATTGTCGAGGCGGCGGTACACCTTCACGGGAAGGCTGCCGAGGGAGGATGCGATGAGTGTAACGGCCCGGTTGACGGGCGTGCACTGCATTGCCGTAGTCGGATTCACGCTGATGCCCGACTGTGCCGGGCTCGCGTTCAAGAGATCGACAAGCCAAGTCTCGGGATTTGTGACGCCAGAGACAGGCGACGACTTCACCTCAATGTCGCTTAGAAGCCAATTGGCGAGGCGTGACTTGAAAGAACTCGTACTCATTACGCAGGCATGCAGAACGTTGACATGCCAAAATTATGCGCCCCTGCGATTCGCAGGTAAATAGAGAATTAACAAGAACGAACGCAGAAAGGATTCCGATTCAGATGAAAAACTGAATCAGTGCAACAGGTTGAATCGCAGAAAAAAGTTTAGGTCTTGATTGTCGTGGCGTCGAAACCGTCGAAAACAAGCCGTTCTACAGCTTCTTTCAGTGCCTCGACGGAGACGCTATGCACATAGACCGATCCAGCGGAGCCGTCCCTATGACCGCAAAGCTGATCCATTAGGCCGCGCTCTACGCCAGCACTGGACAGCCCTGTCTTGAAGGTGTGCCGGAAGCTGTAGAAATCCTTCCTCGGGTCAGCAATGCCAGCGTTCTTCCGGTAGGTCACATTGAAGCGCCGAGGGATGAACCGGGGGAAGAACTGATTCAGGACGGTGCTGCCGTTTGCTTCTGCTTCCTGCTTCGCTCGCATGCCGTCGGCGTACCAGCCAGGGAATAGATGCGTGGCGTTAGTGCTGCGCAGGCCGGCGACATACCTTTCGAAGCCCAATCCGATCAGCGTGCTATGCACGGGCACCATGCGTCGGCTGCCCTCGGTCTTGGTCTCTTCCTCCACCACGAGGCAAAGCACGCCGCGCTCGCGCCTCACGGAGTCCAAGCGCATTTGGGCGCTCTCGGATGGACGCAAGCCGGCAAAGAGCCCGATCAGCATTGCCCATCGGGTTTCCTCTGGCGCCTTGCCGAAGAGAGAGGGGGCGAAGAGCTTGGTGAGGTCGCCGGCAGCGAACGGGACGCGCGGCGGTGCTTTCACCTTCCCGCCGGTGATTTCGGCCTTCACGCCGGATGCCGGATTGTCTGGAATGATGTCCTGACGCACCGCCCAATTTAGCAGGCCATTCAGGCGCATGAGCGTCTTGTCGTTCACCGTCTTCGGATCGAGGCCGGGATACGGGTCAGCGCGCTTTCTGTTGGCCTCTATCGCTTCCGGCAGGGTCATGCCGGGAAAGCGTTTAGTGGCGCTCGACGGCGCCTCTAGCAGCCGGTCCTTGAAGCGCTGCACGGTGCGGCGGGTGATCTCATGGATTGCCGGCGGCGGATCGATCAGCTCTTCGAACTGGCGCACCATCACCTCGTACTCGCGTGCGGTCGAAGGGGTCGGCTTGCGCTCCTGCAAGAGTCGCGGCAGCAGCTCGCCAAGCGTCTTTGTCGAATCCTCGCTCAGGATACGCGGCGACTGCTTGTCCGCTTCCAGCTTAGGCGGGATGAGGTCGGCGGGGACCGGCGGGTCCGGTTCGCCTTCATCCCGATGCATTTCGGTATCGAGCGCCACCAGCTCAGCACGGGCGAGCATGCGCAGCGTCGCCGCCTCATCAGCGAGCGGGCCATGCCGCTTGGCGAAGTCGAGCGCGAGGCGGATCGGCTCGGGGAGGGGATCGGGGCGGCGCCCGGCGGCTATGTCGCGGAGCTGGCGCACGTATTTCGGATTGGGGGACCCAATGCCGATGAGGTCCGAACCACCGGCGCGTACTTCGGTATCGAAAGCGAGCCGCGCTTCTAGGTGCTGGTGCGCGATCTCGACGGGGGCAAGCTGGCGCTTAGGCGACGGGGCCGGGCGATAGTCGCGCTTCGGAGCGGCAAGCTGCCGCTTGGCTGCTGCGATCTCCGCTTTCATGGCCGCGATGGCGGCCGGGAGCTGATCGAGCGCTGCAGTGCGATCTGCCCCCAACGCGGTGGTGAAGTCACGCTTGCCTATGATGGATCGAAGCGCCACCGGAATGCCAAGCCGGGCATAGTAGCGGCCGTCCTTATGTTGCAGATGCCGAACTTCCTTGCCCACCTCAATACCTCATTTTGGGAGAAATTTTGGGAGAAGTTATGGGAAGAATCTAATATTTGCAACAGATTTCAGCGCCTATAACGCTTTGCGGACGCTTGGGTTTTATTCCCGTCGTCCGCACCAGCCACTCACCGGGGCGACCGAGACGTCCAGCTTCTGACGCCGGCGCGGACCGAGGTCGCTTCGTCGACCTCGCGGCCTGCCCCGTCGAGACGATAGGGTCGCGTCCATACCGAAGCCGATGAATTCGGAAGAGGCAAGCGCCCTCCGATGGCCATGGATCCCGGCCAGTCTTCGCCGTCCCAAGACAGGCTCAGCAACCGGAGAACGGACCATGAAGTGGGAATATCTGGTGGTCGAAACCACCCTGGATTCCGCCGCCCTCGGGGAGCTGGGGGCTGAAGGATGGGAGCTCGTCGCGGTCGTCTCTCCCGCGCACTTCGTGCTGCATTACTTCTTCAAGCGCCAACTGCGCGCCTGACCGGCACCGATCCGCCGGCACCGCCTTCCAGCGAACCAGCAATGGAGAATCCCCGATGGCCAAGCGTGACGCCGTCTTCCCTGCCGGCCGGCATGACCTCTACAGGGCGCACACCTATTCCGCCGCGATCAGATCGGGCGATCTCCTGTTCGTGTCCGGCCAGGTCGGCAGCCGCAGCGACGGCTCGCCCGAGCCGGACTTCGAGGCCCAGGTCCGCCTGGCCTTCGCGAATCTCGAGGCGACGCTGAAGGCGGGCGGATGCGGGCTCGACGACATCGTCGACGTGACGAGCTTCCATACCGATCCGGAAAACCAATTCGGCACGATCATGAAGGTCAAGGGCGAGGTCTTCCCGGAGGAGCCCTATCCGAACTGGACGGCGATCGGCGTCAACTGGCTCGCGGGGTACGACTTCGAGATCAAGGTCATCGCCCGCATTCCCGGGTGAACGGAGCTTGCCGTGTCAGGCGGGGTCCGGGACCTCGGCGTGCTTCGGCGCGTGCCATTCTTCGCGCCGGGCGAGGACGCGGGAGACCTCGGCCATGTTCTGCGTGCCCCAGGAGCAGAGCGGCTCGAGCGCGTTGGTCAGGCTGAGACCGAGCGCGGTGAGGGCGTAGTCGACCCGCGGCGGCACCTCCTTGTAGTCGGTCCGCACGATGAGGCCGTCGGCTTCCAGCTCCTTTAGCTGCTGGATCAGCACCTTGTCGCTCACGCCCCGCACGGCGCGCTTGAGCTCGCCGTAGCGGGTCGGCCCCTGCAGCAGGAAATAGAGGATCAGCGGCTTCCACTTGCCGGCGATGACGCGCAGCGTGGCGTCGAGGCCACAGCTGAAGCCGGAGGGGCATGATGGGGCACGGCTCATGATTTTTGATACTTACCAAAAAGTGCATACTTGTCGATAGGTATGTGGCCCGCCAGTTCCTTGCCACCTGAGTAAAGGAGGCAAGACATGACCAGACTGGAAGGCAAGACCGCGGTGGTGACCGGCGGCGGCAGCGGCATCGGGCTCGGTGCCGCCAAGCGGTTCATCGAGGAAGGAGCGTTCGTCTACATCTTCGGGCGGCGCCAGGACGCGCTGGACGCGGCTCTGGCGAAGTTGGGACCCAACGCCCGCGCGGTGCGGGGCTCGGTGACCGATCTCGCCGATCTCGACCGGCTGTTCGCGACCGTGAAGGCGGAGCGCGGCGGGCTCGACATCGTGTTCGCCAATGCCGGCACGGGTGAATTGGCGCCGCTCGGCGAGATCACGCCGGAGCATTACGACCGGGCCTTCGACGTCAATGTGAAGGGCCTGGTGTTCACCGTGCAGAAGGCGCTGCCGCTGATGGCGTCCGGCGGCTCGATCATCCTCACCGGCTCCAGTGCGGGGGTAATGGGGACGCCGCAGCTCAGCATCTACAGCGCCACCAAGGCGGCGATCCGCAATCTGGCGCGTACCTGGGCGCTCGACCTGAAGGGCACGGGCATCCGCATCAACGTCCTCTCGCCGGGACCGATCCGGACGGAACTCGCCCTCGATGTGATGGGTGAGGAAGCCATGAAAGCCCTCGGCGCCGCGAACCCGCTCGGCCGAATGGGCGAACCGGCCGAGACGGGAGCGGTGGCGGCGTTCCTCGCCTCGCAGGACAGCAGCTTCATGACCGGCGGCGAGGTGTTCGTGGACGGGGGCTTCGCGCAGGTCTGACGGCTGATCGTGGAGGCCGGCGATCGCGCGTCGCCGGCCTCCATTTTCCGCGCCTACAGCACCGGGCTGGCGCAGCGCGAGCGCAGCGCGTCGAACTGCCCGTCGGCGTAGATCAGGGGATGCAGCGGCGTCTCCGGCAGCACGATGTCGACCACCGTGCCGAGGAAGATGCTGTGGCTGTGCACGCTCACCCTGTCGGTCAGCACGCAGTCGAAGCTCGCCAGCGCCCCGACCAGCGCCGGCGCGCCGGTGGAGAGCGGGCGCCATTCATGCGTGCTGAAGCGCGCATGGCGGCTCTCGGCCGAGCTGAACGCCTTGGCGAGCTCCAGTTCCGGCTCGGCCAGGAGGTTCACGCAGAACGACCCCGAGCGGTCGATCACGTCGTGGCAGGAAACCTTGCGGTTGACGCAGACCAGCAGGGTCGGCGTCGGATCGGCGGCCACCGAGGTGACGGAGGTGGCGACGAAGCCGTGCGGCTGCCCCCCGTCGATGGTGGTGATCACGGACACCCCGGCGGCGAGGCGCCGCATGCCCTGCTTGAAATGAGACGGCTCGATCATCGCGAACTCCACGTTGCGGCTCATCCGGTCCTTCCGGCTCCGGGGCGCAGGGCAGGGAGCGCAAATCGCGTGCCACGCCCTGATTCCAGCAAAATCAACGGCGCGTGGGCGGGGCGTCTCGCAGAAGCGCTGCGACAATTGTCGCTGATGTGAGACGCGCCGCGCGGCCGGACGATGACGAGAGGAGCGCGAGAGGCGGGGAGGGAAATCCAGCATTGGCGCCGTCTTCCGCCGGTCCCGCGGGCGCTTAAGCCCGCGCGCCCGCGAGAGGAAAGCCCATGGCATGGCTCTTGCGGTCCCAAGGCATCCCTTTCGTTTCCGAAAGTAGTGCCATGACCATCAACGTGAATCCGATCGCCGACATCATCGCGCCGCTGCCCAAGCAGCTCCTGATCGACGGCAAGTTCGTGCCCTCGCTCTCGGGCAAAACCTTCAAGACCTTCAACCCGGCGACGGGGGAGGTGCTGGCCGAGGTCTCCGAGGGCGGCGCGGCCGATATCGACCTCGCCGTGGCGGCGGCGCGGCGGGCCTTCACCGGCCCGTGGAGCCGCTTCACCCCGTTCCAGCGCCAGCAGTGCCTGCTGCGCTTCGCCGATCTGGTGGAGAAGCACTTCGACACGCTGGCGCATATCGACGTGCTCGACATGGGCGCGCCTATCACCTCCATGTATGCGCGCCGCCAGCGGGCGCTCGGCCTGCCGCGCTTCTATGCCGGCATGTGCACCGTCATCGCCGGCGGCACGCTGCCGAACTCCATGCCGGGCGAGGTGTTCACCTACACGCTGAAGGAGCCGGTCGGCGTGGTCGGCGCCATCACGCCGTGGAACGCGCCGCTCACCTCGACCATCTGGAAGATCGGCCCGGTGCTCGCCACCGGCTGCACCATGGTGCTGAAGCCCGCCGAGGACGCCCCGCTCACCGCGCTGCGGCTCGGCGAGCTGCTGCTGGAGGCCGGCGTGCCGGAAGGCGTGGTCAACATCGTGCCCGGCTTCGGCCACATCGCCGGCGACGCGCTGGCCCGGCACATGGATGTCGACAAGGTCGCCTTCACCGGCTCGGACGTCACCGGCCGCAAGATCATCGACGCCTCGAAGGGCAATCTGAAGCGGGTGACGCTGGAGCTCGGCGGCAAGTCGCCGGACGTCATCTTCGCCGATTGCGACATGGACGCCGCCGTCGCCGGCGCCGGCATGGGCGTGTTCGCCAATAGCGGGCAGATCTGCTGCGCCGGCACGCGGCTGCTGGTCCAGCGGCCGATCTACGAGGAGTTCGTCGCCCGCGTCAGCGACTATGCGCGATCGCTCAAGGTCGGCAACGGCCTCGATCCGGCGACGCAGATCGGGCCGGTGGTCAACGCCAAGCAGCTCGACCGCGTCAGCGGCTATATGGAGATCGGCTTGGGCGAGGGTGTCACCGCCGCCACCGGCGGCAAGCGCCTGACCGAGGGCGCGCTGAAGGACGGCTATTTCTTCGAGCCGACCGTGCTCAGCGGCGTGACCAACGACATGCGCATCGCGCGGGAGGAAATCTTCGGCCCGGTGGCCGCGGCCATCCCCTTCGACACGCTGGAGGAAGCCGCCGCCATCGCCAACGACACCGTGTTCGGCCTCGGCGGCGGCGTGTGGACGACCAACGTCTCCACCGCGCACCGCATGGCGAAGGCGATCCGCGCCGGCACGGTGTGGATCAACACCTATGGCGGGCTCGATCCGGTCGTGCCCTTCGGCGGCTACAAGACCAGCGGCTATGGCCGCGAGTCCGGCGTCGAGCATCTCGACGCCTATCTCGAGACCAAGTCGGTGGTGCTGAAGCTGGGCTGACCGTGCCGCGGCTTACCGCACGCCGCGGGGAATGACGGTCCGCACCAGCCCCGCGATCACCAGCGCGCCGCCGACCAGCAGGAGGAAGGCGGCGCGCATGTCCTGCGAATGCGCGACGAAGCCGATGAGCGGCGGGCCGAACAGCCCGCCGCCATAGGCGATAGTCACGGTCATGGCGATGCCGGCGGTCGGCGGAATGCCGGGCATCCGGCCGCTCAGCGAGAAGAAGATCGGCACCAGATTGGCGATGCCGAGGCCGGCGATGGCGAAGCCCGGCAGCGCGAGCGGCATGGTCGGGGCCAGCACGATGATCGCGATGCCGACGAAGGCGATGGCGCCCGATATCCGGATCGTCGTCACCGGCCCCAGCCGGCGCACGATCCGGTCGCCCAGCAGGCGCCCGCCGGTCATGGCGAGCGAGAAGGCGGCGACGCCATAGGCCGCATGCGCCGGCAGCGAGCCGGTGGCCTGCACGAGGTAGAGCGCGCCCCAGTCGATCAGCGCCAGCTCGATGACGAAGGACAGCACGGTCAGCAGGCCGATGCCGAGCATGGTGAGGTTGGGCAGGCGGAAGATCGAGGTGCCCAGCGCCTCGCGCACATGGCTTTCCGGCAGCCAGAGCCATGGAACCGCGGCGGCGGCGATGCCGACGAGGACCAGGCTGGCGATGCCGAGCGCCGAGGGGATGGCGAGCCCCGACGCGATCAGCGCCCCGCCCGCCAGCGCGCCGGCGACGTTGCCGAGGCTGAAGAAGGCGTGCGCCGAGGACATGATCGGCCGGCCGAGCTCGCGCTCCAGCGCCGAGGCGTGGGCGTTCATGCACACGTCGAGGAAGCCGAAGCACAGGCCGATGACATAGCCGGACGCCGCCAGCACCGGCATGGTGACGCCGAGCGCGGGGCCGAAGCTCGCGACCGCGAAGGCGATGCCGGCCAGCGCGCCGGAGCGCAGCGGGCCGAGGCGCGGGCGGATGAATCCCGCCGCCGGCATGCCGCACAGGCAGCCGAGCGAGACGCAGAGCAGCACCAGGCCGACCTGGGCGTCGTCGAGCCCGGCGCGTGCCTTGAGGATCGGGATATAGGTCGCCCACACCGTCAGGCCGGTGCCGCCGACGAAGAACACGGCGCTCACGGCCATGCGCGACGCGGCGAGCGCTTGCTGCTCCCGCGCGGCGGTCATTTCAGTCATGCCACTTCCAACACGCTCACCGACGCCGGCGTCACGCCACCTCGCGACCGTCGCGGTGGTGCGGACCGTAGAGCAAGATGTGTGCCAGCCGCGTGACCCCGCGCGCCGCTCCACCACGGGCGCCCGACAGGGCGGACGACAAGAACTGTTTCTCATTTCTGAGAAGAGTATGTCTCATCCGTGAGAAATAACTCGATCTAAACTTAAATATATACTTGGATAAGCTTATTATATATTGATGTATGCTCGTGCGGTTGCCATCATGTTTCGCTCGGGTGCAGTGCAGAACCATGGAATTCGATTACATCGTAGTCGGCTCAGGGTCCGGCGGAAGTGCTGTCGCCGGGCGGCTCGCGGAGGACGGCCGCTCGAAGGTCCTCGTGCTGGAAGCCGGCGGCTCGGATCGCCGGTTGCCGGTGCTGATGCCGGCCGCGACCTATCTCTACGCCATCGGCAATCCGCGCTTCGACTGGCGGCTGACCTCCGCGCCCGATCCCTCGCGCGGCGGGCGCACCGACTACATGCCGCGCGGCAAGGTGCTCGGCGGCTCGTCCTCCATCAACGGCATGCTCTATGTGCGCGGCCAGCCGGAGGATTTCGACGACTGGGCGGCGAATGGCTGCTCCGGCTGGAATTTCGAGAGCGTGCGCCCCTATTTCCGCCGCGCCGAGGACAATGAGAATGGCGCCGACGCCGATCATGGCGTCGGCGGGCCGCTCGGGGTGCAGAATCTGCGCACCTCGCATCCGCTGTCGGAGGCCTTCCTGCGCGCCGGCGTCGAGGCCGGCCTCGAGAAGACGGCCGATCTCAACCGGCGGCCGCAGGGTGGCATCGGCTATCTTCAGGCCACGCAGCGGCGCGGCTGGCGGTGCAGTTCGGCGCGGGCCTATCTCTGGCGCAGGCGTCCCAACCTCACCGTGCTGACGCAGGCGCAGGTCCGGCGCGTGCTGTTCGAGGGGCGCCGGGCCATCGGCGTCGAGTTCGAGCGGCAGGGCCGGCGGGTCGTGGCGCGGGCGGGCAGGGGCGTGGTGCTTGCGGCCGGCGCCTTCGGCTCGCCGCAGATCCTCATGCTCTCCGGCGTGGGTCCGCAGGCGCATCTGCGCGAGCAGGGCATCGAGGTGGTGCACGACCTGCCGGGGGTGGGCGAGAACTTCCACGACCATCCCGGCACCAGCCACGTCGCCTGGGTCGACCGGCCGACCTACAATGTGCAGCACACGCCGCTGCACGCGCTGCTCTACGGGGCGCTCTGGTTCCTCGCGGGGCGCGGGCCGGGGACGACGCCGGACGCGCATGTGCTGGCCTTCGCCCGCTCGCGCCCGGAACTGACGCGCTGCGACCTGCAATACCATTTCACGCCGGCCGGCTACGACCTGACCGACACCGGGCCGATTCTGTTCGACCGGCCGGCGGTGACGGCGCTGAACAACATCCACCGCCCCTATTCGCGCGGCCATGTGCGGCTCGCCTCGCCCGATCCCCTCGCGGCACCGGCGATCCAGCCCAACCTGCTGGGCGACGCGCGCGACCTCGACGCTCTCGTCGCCGGCGCGAAGAAGCTGCGCGCCATCTTCGAGGCGCCGTCCATGGCCCGCCATGTCGTCGCCGAGTTCAAGCCGGGCCGGGACGTGCGGAGCGGCGACGAGTGGGCGGCCTATGTCCGCGAGACCTCCATCGGCATCTACCACCCCGCCGGCACCGCGAAGATGGGCAGCGATCCCATGGCCGTGGTCGACGCGAGGCTGAAGGTGCGCGGCCTGTCGAACCTCTACGTCGCCGACGCCTCGATCATGCCGGTCATCGTCAGCGGCAATCTCAACGCGAACTGCATCATGATCGGCGAGCGCTGCGCCGACTTCCTCAAGGCGGCCTGAACGATGGTTACTTCCAGTACGTCAGACAAGAAACGCACCGTCGCAGTCATCGGCGGCGGCGCCATCGGCGTCGCGGCGGCGAGCTTCCTCCTGCGCGACGGCAACGACGTGGTGCTGATCGAGCGCAGCGGCATCGGGGAGGGCGCTTCCTTCGGCAATGCCGGCTGCCTCAACCCGTCCTCCGTGGTGCCGATGTCGATGCCGGGCACGCTGAAGAAGGTGCCGGGCTATCTGCTCGATCCGCTCGGGCCGCTGTCCATTCGCTGGCGCTACCTGCCGACTCTGGCGCCGTGGCTGATCCGCTTCGTGCAGGCGGGCACGCAGGCCAAGGTGCGCGCGCAGGCCCGCGCGCTGAAGCCGATGCTGGAGGATTCCTACGGCGCCTGGCTGCCGCTCGTGCGCAATGCGGGCGCCGAGGATCTCATCCGCCGCGACGGCCATCTCGTCGTTTACCGGACGCAGGCCGATTTCGAGGGCGACGCGCTCGGCTATCAGCTGCGCCGCGACAACGGCATCGCCTTCGACGTGCTGCGCGCGGACGAGCTGTGGCAGTTCGAGCCGAGCATCTCGCACGACTATACGATCGGCGTGGCGTTCCATCAGAACGGGCACACGGTGAATCCCAACCGCCTCGTGCGCAGCGTGGCCGAGGCCTTCCGGCGGGATGGTGGCCGGGTTCTGGCGGCGCAGGCGCATGGCTTCGTGCGCGAGGGCGGGCGGCTCACGGGCGTCGAGACCGATGCCGGCGTCATCCCCGCCGACGCCGCCGTCGTGGCGGCCGGCGCGCATTCCCGCGCCTTCGCCGCGAGCCTCGGCGACGACGTGCCGCTCGACACCGAGCGCGGCTATCATGTGCTGATCAGCTCCCCCGAGACGCGGCCGCGCCGGCCCATCCTCGACGCCAGCGCGAAATTCGTCTCCACCCCGATGGAGACGGGTTTGCGGCTCGCCGGCACGGTGGAATTCGCCGGCCTCGACGCGCCGCCCAACTGGCCGCGCGCCGACTACCTGCTCACGCTCGGCCGCCGGCTGTTCCCCGGCCTCGCGGCGAGCTACCCGGAGGGGCGCGTCTCGCGCTGGATGGGCTTCCGCCCGAGCATGCCGGATTCGCTACCGGTGATCGGCCGCGCCAGCCAGTGCCCGGACGTCGCCTATGCCTTCGGGCATGGCCATGTCGGCCTTGCCGCCGCGGCGCGTACCGGGGAGGCGGTCGCCGATCTCATCGCCGGCCGCACGCCGGCCTTCGACCTCGCGCCCTTCGCGCCGACGCGCTTCTGAGCGTCGCGCCGGCTCTTTCGCATCGGCGCGGCCGGTTTCTCCACGATGAGACACGGCCCACCGGCGGGTGCGCCGGACGGCAGGTTAATCAAGCGAAATCAAGCATGTAGGTGAGTGGCACGGGCCTTGCCGACATGCTGCTGCCGGCGCGATGCCGGTCGCAGTCAAGGGAGTTCGGTCGTGCTGCTTTCCTTCTTCATGATGCCGCTTCATTCGGTCAACAGACACTACCCCACCGCGCTGGCCGAGGATGTCGAGGCCTTCAAGCTCGCCGATGAACTGGGCTTCGAGGAAGCGTGGATCGGCGAGCACTATTCCGCCGAGATCGAGCAGATCTCGTCGCCGCTGATGTTCCTGGCGCACATGGCGCCGCAGACCAAGCGCATCAAGCTCGGCACCGGCGTGCTGCCGCTGCCGCTCTATCACCCGGTGATGGCCGCTTCCCACATCGCCCTGCTCGACCACCTCGCGCCGGGGCGCCTGCTGCTCGGCATCGGCACCGGCGGCCTCGGCTCCGACTTCGAGGTGTTCGGCATGGAGACCGCCGACCGCACGGCGATGATGCTCGACTCGATCGAGATCATGAAGAAGATCTGGGCTTCCGATCCGCCCTACGACATTCCCGGCAAGTTCTGGAACGTGAAGCTCAGCAAGATGTACTGGCCGGACCTCGGCGTCGGCATCCTGCCGAAGACGCTGACCCGGCCGCATCCCCCGCTCGCCGTGTCGGTGTCGAGCCCCAATTCGGGCTCGATGCGGGTGGCCGCGCGGCACGACTTCATGCCGATCTCGGCGAATTTCGTCGCCTCCTGGGTGGTGAAGACCCATTGGGAGACCTATTGCGACGAGCTGGCCAAGCTCGGCAGGACGCCGGACGGCTCCAAGTGGCGCGTCGCCCGCTCCATCCATGTGGCCGATACCGACGAGGAGGCCGAGCGCCTGGTGAAGACGCCCGGCGGCGCCTATGACTGGTACTACGACTACATGTACCAGGTGTATGAGCGCATGGGCGCCGGCGCGCTGCTCGCGCCCTTCCGCGACACCGATCCCGCCACCATCACCCCGCAGCTGGTGCGCGACAATTTCGTGATCTACGGCAGCCCGGAGACGGTGGCGCGCAAGATTCTCGCGCTACGCGAGGAGGTCGGGCCCTTCGGCACGCTGATGATGACCTCGCACGAATGGGTGGACAAGCCGGCGATGCGCCGCTCCATGGAGCTGCTTGCCAAGCGCGTCATGCCCGCCGTCAATGCGGCGCTCGGCGAAGACATGCCGGCGATCGCGGTCTGAGCGGCAGGGGAAGAGCAAGATGCTGAGCGTCGACAAATCGGGCGTGTTGCAGCCCGGCAAGCTGTGGTGGAACTGGTTCGGAGAGCAGTATTTCGTGCCGCGCTACACGGCGCGCCCGACCTCCGAGGAGGAGGTGTGCGCCGTCGTGCGCGAGGCGCGCAGGCTCGGCCTGCCGATCCGCGCCAGCGGGGCCGGCCATTCCAACCCCGCCATCGTGCCGACGCCCGGCATCCATATCGACTTCGACGACTTCAACCAGGTGGTCGCCGTCGACAAGGAGAAGCTCCAGGTCACGGTGCGCCCGGGCATGCGCATCAGCGCGCTGACCAAGTTCCTGCGCGAGCAGGGCATGTCGCTCAACAACCAGGGCGACATCGACCGGCAGGCGATCATCGGCGCGCTGATGACCGGCACGCACGGCGCCGGCAAGAAGCTGCCCTGCCTTTCGGCGCAGCTCGTCGGCGCGCGCATCGTCACGGCGGAGGGCGAGCTGCGCGACCTCTCGCCCGCCGACGGCGAGCTGTTCAAGGCGTTCCGCACCTCGATCGGCATGTTCGGGCTGGTGGTCTCGCTGACCATCCAGGCGGTGCCGTCCTACAATATCTACAAGCGCTCGTGGAACACCGATACCGAGGACTGCCTCGGCCATCTGCACGAGCTGCTCGATGCCAACCGGACCTTCTGGTTCTTCTGGCTGCCGCGCAAGGAGTCGGCCGATCTCTACGAGCTGCCGGGCGGGGTGGTGCCCTCGAAGGCGACGCGGGACTTCGACATCTGCCACATGCGCACCTACAACGCGGTGCCGGTGGCCGAGCCCGCGCCGGAGCTTGGGCCGGGCGAGCAGTTCGACCATTCCTCCATCATCTACCCCAACGACTACGTCCCGAACTTCCGCGAGATCGAATACGCGGTGCCGTTCGGGCGCTTCGAGGAGTGCTTCGCGGAAGTGCGGCACATGTTCCAGACGAAGTATCCCGAGGCCATCTACCCGGTCGAATGCCGGGCGGTGAAGGGCGACGATACCTATCTCTCGGCCTATTCGGAGCGGGACGGCTATGCCCTCTCCATCTCCGGTCCGCTGGAGGAATGGAGCTGGGGCATGCTGCGCGACGCCGACGCGATCCTCGACCGCTACGACGCGCGCCCGCACTGGGGCAAGCATCAGTTCATGACCCCGGAGCGGCTGGAGCGGATCTATCCGAAATACGACGCCTTCAAGCGCCTGCGCCGGGAAATGGACCCCGACGGGGTCTTCCTCAACGACCATCTGCGCATGCTCTTCGCGTGAGGAACGGGCCGGCACTGCCGGCCCGTTTTTCGTTTGCGGAGGCGGCCGAGCGGGAGGGAATTCGGGTTGACGACTAAGATTTGTGCTGCGCAGAATTTAAGCGGAGGGTCGGAACCGGAGTTCGCGATGCTGGACCTGCGCAGCCACGTTTCCCGGATCGTTTCCAGCGCCAACCAGCTGGTCGTGACCCCCGGCGATTTCCGCGCGCCGCGCGCAGCCGACGCGATGGCGGCATCGTGGCGTCGCTGCATGGAAGGCTATCGCTTCGATCCCGGTGCCAAGTTCCGCATCGAGGCGGTGAGCGATGCCGAGCTGAAGCAGCAGCGGCAGGCCAATGACGAGCTGATCCATTTCGCCCGGCCGGAGATGGATGCCATCTTCGGGGCGGTCTCGCTGTCCGGCTTCAGCATCAGCCTCGGCAATGTCGACGGCTACATCATCAGCGAGCGCGCCAACTACAATCCCGAATTCTATAGCGACGTGGAGCGGCCGGGCACGGCGTGGGCCGAGCGTTCCGCCGGAACCAACGCCATCGGAACCTGCCTCGTGGAGCGCCTGCCGGTCGGCGTCTACACCAACGACCACTTCTTCTACGACTTCTCGGCGCTGTCCTGCGCCAGCGCGCCGCTGTTCAGCCCCGACGACGAGCTGATCGGCGCCATCAACATCTCGATCCGCAATCCCGAGCTCCAGCGCGAGACGCTGAAGGTGGTGCTCGGCCTCACCTCGGGGCTGGCCGACCGCATCGGCGAGCGGATGTTCCGCCAGGCCTTCCGTCGCAACTACATACTCAAATTCGCGACCGGGCCGGTCGATCACGGGCTGATCGCCGTCGACGATGACTTCCAACTCGTCGGCCTCAACCACGCGGCGCGCGCGATGCTGAGCGACCGGGTGCAGCTCGCCCGCGTGCGCAGCCTGTGGGCGGTGTTCGAGCGCGACCATCGCCTCATCGACCTCGCCCGCCTCGGCGGCGCCGAGCTGACACTGCATTTGCAGAAGGGCGGCGACGCCATCACCGTCTCGCTGAGCGGGCCGACCGAGGTGCTCTCGGCCGGTTCACGCCCCGCGGCGTCGGCGGAACCGGCTGCCCGGCCCCGCCCGACCCCGGCTCCCGCACCGGTCCGCCCTTCGACCTCGCTCCTGACGCTGGACGACTGCGCCGGCAGCGATCCGCGCATGGCGACCAATGTCCGCTTCGTGCGCCGCGTGCTCGGCGGCTCGCTGCCGATCCTGCTGCTCGGCGAGACCGGCGTCGGCAAGGACGCCTTCGCCCGTGCCGTCCACGAGGAAAGCCCGCGCCGGGCGGCGCCCTTCGTCGCCTTCAACTGCGCCTCCGTGCCGGACACGCTGATCGACAGCGAGCTTTTCGGCTATGGCAGCGGCGCCTTCACCGGCGCGCGCCGCGAGGGCAGCCCCGGGCGGCTGGTGGAGGCCGATGGCGGCACGCTGTTCCTCGACGAGATCGGCGACATGCCGGTCAGCCAGCAGACGCGCCTGCTGCATGTGCTCGAATCCGGGGAGGTCACGCCGCTCGGTTCCGGCAAGCCGCGCCGCATCGACGTGCAGGTGATCGCGGCGACCAACCAGAACCTCGAGGCGCAGATCGCGCGCGGCCTGTTCCGGCAGGACCTCTATTATCGGCTCGCCGGCGCGGTGATCGACATTCCCGCCCTGCGCGAGAGGACCGACCGGCGCGAGCTGATCGAGGCGGTCTTTGCCAGCCTCGCCGACGGCCGGCGCCTGAGCCTTGCGCCGGACGCGCTGGCGATGCTGATGAACCATGACTGGCCGGGCAATGTCCGCGAGCTGCGCCATGTGCTGAACCGCGCCGTGCATGTGTGCGAAGGCGCCGAGCTGACGGCGCGCGACATTGCCATCCGCACCGGCGCCCGCGCGCCCTCCATGCCCGCCGCCGTTGCGCCGGGACCTGTCGCGGCGGCTCCGGGCACGGCGGTTCCGGGCACGGTGGCGCCGGGCGAGGAAGTCGAGGCGGCCGGCAGTGCCCGTCACGCCATCGCCGCGGCGGAGCGCGACGCCATCCTCGCCACGCTGGCGCGCTGCGGCGGCAATGTGAAGGCCGCGGCGGTCGCGCTCCAGCTCAGCCGCGCCACCCTCTACCGCAAGCTCCAGCGCTACCAGATCGTCCATTGAGACGAGGCTGCGACCAGCGACGGGCGTGTCGCGCCTGTGCGACACCGGCCGGCTCATCCATGCAACTTGTCCACCTCGTGTCCGGGTGTTTCATCCGGCCTCATGGGTGAGATCATGTTTCGCTGATGAGAAAGTATAAATCAGTAGATCGTGATTCCATGATTAAAAGTGGACGGTTTGTTATTCGGATGTTTTGATGGATGCCGGCGTGATGAGGCATTTTCAACTTGCCAGAATTATGTCGACCGGGATGGCACGATAGTTGCCGAACCAGGTGTCGGCCAAAAAGGCCCGAACACAGGGGATAAAAATGACCTTCCAAAACGGGTATCGGGCGCCGTCGCGCCGCAGTGTCATGAAGGGCATGGGCCTCGCGGCAGCGACCCTGGCCGCGCCGGGCGTGCTGCGCCGCGCTTATGCGCAGGAGCCCATCGTGCTGCTGACCTGGGAGACCTATCACGATCCGGCCTGGTGCAAGGAGTGGGGCGAGGCCAACGGCGTCGAGGTCAAGCCGGTGGTCATCGGCTCGGTGGACGAGCTGTTCTCGCAGCCCTTCTCCGGCGCCGTGCAGCCGGACGTGATGTATATCGAGACCGGCTCGCTGCCGCGCTTCAAGGAGGCCGGCCTGATCGTTCCCTTCGACACCTCCAAGGTGCCGAACGTCGCGAACATCACGCCCAAGCTCGACTGGAAGAAGTACACCAATGTCGGCGGCGAGATCGTCGCGGCGCCCTATAATTGGGGCACCCAGCCGCTGATGTACAATGCCGACCTGATCAAGTCGCCGGATAGCTGGGCGGCGCTGTGGGACGAGAAGTACCGCGGCAAGGTCAACATCTTCGACGACTGCACTATCGTGTTCCCGATGATCGCGCTCTATGTCGGCGCGAAGGACCCCTTCAACCTGACCGACGCCGATTTCGAGGCGTGCGAGAAGGCGTTGCGCGAGCTGCGTCCGCAAATCCGCACGATTGCCCGCGGCTTCGACGACGCGGTGACGATCTACGCCGCCGGCGACGCCGTCATCGGCTACTGCCAGAACATCGCCGTCGTCACCTCGCTGCAGGACAAGGGCAAGAACTTCAACTATTCGCTGCCCAAGGAAGGCACCCCGACCTGGATCGACTGCACCGGCGTCTCCAAGAAGGGCGACCGCGACATCGTCTACAAGTTCATCAACGACAATCTCTCGGTCAAATGGCAGGCCCGCTTCATCGAATCCTCGACCAATAACGGCGTGCTCAACCTCGCCGAGGCCAAGGAAGGCGGCGTGAGCGAGAAGACGCTCAAGCGCACCAACATCCCGGATTCGCAGGCTGGCGATTTCTGGGAAAAACTCGTGATCCTGCAGAAGCCGGAAGATTTCGAGCGGCGCCTGCAGATCTGGAACGACTTCAAGGCCGGCACGCTCTGAGGAGCGTGCCTACCCTGACGCGGATATCGGAGCACGAGTGATGGCAAAGTCTTCGCAGGCGATCCTGACCGTCGCGGGGGTCGACAAGACCTATCACGGGGCGACCCGGCCGGCCCTCGACCGGATTTCCTTCTCGGTCGAACCGGGGGAGTTCTTCTCCATCCTCGGCCCCAGCGGCTCGGGCAAGACGACCTTGCTGCGGATGATCGCCGGCTTCGAGCAGCCGGATGTCGGCCGCATCCTGATGGACGGCGACGACATCACCCATGTCCCGCCCTTCCGCCGCGACGTGCGCACGGTGTTCCAGAGCTACGCCCTGTTCCCGCATATGAGCGTGCTGGAGAACGTGGCCTATCCGCTGCGCATGGCCGGCGCCCGCAAGGCGGAACGCCTCGCCAAGGCGCGCGAATGCCTCGAACTGGTGAGCATGGGCGACTTCGCCGCCCGCCTGCCGCACCAACTTTCCGGCGGCCAGCGCCAGCGCGTGGCGCTGGCGCGCGCCATCGTCTGCCGGCCGCGCATCCTGCTGCTCGACGAGCCGCTGGGGGCGCTCGACCTGCGGCTGCGCCAGCAGATGCAGCACATGCTGGTCTCGCTGCAGCGCGAGCTCGGCATCGCCTTCGTCTATGTCACGCACGACCAGGGGGAGGCGCTGTCCATGTCGGACCGCGTGGCGGTGATGAGCGAGGGGCGCATCGCCCAGCTCGGCACGCCGCGCGAGATCTATTTCGACCCGTCCTCGGAGTTCGTCGCCCAGTTCGTCGGACGGTCCAACCTGCTGCCCATCGAATGCGTGTCGCGCGAGGACGGCATCACCGCGCTGCTGGACGGCCAGCCGCTCTCCGGCGTCGCCACGCCCCGGACCGGCCCGGCGCGGATGGCGATCCGCTTCGAATGCGTGCGGCTCGCCGGCGCCGACGAGCCGGCCAACGGCGCCTGCAGCGTCGCGGGCAAGGTCGAGGACGTGCTGTTCCTCGGCAATGCGCTGGAAGTGAACGTGCGCTGCGGCGGGCTGAACATCATCGCCGCGGTTCCGGCGGCCGGGGAGGGCTATCTCCTCGGGCGGGAGGTACGGGTCCTTTTCGACGCCAGCAACGCGACGGTGTTCCATGGCTGACATCGCCTCCGACATGCCGATGTCCGCCGCCCGCCCGCTCCGCTTCCGCAGCTTCAGCCCGCTGGGCTGGCCGGTCTATGCCTGGTTCATCGCCCTGGTGCTGGTGCCCAATCTGCTGCTGATCGGGGCGAGCTTCCTGCGCACCTCGAACGGGCTGATCGTGTTCGATCCCAGCATCGCCAGCTATGTGCGGCTGTGGAAGTCGTCGAGCTTCCAGTTCCTGCTGCTGAAGACGCTCGCCACCAGCTTCGGCGCCGCCACCATCGGCTGCCTCATCGCCTATCCGATGGCCTATTACGCGGCGCGGGTGGTGCAGAAGAACCGTTCCGTCATCGTGCTGCTGGTGATCATCCCGCTCTGGATCAGCCTGCTGATGCGCGTCTTCGCCTGGCGCATGATCCTCGGCCAGAACGGCGTGCTGAACTCGTTCCTCGTCGGCAGCGGCATGCTCGAACAGCCGAGCGAGGCCTTCCTCTACACCGGCTTCTCGGTGCTGCTGACCTACACCTACATCTCGATTCCGTTCTGCTTCGTCGCCATCTTCACCGCGCTGGAGAAGATCCCGCATTCGCTGATCGAGGCCTCGCAGGACAGCGGCGCCTCTTCCTGGCAGACCTTCCGCCATGTCGTGTGGCCGCTGTCGCGCCCGAGCGTCGCCATCGGCTTCTCGCTCGCCTTCCTGATGACGGTCGGCGACTACATCACACCCTCCATGGTCGGCGGCATCGACGGCACGATGATCGGCATGGTCATCGCCTCGCAGTTCGGCATCGCCAACAACTGGCCCTACGGCTCGGCCATCGCCGTCTGCCTGATGCTGAGCGTCGGCATCGTGCTCGCCTTCGTCATGTGGGCCGGCCAGACCAAGGGCGTGCTGATGGGCGACGAGGGCGCGAAGCCGTCGGTCTCGCGCGCCCGGCTCGGCTCGGGACGGCGCCTGTTGCGCAGCCTTGCCGCCGTCGCCTTCGTCCTGCCCTTCCTGTTCCTCTACGCGCCGCTCGCCATCATGGTGCTGATGTCGTTCAACGACTCGTCCGTGCAGGCGTTTCCGCTGCACGGCGCGACGCTGCGCTGGTACGCAGAGCTGGCGGAGAACGCGTCGATGCTGGAGGCGGTGCGGCGCAGCCTCGTCGTCGGCTTCGCGGTGGTTCTCGTATCGAGCGTGGCGGCGACCGGCTTCGCCTTCGCGATCCATTACGGGCGGGTGCGGCAGGCGCGCTTCTTCGAGTTCGCGCTGGCGATCCCGGTGGCCATCCCCGGCGTCGTGCTCGGCATCGTCATGGTGCTGGCGACGCAGCTCGTGCAGGTGCCCTCCGGCATCTTCCGCACGGTGATCGGCCAGTCGAGCTTCGTCATGCCAGTGATCCTGATGATCATCCTCGCCCGGCTGCGGCGGCTCGACGGGGCGCTGCTGGAAGCCTCGATGGACGCCGGCGCCAACCACTGGCAGAGCTTCGTCCATGTGCTGTTCCCCTCGATCAGGGGCGCGGTGATCGGCGGCGCGCTGCTCGGCTTCACTTTGTCGGCGGACGATGTGATGGTGACGCTGTTCCTCTCCGGCACGGCGCCGACCCTGCCGATCTGGGTGTGGAACCAGATGCGCTTCGGCTTCACGCCGTCGGTGAACGCCATCTTCACGCTGGTCGGCGTGGGCTCGCTGCTGGCGATCCTGATCTGCAACCGGCTGGTGTTCCGCGGAACGTCGCGGGCGGCGGGCTCGTCCTGAGCCTCCCGATCCGGTGGTAACTAGGTCGCGCCCGTGGCCGGCTGCATCTCCGCGAGCAGGGTCGGGATCAGCTCCGACACCGTCGGGTGGATCGGCACGGCGCGCTGGAAGATGGTGTAGGGCACGTCGGCATTGACGATGTCGAGCAGGCCGTGGATCGCCTCGTCGCCGCCGGTGCCGAGGATCGCCGCGCCCAATATGCGCTTGGTCTCGGCGTCGACCACGGCCTTCATGAAGCCCCAGGTCTCGCCCTTCTCCACCGCGCGGCCGACCCGCGTCATCGGCCGCTTGCCGATCAGGAGCGGCCGGCCGGTGGCACGGGCCTGCGCCTCGGTCATGCCGACGCGGCCGAGCGGGGGATCGACATAGAGCGCATAGGCGGGCACGCGCTCGCTCACCCGCCAGTCCTGCCCGTCGAGCAGGTTGGCGGCGACGATCTCGAAATCGTTGTAGGAGGTGTGGGTGAAGGCGCCGCGGCCGTTGCAGTCGCCGAGCGCGTAGACGCCCTTCACGCTGGTCTCGAGATAGTCGTCGACGGTGATGTAGCCGCGGGAATCGGTCGCGATCCCCGCCTTCTCAAGCCCGAGATCGTCGGTGTTGGGCCGCCGCCCGACCGCGACGAGCACATGCGAGCCGAGGATCTCCGGCGGCCCGTCGGTGCAGTCGACGCTCACCGCCACGCCGCGCTCATGCCTGGCGAAGCGGATGCATTCGGCGCCAAGGCGGAGATGGATGCCCTCGGCCTCCAATATCTCGCGGATGGTTGCCGAGACGTCCTCGTCCTCGCGGCCGATCAGCCGCGGCCCCTTCTCGATCACCGTGACCTCGGCGCCGAAGCGGGCGAACATCTGCGCGAATTCGAGCCCGATATAGGAGCCGCCGATCACCACCAGATGGTCGGGTACGGTCTTCATCTCGACCATGTCGCTGTTGGTGAGATAGGGGACTTCGCCGATGCCCGGCATGTCCGGCACCGCCGCCCGCCCGCCGACATTGATGAAGATGCGCTCCGCGCTCAGCGTCTCGCCGTCCACCTCGATCGCGTGCGGGCCGGTGAAGCGGGCATGGCCGCGGAACAGGGTGCAGCCCTCCATGCCGCCGAGCCAGCCTTCGACGCTGGCGCGGCTGTCCTGGATGACCTTCTCCGCGCGCGCCTGCACCGTGGCCATGTCGATGCCGGGCGCGCCGCTCAGCACCACGCCATATTCGGCGGCGCGCTGGGCCATGCGCGCGGCATAGGCGCTGGCCACCAGCGTCTTGGTCGGCTTGCAGCCGGTGTTCACGCAGGTGCCGCCGAAATGCAGCCGCTCGATCACCGCGACCTTCATGCCGGCGCCGGTGAGCCGGCCGGCCATGGACGGACCGGCCTGGCCGGCGCCGATGACGATGGCATCGAAGGATTGGGGCATCACGGCACCATGACGATGAGAGCGGCGCCGATGATCGCGACCGCATCCTCGATGATGGCGGCGGGCGGGTCCTTGCCGAAGGAGGCGGCGAGGCTGCCGCGCACCGAGCGCCCGCCCAGCGTGCCGATCACCGCGCCGATCGCGCCGAGGACCGCCCCGACAACGAGATTGCCACTGGCTGCCCCGAGGCACGCGCCGCACAACGCGCCGCTGACGATGCGGGTGCCGAACTGCACAGGCACGGTGCGGCTCGGGGTCGAGGGCAACTGGTCGGTGATGAGCTCGACCACGGCCAGCACCGTGAAGATCCACGGCGTCCAGGCATAGCCCATGAAGGCGAGCGGGCTGGCGGAAAGGTCGATCCAGCCGAGATAGGCGGCCCAGGCGACCGCCGCCGGGGCGGTCATGGCCCGAAGCCCGGCGACGACGCCGATCAGCAGTGCAAGCAGGTAGAGCATGCGGTCTCTCCGGGAGGGCGTGCGATCGGGGCCGGCCGCAGGATCATGTCCGATGTTGCTGCAGTGCGCCAGAAGCCGGCGGGCGATTGCGCTCAGGCGAAGCGCTTTGCGCCCGCGACGCAGAGGACGACGAGCCCGGTCGCGGCGATCATCGTCCAGGAGACCTGCTCCCCGACCAGCAGGCCGGCGAGCGCCAGGCCGAAGAAGGGCTGGAGCAATTGCAGCTGGCCGACCGCCGCGATGCCGCCTAGGGCGAGCCCGCGATACCAGAAGACGAAGCCGACCAGCATGCTGAACACCGAGACATAGGCGAGGCCAAGCCAGGCCGGTCCGCCGATCGGGCTCCACGAACTCGGCAGGGTGGCGATGGCGAGCGCCGCCATGAGCGGCAAAGCGAGGAGCAGCGCCCAGGAGATCACCTGCCAGCCGCCGAGGCGGCGCGACAGGCGCGCGCCCTCGGCATAGCCGAGCCCGCACAGGATGACCGCGCCGACCATGAGCAGGTCGCCGGTCAGCGAGGTCGGCACGCCATTGCCGAGCGCGAAGCCGGCGACCGTCGCCGCGCCGATCAGCGAGAACAGCCAGAAGGCGGGCTTCGGCCGCTCGCCGCCGCGCAGCACGCCGAACAGGGCGGTCGCCAGCGGCAGCAGGCCGATGAAGACGATGGAACGCGCCGAGGTGATGTGCTGGAGCGCCAGCGCCGTCAGCAGCGGGAAGCCGATCACCACGCCGACGGCCACCACGGCGAGCGACGCGACGTCCTTCCCCGCCGGCCGCTTCTGGCCGAGCGCGAGCAGCAGGGCGGCGCCGAGCAGGGCGGCGATGACGGCGCGCGCGGAGGTGAGGAACAGCGGCGTGAAGCCGGCCACGGCGATCCGGGTCGCCGGCAGGGAGCCGCTGAAGATGATCACGCCGATCAGGCCGCTCCACCATCCTCTCGCCACGACTCTCACTCCTTCGACCGATGCTTTCCGCTATCCGCGGGGAGGTGGCGGCGACAGGAACGCTCCCGTACTGTGGAGGGAAACAGTATGGCCGCACGGAGCAGTACAGTTGGTCGAGAGTGAAAGCCGCGCCCCGGAAGCGATGGGCCGCACCGAGACGGTGATGCAGGCGATCCGCCGCCGCATCGCCGGCCACGCGTTGGCGCCCGGCGACAAGCTGCCCTCGATCCGCAAGTTCGCGCGGGACATGGCGGTGTCGCCGTCCACGGTGGTCGAGGCCTATGACCGCCTCGTCGCCGAAGGGCTGATCCGCCCGCGCGCCGGATCGGGATTCTATGTGTCGGCCGCGATGGCGCCGGTCGCGCGCCCCGATGCGCTGCCGGAGGTCGAGCGCGCCGTCGATCCGTTCTGGGTGTCGCGGCAATCGCTCGATGGCGGGCGGGAGATGCTCCGGCCCGGCTGCGGCTGGCTGCCGCCGGACTGGATGCCGCTCGCCGCCATCCGGCGCGCGACGCGCGCGGCCGCGAAGACCGACGATGCGGTGCTGGTCGAGTACGGCTCGACCCGCGGATCACCGGCCTTGCGTCGCCTTCTGGTGCGCCAGTTCATGGCGCAGGGCATCGAGGCGGGGGCGGAGCAGGTCCTGCTGACGAGTTCCGGCACGCAGGCCATCGACCTGATCTGCCGTCTCCTGCTGCGGCCGGGCGACACGGTGCTGGTCGACGATCCCTGCTATTTCAACTTCCGGGCGCTGCTCCGCGCCCATGCAGTCCGGGTTGTCGGCGTGCCGTACACGCCCACCGGGCCGGATGTCGACCTGTTCGAGGAGGCGCTCGCGACGCATCGTCCGCGCCTCTATCTCACCAATTCCGCGCTCCACAACCCGACCGGCGCCAGCCTGTCGCCGCGGACGGCGCACCGGCTTCTCGCCGCGGCAACGGCGCACGATGTGACCATCGTCGAGGACGAGATCTTCGCCGATTTCGAGCCGGAGCCCTCGCCGCGGCTCGCCGCTCTCGACGGGCTGAACCGGGTGATCCGGATCGGCAGCTTCTCGAAGACGCTCTCCGCCTCGATACGCTGCGGCTTCATCGCGGCGCGGCCGGAGCTGGTGGACGGCCTCATCGAGCTGCAGCTGGCGACGGGGTTCGGCGGGCCGAGCCCTCTCGCCGCGGAACTCGTCTTCCGCACGCTGAGCGACGGCAGCTACTATAAGCATCTGGCCGGGCTCCGCAGCCGGCTGGTCAGGCGGCGCCGGGAGATGATCGCGGAACTGGCGAAGCTCGACGTCCACCCATGGACGCTGCCGCGGGGCGGCTTCTACCTCTGGTGCCGGCTGCCGCGGGCGACGGATGCGGCGGAGGTCGCGAAGTCCGCCTTGCGCGACGGGGTGGTGCTGGCCCCGGGAAACGTGTTCAGCGTGACCCAGAGCGCGACCGATTTCATGCGCTTCAACGTGGCGCAGATGAACGCCGACGTGCTGAAGCTGCTGCAACGGACGCTGGGGTGACCGGCACTGCCTCACTCCGCCCGGTGGAGGATCATGCCGCCATGGGGGAGGACGCCGTCGATGAACACGCCGTCGGCGGTGAAGCCGGTGTCGTCCCAGTAGAAGATCTCGTTGCCTGTGACCTCGTAGCGGCCACGATAGGCGCTCTCGCGCGTGCCGCGCGCCTCGTCATAGCGCCCGTTCGGCAGCAGCCGGTGGCGGACGCGGCGGTCGGCGGTGACCCAGAGGCCGACATAGGGATGACCGGGGGCGGCGGCTGTGGACTGCGTATCGGGGTTCATTTCCGAGCGGCCTTCCTGTGGCAGGGCAAGCGTGGAGGCGAGCAGCAAAACTGCGGCGGAGAGGCGAGGGAGGGCGAATTGCATGGCTTCCTCCTCACGCTGCGGTCGGGCGGACGACGATCTCGTTGACGTCGACGTCGTCCGGCTGCTCGATGGCGAAGCGCACCGCGCGGCCGATGGCGTCCGGCTTCAGGGCGATGGCGCGGTAGGTCTTCATCATCTCCGCGGCGGCGGGATCGGTGATGCTGTCGGCGAGCTCGCTCTCCACCACGCCGGGATGGATGCAGGTGACGCGGATGTCGCGGTTCTCCTGCCGCAGCCCGTCGGAGATGGCGCGCACGGCGAACTTGGTGGCGCAATAGACCGCCGCGGTCGGCACCACCGACAGCGCGCCGATGGAGGCGATGTTGATGATGTGGCCGGCACGGCGGGTGGTCATCTCCGGCAGCACGGCGGCGATGCCGTAGAGCACGCCCTTGATGTTGACGTCGACCATCCGGTCCCATTCCTCGACCTTGAGCGAGGCCATGAGCGACAGCGGCATGACGCCGGCATTGTTGACCATGACGTCGACGCGGCCGAAGGCTTGCCGTCCGGCCTCCGCGAAGGCGGCGACGTCGGCGCGGTTGGTGACGTCGAGCCGGCGGGTGACGACCTCCGCGCCGCCCGCCCGCAATTCCTGCGCGAGCGCTTCCAGTCGGTCGGTGCGGCGAGCGCCGAGCACCAGCTTTGCGCCGGCGGCGGCGAGTTCGCGGGCGATGCCGGTGCCGATGCCGCTGGAGGCGCCGGTAATGAGGACGACCTTGTCGAGAGCCATGTCCATCTCCGTTGTTGTGATGCCGCCGGGTCGTCCGGCGTGCTTGCAGGGAAGATAGACAGGCGCCATTGTCGCGATAATCACCCGGCGTATCGACAGACTGGAAAGCAAACATAACCAATGGAAGCAGATCTCGACGCGCTGGCGGTGTTCGCGGTGGTGGCGGAGGAGCGCAGCTTCCGCGCCGCGGCCGACCGGCTCGGCGTCACCCGCTCGGCGGTGAGCCAGACCATGCGCCGGCTGGAGGAGCGGCTCGGCATCGCGCTGCTCCAGCGCACCACACGCAGCGTCAGCCTCACCGAGGCCGGCGAGCGGCTCTTCACCGATGCGGCGCCGGCATTGGCGGAGATGAGGTCGGCGCTTGAGGCGGCCCGGAACCTGCGCGGTTCGCCGCGCGGCCAGTTGCGGCTCGCCGTCTCCTCGATCGCCGAGGATTTCCTGGCGGGACCCATGCTCGCCGCCTTCGCCGCGGCGCATCCGGCGGTCGAGCTCGACATCGTGGTAACGGACGAGGAGTTCGACATCGTCAGCGAGGGCTATGACGCCGGCGTGCGGCTCGGCGAGGTGATCGAGCAGGACATGATCGCCGTCCCGGTCTCCGGCGCGCAGCGGCAGATCATCGTCTGTGCGCCGGCCTATCTCGAGCGCCGGGGAGCACCCGCGCATCCGCGCGAGCTGGCCGCGCATCGCTGCATCGGCTGGCGCCCGGCACCGCGCGTCGCGCCTTATCGCTGGGAGTTCACCGAGGAGGGTAGGGAGTTCGCCGTCACCGTGGCGCCGGAGATCACCACGAACGACATGGCGTTGATGATCAAGCTCGCGCTGGCGGGCGCCGGCATCACCTGCGGTCTCGAAGAGAGCTTTCGGCCGTTTCTCGACTCTGGGCGGCTCGTGGCGGTGCTGGAGGCGTTCTGCCCGCCCTTCGCGGGGTTCTATCTCTACTACCCGAACCGCCGGAACATGGCGCCCAAGCTGCGCGCGCTCGTCGAGCACGTGCGGCGGGACGGGCGCCGGACGCCGTGACGTGCGCGCGCCGCGGCGGCCGTCCGTGGCTTATCGGCCGGACGGCGCGCTCGCATCGAGCGCGTCCCGCAGGGCGCAGACCTCGCCGCGCAGCCGCGTCAGCTCCTCGACATCCTGCCGGGCCGCCGATGTGAGCCGCTCGCGCATCGCCGCGGCGCCGGCATGCAGCTCCCGGCCCTTGGCGGTGAGGCGGATACGCACCTGGCGCTCGTCCTCGACGTCGCGCTCGCGGGTGAGCAGGCCGGCGGCCTGGAGCCGCTTGAGCACGGGCGTAAGGGTGTTGGATTCCAGCCGCAGCCGCTCGCCGATCTCGCCGACCGTGCGCCCGTCCTTCTCCCACAGCAGCACCATGGCGAGATATTGCGGATAGGTGAGGCCGAGCCGGTCGAGCACCGGCTTGTAGACGCGGTTGATGGCGTGCGAGGCCGAATAGATGGCGAAGCAGACGAAATCGTCGAGCCTGGGCTCGGCCTGATCGGGCGCGCGCTCCCTGTCGGTCGCCGCGGCGGCCGGAGCGGCGTCCGCGCGCGGGTCTTTGTCGATGGGGCGGCTATTCGCGATCATGGCGGTCTCCTTAAGGTCTCGGCCTCCTCCAAAGCAGTCGTAACAGATATAGGTCGCATGCGATATATCGCCATGGATGAGGCGCATATCAGCCATGCGAATGGGCAGGCGAGGGGGCGTGTGCCCCCTCGTTCAGCCGATGCTCATCAGGCTGGCATTGCCACCGGCGGCCGCGGTGTTGATGGAGGTTGCACCTTCGAGCATCAGGAGGTCGAGCGGGTACAACTCGCCGCGCGCGAGCGCGTCGGGATGCAGCCCGTGCACGAGCACGATCGGCCCGCCGCGGGCGGCGATCTCGCCGTTCAGCCGGTGCAGGGCATCGCTGTCGCCCTCGAACAGCACCGCATCGAACCGCGCGCTCGCGAGGTCGTCGGTTATGCCGACATGGCTCTCCAGCCCGGCGGGCAAAGCGGGGAGGTCGGTGCCCTCCAGCAGCACGCGGTTGCCGGTGGCGAGCACCGAGGCGATCTGCACCGCCAGCCCCCGCTCCGTCGCGGCAAGGCACAGTACCGTGCCGCGGGGCTTGAGCACATAGACGTTGCGCTCGCCGACCGGGCCGGAAAGTTCCGCCTTGTGGCCATAGGGCGAGGCGTCGAGCACGGCGCCGCACAGCGCGCGGGTGGCGGGATCGGAGACGAAGTCGGTCCAGAGCCGCGCCGGCTCCGGCGCGCCGGCGGCGGGCAGGGCGATGGACGGACGCACGCTCAGCAGGCGTTGCAGATAGAGCGGCCCGCCGGCCTTCGGCCCGGTGCCGGAGAGGCCGTGACCGCCGAAGGGCTGCACGCCCACTACGGCGCCGATGATGTTGCGGTTCACATAGACATTGCCTGCCTCGATGCGCGCGCCGACATGGGCGATGGTCTCGTCGATGCGGGTGTGCAGGCCGAAGGTGAGGCCGTAGCCGGTGGCGTCGATGGCGTCGATCAGCGCGTCGAGGTCGTCGCGGCGATAGCGCACCACATGCAGCACCGGGCCGAACACCTCGCGGTGCAGTTCGGCGATGTCGTCGATCTCGATGAGGGTCGGCGGCACGAAGGTACCGTGGCGCGTCTCCGCATCGAGCTCCAGCTGCTCGACGGGGCGGCCCGCCTTGCGCATGCGGGCGATGTGCGCCTCGATGGTCTCGCGCGCCTCGGCAGTGATGACCGGGCCGATATCGGTGGAGAGCTGCACGGGATTACCGACGGAAAGCTCCTTCAGCGCGCCGCGCAGCATCTCCAGCATGCGGTCGGCCACGTCCTCCTGCAGGCACAGGATGCGGAGCGCCGAGCAGCGCTGGCCGGCGGAATCGAAGGCGGAGGACAGCACGTCCGCCACCACCTGCTCGGCCAGCGCCGAGGAATCGACGATCATGGCGTTCTGCCCGCCGGTCTCGGCGATGAGCGGGATGACGCCGCCTTCCGGGCTCAGGCGTTCGGCGAGCTGGCTCTGGATGAGCCGCGCCACCTCGGTCGAGCCGGTGAACATGACGCCGCGTGTGCGGGCATCGCCGACCAGAGCCGCGCCGACCTCGCCGCCGCCGGGCACGAGCTGCACCGCGCCGGGCGGCACGCCGGCCTCGCGCAGGATCTCGACCGCCGCATGGGCGATGAGGGGCGTCTCCTCGGCCGGCTTGGCCAGCACCGCATTGCCGGAGGCGAGCGCGGCGGCGACCTGGCCGGTGAAGATGGCGAGCGGGAAGTTCCACGGGCTGATGCACACCACCGGGCCGAGTGGGCGATGCGTATCGCCGGACCAGCCCTTCAGTTGCGCGCCGTAATAGCGCAGGAAATCAACGGCTTCACGCACCTCGCCGATGGCGTTGGGGAAGGATTTTCCGGCCTCGCGCACGATGATGCCGATGAGCGCCGGCATGCGCGCCTCCATCAGATCGGCGGCGCGGGAAAGGCACTGGGCGCGCTCCTCCGGCGGCGTCGATTGCCAGATCGGCGCCGCGCCCTGGGCGATCTCCATGGCGCGGGCGACGGTCTCGGGCGTCGCTTCCTCCACCGTGCCGACCTGGTCGCGATGGTCGGCCGGGTTGAGCACCGGGCGGGCGACGCCCTCGGCCGGGCCGTCGCCGAGCAGCGGCACGGCTTTCAGCGGCACGGCGCTGCCGGCGAGCAGGGCGGCGGCGAGCGAGGCGAGGCGCTGCTCGTTGGAAAGGTCGAGGCCGGCCGAGTTGCGGCGCTCCTCGCCGAACAGGTCGTCCGGCGCAGCGATGCGCGGATGCGGCGCGCCCATCGGCTCGATGCGCGAGGCCGCGGCGACCGGGCTCTCGATCAGCTCGTCCACCGGCACCGCCTCGTCGGCGATGCGGTTGACGAAGGAGGAATTGGCACCGTTTTCGAGCAGGCGCCGCACGAGATAGGCGAGCAGCGTCTCGTGGGTGCCGACGGGGGCGTAGATGCGGCAGGGGCGGCCGAGCTTCTCGCGGCCGACGACCTCCTCATAGAGCGGCTCGCCCATGCCGTGCAGGCACTGGAACTCGTACTGGCCGGCATAGTAGTTGGCGCCGGCCATCTCCATGACGGCGGAGAGCGTCTGCGCGTTGTGGGTGGCGAATTGCGGGAACACGGCGTCGGGCGCCGCGAGCAGCTTGCGGGCGCAGGCGAGATAGGCGACGTCGGTGTGGACCTTGCGGGTATAGACCGGGAAGCCTTCCAGCCCGTCCACCTGCGCGCGCTTGATCTCGCTGTCCCAGTACGCGCCCTTCACCAGCCGCACCATGATGCGGTGGTTCGAGCGGCGCGCGAGGTCGATCAGGTAGTCGATCACATAGGGGCAGCGCTTCTGGTAGGCCTGGACGACGAAACCGATGCCGTTCCAGCCGCTTAGCGACTCGTCGAAGCAAAGTGATTCAAGCAGGTCCAGCGAGATCTCAAGCCGGTCGGCTTCCTCGGCGTCGATGTTGAGGCCGATGTCGTACTGCCGCGCGAGCTTCGCCAGCGTGACAACACGCGGCAGCAACTCATTGACGACACGGGAATATTGCGCGCGGCTGTAGCGCGGGTGCAGGGCCGAGAGCTTGATCGAGATGCCCGGCCCCTCATAGATGCCGCGCCCGGCCGAGGCCTTGCCGATGGCGTGGATCGCCTGCTCGTAATCGGCGAGGTAGCGGCGCGCATCGGCCTCGGTGGTGGCGGCCTCGCCCAGCATGTCGAAGGAATAGCGGAAGCCCTTCGCCTCCATGCGGCGCGAGTTCGCCAGCGCCTCGGAGATGGTCTGGCCGGTGACGAACTGCTCGCCCATCATCCGCATGGCGACGTCGACGCCCTTGCGGATCAGGGGTTCGCCGCCGCGGCCGATGAGGCGGGTGAGGGCGCCCGACAGGCCCGCCTCGCTGGAGGTCGTGGTCAGCTTGCCGGTGAGCACCAGGCCCCAGGTGGCGGCGTTGACGAAGAGCGAGGGGCTCTGGCCGACATGGGCGTGCCAGTCGCCATGGCCGATCTTGTCGCGGATCAGCGCGTCGCGGGTGGCGCGGTCGGGGATGCGCAGCAGCGCCTCGGCGAGGCACATCAGCGCCACACCTTCCTGGCTGGACAGCGAATATTCGTGGATCAGGCCCTCGACCGGGCCCTTCTGGCCCTTGGCGCGCAACGATTCCACGAGGGAACGGGCGCGCTCCTTCGCGGCCTCCGCCTTGGCTTCGGGCAAGCTGGCCGGGCCGATGAGCATGGGCACCGCCTCGGTCTCCGGCATGCGGTAGGCCGAGGTGATGCGGGCGCGCAGCACGCTTTGCGGCTGGATGGAGCGGGCGAAGGGCAGGAAGGGGCTCTCCTGCGGGGCGCTGCCGGCATCGGCGGCAAGCATCGCCGCCGTATCGGCGGCCACGGCCGGCATGCCGCGCTCGGTGCGTTCGACGGCAGCGATGAGCGCCTGCTTGACCAGCGCGTGCGGCGAGCGGCCCTCGCGCTCGGCGGCGGCCTTCAGCCGGGCGCGGAGCTCCTCGTCGATCTTCACGCCGATGGTGGTCGTGCTCATGTTGGGTTGCCCCTGTGCGGCTGGGATGGTGCGATGAGGTGTAACCTTTGTTATGGGAAGGTGCAACCTGATGGTTCTGTGCGCCGTCATGGCCGGGCTTGACCCGGCCATCCACGTCTTTCCGCGCCGACCAAAGAAGGCGTGGATGCCCGGCCCAGGGCCTGGCATGACGGCGTGAGGGTGACAGCGGTCCGGTGAGGCGATGGCCAGGTCCACCGCCCTCCGCCGCGGACCCGCCCCGGTCACAGAAAGGATACTCCTTGGCACCGCGCAGGCGCGTACCTACGTGACGGCGATGACCCGTCTCGCGCGCACCCCGCTTTCCGTTCTCGACCTTTCCTTCGTCGCCTCCAACGGCACCGGGCCGCAGGCGCTGTGGAGCACGGTCGAGCTCGCCCGCCATGTCGATGGCCTCGGCTACACCCGCTTCTGGGTCGCCGAGCATCACAATCTCCCCTCGGTCGCCTCCGGCGCGCCGGACGTGATGATCGGACAGATCCTCGCCGCCACCCAGCACATGCGCGTCGGCTCGGGCGGGGTGATGCTGCCCAACCATGCGCCGCTGATGGTGGCGGAGCGCTTCAAGGTGCTGGAAGGGCTCTATCCCGACCGGGTGGATCTCGGCCTCGGCCGCGCGCCCGGCACCGACCAGCTCACCGCCCATGCGCTGCGCCGCCGGCAGGACATCGACCCCGGCGACGATTTCCTCGACCGGCTGAAGGAACTGATGCTGTGGGACACCGGCGAGTGGCCGGCCGACCACCCCTATCGCAACATCAAGGTGATGCCGGTCGACGTGAAGCTGCCGCCGCTCTGGCTGCTCGGCTCCTCCGGCTACAGTGCGCGGCTGTCGGCGCAGATCGGCGTCGGCTTCGCCTTCGCGCATCATTTCGCCCAGCACGACGTGCTCGACGCCATGCTGAACTACCGCGCCGGCTTCCAGCCCTCCGACCGGCTGGCCGCTCCGCACGCCATCCTCGCTCTGGCGGTGGTCTGCGCCCCGACGGACGAAGAGGCCGAGTGGCTGGCGGGCAGCGTCGACCTCGCGCATCTCAGGCGGGCACGCGGCGACTATGGCCCGATCCCGACGGCGGAGGAGGCGGCCGCCTTCCCCTATAGCGACGCCGACCGCGCCTTCATCCGCCGCAACCGCGAGAAGGTGCTGGTGGGCGGGCCTGCAACGGTCGCCGCCGGGCTGGAGCGCTTCCTCGATTCGACGCTGGCGGACGAACTGATGATCGCCACCGCCATCCCCGACATGGCGGCGAAGAAGCGCTCCTACGAGCTGATCAAGGCGCTTCAGCAAGCGCCGGTGGCGGCCTGATTTTCCATTCCTGAAACAGCGTCATCCCGGACGGCCGTCAGGCCGATCCGGGATCGCATTGTCATTGGAGAGCGATCCCGGCTCAAGGGCTACGCCTTCGGCCGGGATGACGTCCAAAAGGCGGTCAGGCCGTCCCCCGCGCCGGGCGCGTCACCAGCCAGATGCCGAGCGCGATCGGCACGATGCCGGCTATGTCCAGCAGCGGCACCTGTTCGCCGAGCAGCAGCCAGCCGAAGAACAGGCCGAGCGGCGGCATGAGGAAGTGCAGGCTGGAGGCCGCCGTCGCGCTGGAGCGGGTGAGCAGGTAGAACCACAGCCCGTAGCCGCCGATCGACACCGCCACCACCAGGAAGGCGAGACCGCCGATGAGGTTGGCGGTGAGGTGGATGTCGGCCGGGTTCTCGGTGGCCAGCGCGAAGGGGATGAGCACGACCCCGCCGGCGAGGCACTGGATGGCGTTGCCGGTCCACACCCCGCCATGCGGGCGGAAATATTTGAAGGCCAGCGTGCCGGCCGAGAGCGACAGCACGCCGCCGGCGATCAGCAGCGTGCCGGCCAGCGTCTCATGCGCGCCGGCAAGCCGCGAGCGCAGCACGATCACCACGCCGACGATGCCGAGCGCGATGCCGAGCCATTTGCGCGGCGTCATCCTCTCGGCGAGCAGCGGCCCGGCGCCGAGCGCCACGATGAGAGGCAGCGACGAGGTGAGCACCGCCGTATAGGCGGAGGAGGTGAAGGTCAGCGCCGTCCAGTTCAGTCCGAGATAGATCGAGTTGTTGAGGATGCCGATGAAGATCAGCGCCCAGACGTCGCGCCGGCGCAGGCGGTGTCCGCTGTCCCAGACGGGGGCGATGATCAGCATGATGGCGCCGGCCAGCACCAGCCGGGCGGTGAGCAGCACCAGCGGCGGGCAGTCGGCGAGCGCCAGCTTGGCCCCGGCGAAGGCCGAGGACCACAGCACCAGGAACAGCCCGATGAGCAGCGGCAAAGGCAGCAGGGTGCGTGGCGCGACGAGCGCGCTTGATGCGGGTGGCATCGGCCATCTCCCGGGGAAGTTGATGACGGGAAGCTAGTCGATCACAGTTGGATCGGAAAACGAGATGTTTTCATGGCTTTCATTAGAAAACTCGATCTTTCGTGATCGCATCTCTTTGTGAACATCCGCCGGCGTGGCGAACCGCCTCACGGCGTCCAGTCATAGATCCAGCGGTAGCGCTCCAGCACGGCATCGCCGGGGCGGGCCCGCATCACCAGATCGCGCGCGAGCCGCGCCGGGCCGGCGAGATGGTAGATGCGATCCATGCCCCGCGCCGCCTTCTGCACGCGCGCGGTGCGGGGGAGGCGCAGCGCTTCATAGTGGCGAAGCGCGGCGGGGATTGTGGCGGAGTCGATCGCCGCCGTGCTTTTCAGCAAATCCGCCAGCACCACCGCATCCTCGATCGCCTGCGCCGCGCCCTGGGCGAGGAAGGGCGGCATGGCGTGGGCGGCGTCGCCGAGCAGCGTCACCGCGCCCGTGCCCCAGGCCGGCATCGGGTCGAGGTCGAACAGCGCCCAGCGCAGCCAGCGCTCCGGGGCGCCGATCAAGGCGAGGGCGTCGGCGCTCCAGCCGCTGTAATGCGCCAGCAGCTCCCCCGGCGCGCCTTCGAGATTCCAGCCATGCACCTCGCGTTCGTCCGGCGTCACGGCGACGAGGTTCACCGCCTCGCCGCCCTTCACCGGATAGGAGACGAGATGCGCACCGGGACCGAGCCAGAGCCGGGTGATCGGTCCGGCGAGGCGGGCGGGCAGGGCGCCCGCCGGCACGGTGGCGCGCCAGGCGGCGCGGTGGCGGAAGGAGGGTTTTGCTTCTGGATGAAGCTGCAGCCGTACCGCCGAGCGCAGGCCGTCGGCGCCGATCAGCGCGTCGGCATGAAGCCTCTCGCCGCAGCGGACGGCGACGCCGTCGCCTTCGGCCTCGAAGCCCTCGACCGCATGGCCGAGCTTCAGCGCGATGGCGGGGGTCTCGCGCACGGCGGCGAGCAGGGCGGAATGGAGATCCGCGCGGTGGATGACGAGGAACGGCCCGCCGAAGCGCGCTTCCGCCTGCGCCCCCATCGGCGCACCGGTGAGGCGGATGCCGCAGCGCCCGTCCATCACCTCGAAGGCTTCGGGGAAGACCGCGTTGGCGGCGACGCGCTCATAGACGCCGAGCGTCTTCAGGCAGCGCGTGGCGTTGGCGGCGAGCTGCACGCCGGCGCCGGCCTCCTCCAGCGCCTGCGCGCGCTCGACGATGGTCACGTCGAAGCCGGCCCGCGCCAGCGCGAGCGCGGCCGTGAGCCCGCCTATGCCGGCTCCGGCGACGAGGATGTGGCGTGCGGCCACGGCATCAGGCCGGGGTCAGGCGGCGGCCGGCGTCTCGTAGAGGGCGCCCGGCGGGGTCGATTCGGTGCCGTGCAGGTACGAATCGAATTTGTAGAGGGTCGAGCAATAGGGGCAGATGATCTCGTCGTCCGAGCCCATGTCGAGGAAGACATGCGGGTGGTCATAGGGCGGCAGGGCGCCGACGCACATGAACTCCTTCGCGCCGATGGAGATGCTCGGCACGCCCGCCGAATTATGGAAATGGGGAACGACGTGGCCCGCCATGATGTCCGCCTGTCCGCGCTCGCGTTGCAATCGGCCGGAACATAGCGGCACGAGCGGCCGGGTCCAAGGGGAGATGGCGCCGGCGCGGCGGGGCGGCAGGTCGCACCTCGCAAAGCGACGTATGACGCAGCGGGCCATCCCATCGCTTCGCCATATTGGTAAGGCATTGGGGAGTGGTCGCGGCGCAGGGGCGCCTGCGTGCTTCGAGGCCGGCCTTCCGGCCGGCACCTCAGCATGAGGGGTGGCGTTCTGGTTCTTCCCGGATCTCCTCATCCTGAGGTGCGAGCGCCAGCGAGCCTCGAAGGATGCACGACCGTTCCGCTTCCAACCTTTTGAGCCCATGTACCGCTTCCTCGCCGCCGCCGGTTTCCTGCTCGCCTTCGCCGGCGCGGCCCATTGGGTCGTGCCCATGGGTCGGCAGGCCTATCAGCTCGTCACCGCCCGCGACGACGCGGCGCGGATCGCCGACCTGCAGCTCGACGGCGTGCTGAACGAGGCACGGGTGGCGCAGGAGATCGACGCCGCGCTGAAGGCTGAGGACGGCGAGATGGCGGCGAGCTTCGTCGAGCTGGCCGAGGCGCGCGGCATTCCGGTCTCGGCCGGGCAGCGGGCGAGCGTCGCGCTCATCAACGCGCCGGCGGCGAAGATGGCGCGCGGGGCCGGGCGCTTCGGCAGGGGCTTCCTCACCGGCGAGGGCGAGGATCTCGCCGGTCTCGCCGGCGCAACGGCGAGCGACCTTACCGTCTGGGGCGATGTACGCGACCTCGGCCGCGAGGCGGTGCACTGGGCGCGCGGCGAGCCGGTGGACAAGCTGATGGTCGATCTCGCCGGCGTCGGCATCGTGGCGACGGGGGCGACCTATGCCGCCTTCGGCGCGCCGCTGACGCTGCGCGCGGGCCTTTCCGTGCTCAAGGGTGCGCGGCGGGCCGGCGTGGTCGGCGGGCGCTTCGCCGGCAATCTCGCGGCGGCGCTGCGCGGCGGCAGCCGGGGCGAGGTGGCGACGCTGGTCTCCGACCTCGGCGCCGCCGGGGCAAAGGCCGGCACGCGCGCGACCTTCGCCGGGCTGCGCCATGTCGACGACGCGGCCGGCGCGGCGCGGCTGCGCACGCTGGCGCAGGCCAAGGGCGGGCAGACGCTGGCGGTGGTGAAGACGCTCGGGCGTGGCGCGCTCTTCGTCACCGAGGCGATGGCCAGGCTCGCCTTCTGGGTCATGGCGGCGGTGGCGAACGTTATCGGCCTCATCGCCTCGTTCAATTCCGCCGTCGTCGCCATGCTCCGGCCCTTGTGGAAGAAGAAGCGCCGACGGATGCTGCCGGCACTGGCGTAGCAGGGGGCGGGGATGAAGGGTGCGTTGTTGGCGATGGCGGTCGGCCTGCTGGCGGCGACGTCTGCCGGCGCGGCGGAGAATCGCTGCGGCTGGTACGTCAACCCGACGCCGGGCAACTGGTACCTGACCGACCGCGACGGCGACTGGTGGATGCGCTCGCAGGGCGGCATGGAGGCCGAGGGCTTCGACAACGCGCCGGCGTTCGACGAGAAGCAGTATGTGAAGCTCCAGCCGAACGGCTACGGCTATGGCTGCGCCTGCCTCAGCGTCGACACCGACGCCGCCAATGGCAACATCACCCGCATCTATTCCGGCAAGATCCTGCCGCTCTCGCGCTGCCGGAACGACAAGGCGCTGAAGAAGCCGGAATAGCCGCCGAATGGCCGCTATGCGCGCGGCGATGCTTGGCAGGGCAGGGCGGGCTCATTAGCGTGCCGGCTCCCTGAACGGAGCGCGCCATGCCGACCTTCTCCCATGACGGTATCGACTTCGCCTATCTCGACGAGGGCGAGGGCGAACCGATCATCCTCGTGCACGGCTTCGGCTCGACCAAGGAGATCAATTGGGTCGGTCCTAGCTGGGTGACGACGCTGACCCGCGCCGGCCGGCGGCTGATCGCGCTCGACAATCGCGGCCATGGCGCGTCGGCCAAGCTCTACCAGGCCGAGCTCTATGACCCCTGGCTGATGGCGCGCGACGTCATCGGGCTGATGGACCATCTGCACCTGCCACGGGCCGATGTGATGGGCTATTCCATGGGCGGGCGTATCGGTGCCTGCGCCGCGCTGGAGGCGCCTGAGCGGGTGCGCTCGCTCATCCTCGGCGGGATCGGCATCCATCTGGTGGAGGGCGCCGGCCTGCCGCTGACCATCGCCGACGCGCTGCGCGCGCCGAGCCTTGCCGACGTCACCGACCCGACGGGCCGCATGTTCCGCGCCTTCGCCGACCAGACGAAATCCGACCGCGAGGCGCTGGCCGCCTGCATCGTCGGCTCGCGCCGCACGCTGAGCCGAGACGAGGTGAGGCGCATCGCGGTGCCGACCCTGATCGCGGTCGGCACGCGCGACCCCATCGCCGGCGCCGCCCGCCCGCTCGCCGAGCTGATCCAAGGCGCCAAGGCGGTCGACATCCCCGACCGCGACCACATGCTGGCGGTGGGCGACAAGGTGTTCAAGGAAGCGGTGCTGGCGTTCCTGAACGAGCGGGCGTGACCGTGCTGCGCGGGTTCGCGCTGGGAAACCTCAGCGAGTTGAATCCGTTGCGGTCGCGAGCTGAGAGAATGATTCCACCCGCGCCCGCCGCCGTGCCGCCATGCGGTCGCGGCGTAGGATCGGCTGCTGCGCTGTGCTACAAATGCCATCAACTCGGGACATTGCCGGCCCCTCATGCGCGGCCGGCGCAGGAAAACGCTGAAGAACGCTCATGGCACAGAATTCCCTGCATCGCGTCGAGGCGCCCGGACGGGCGCTCGACAAGGTCGATCCGGTCTGGTCGCGCATCCGCAAGGAAGCGGAAGAGGTGATCGCGCGCGAGCCGGCGCTGGCCAGCTTCATCTTCTCCACGGTGCTCTACCATTCCTCGCTGGAGGAGGCGGTCGGCCACCGCGTCTCCCAGCGCCTCGACCATGTGGACATGCCCGGCCATCTGATCCGGCAGGCGTTCCGCGAGGCGGCGAGCGAGGACCCCGAATTCGGCATCGCGCTGCGCGCCGACATCCTCGCCGTCTGCGACCGTGACCCCGCGACCGAGCGGGCGATCGAGCCGCTGCTCTATTACAAGGGCTTCCACGCCATCCAAACGCACCGCCTGGCGCACTGGCTGTGGAAGAACGGCCGCAAGGATTTCGCGCTCTATCTGCAGAGCCGCTCCTCCTCAGTGAACCAGGTCGACATCAACCCGGCGGCGCCGTTCGGGCGCGGCATCTTCTTCGACCACGCCACCGGCATCGTCGTCGGCGAGACCGCGGTGATCGAGGACGACGTGTCGATCCTGCAGGGCGTCACCCTCGGCGGCACCGGCAAGGAACATGGCGACCGCCACCCGAAGATCCGCCGCGGCGTGCTGCTCGGCGCCGGCGCCAAGGTGCTCGGCAATATCGAGGTGGGTCATTGCGCCCGCGTCGCCGCCGGCTCGGTGGTGCTGAAGCCGGTGCCCCCGCGCACCACCGTGGCGGGCGTCCCCGCCAAGGTGATCGGCGAGGCGGGATGCGCCCAGCCCTCGCGCAGCATGGACCAGATGTTCGAGGACCTGCCCTTCCTCGGCGACTCGATCTGAGCCGCGCCTCGCGGCTCACGCCGGTTGCGCCCGCGCCTCCGGCGTGGCAAGCCTGCCGCCCAACCAACATCGCGGGAGCATGACTTTGGAAAAGAAGGACCTGGAACGCGTCCAGACCTATATGCGGCGCCTGTTCAGCAACACCCAGCTGCGGGTCGTGGCGCGCCCGAAGAAGAAGGATTCGGCCGAGGTCTATCTTGGCGAGGAGTTCATCGGCGTCCTCTTCGAGGACAAGGAAGACGGTGACCTCTCCTATAATTTCCAGATGGCGATCCTCGACACCGACCTCGAGGACTGACCCTCGATGGCCATCTATGCGCTGGACGGGGTGGCGCCGGATCTGCCGGCGCTCGGCCGCTTCTGGATCGCCCCGACCGCCGAGATCATCGGCAACGTGCAGCTCGGCGACGAGGCGAGCGTGTGGTTCGGCTCGGTGATCCGCGGCGACAATGAGCGGATCACGCTCGGCGACCGGGTGAACATCCAGGAAAACTGCGTCCTGCACACCGATCCCGGCTTCCCGATGACCATCGGGGCGGACTGCACCATCGGCCACAAGGCGATGCTGCATGGCTGCACCATCGGCGAGAACAGCCTGATCGGCATGGGCGCCACCCTGCTGAACGGCGCGAAGATCGGCCGCAACTGCCTCGTCGGCGCCGGCGCGCTGGTGACCGAGGGCAAGGAATTCCCGGACAATTGCCTCATCGTCGGGGCGCCGGCGAAGGTGATCCGCACCCTCGACGAGACGATGGAGACGCGCATCCACGGCACCGCCGCGCATTATGTGCGCAACTGGCGGCGCTTCGCCGAGGGGCTGCGGAAGATCGATTGAGCGCTGCGCCTTCGTCGACCTGAATGTCTCTTCCCTGGATCGACCTCATCCTGGTGCCCGGCGTTTAGCCGGGCCTCGAAGGATGCTCGTCCGGGTGCGGTGTAACGAGCATCCTTCGAGGCTCGCTGCGCTCGCACCTCAGGATGAGGGCCTACTTGAAAACTTAACGTCGTCATGGCCGGGCTTGGCCCGGCCATCCACGCCTTCAGTACCGCTTGAAGCGCCCGGGAAGTCGTGGATCCCCGGGACAAGCCCGGGGACGACGGTCTGACTAACGGAGCGGCGCGTCGGCGCTCAATACCGACCCACCGTGAGCGGGGCCAGCACGTCGCCGAGCGAGACCCATTTGTCGCCGTCGTCCTGCGCCTGGCGCTTGACGAAGCGGTAGCCGGTCTCGTGCCACAGCAGCACCGCTGCTTCCTGGTTGTCCAGCACCAGGTCGCCGCGGTCGGTGACCACGGTGAGCACGGCGTGGCCGTCGCCCTTGTGGTCGCGCACCACGGTGACCAGCAGCGTGTCGGCCGGCCAGCCGAGCCCGATCAGCGTGCGGCGCTTCAGCAGGACATAGTCCTCGCAATCGCCATAGCCGTCGGCCGGGTAGGCCCAGCGCTCTACCTCGCCGTAATGGTCGAGGTCGGTCATCGGCTCGATGCGCCGGTTCACGTCCTCGTTCACCTGGCGCAGCTGGGCGAAATTGGCCTCGGTGAGCACCACCTTGCCGCCATCCGCATGACCGGACGGGCCGGCGCCGCAGTCGCGTGCGTTCTCGGTGCAGAACCGGGCATAGCCGATCGGCACGCCGGTATTGGCGCCGACCGCCATGTTGGCGGCGAAGCTCGTGAGCATCGCCACCTGTTCCTTCGCCTCGACCGGCGCAGTGCCCATAAGAGCTCCCGCCAAGATCGTCGCTCCTACCGCGAGGAGGGCCCGTTCGAGCCTCTTTTTCATCGCGTACCTCATCCGTGTCTATGGATGAGATCATAGAGGCGAGGTTTTTATTCTCGTCTAAGCGATGACGAAGATTCGTCACAACGCTGGACAGCAAATGTTAATATGTCTTTTTATTGACGTTAACCACGCCAATAGGCAAACTGTTCATCACGCGAATTAAGCCGCCGGCAACGCCTCCGTGCCAATGGCGGCGGCGCGCTGCGACCTTGCCGCAGCCGGCCGTGGCTTGCCGCGGCGCACGCGGCAGCCTATGTGATCGGCGTGCTCGAACCACCCCGCCTTGCCCGCGACCGACGTGAGCCGATCCTCAACGTGCCGGCGGTGATCACCGTGCTGGCGGCGGTGATGCTTCTCATCCAGGCTGTGCGCGACTTCGTCGATCCCGACACCGGGGTCGAGATCCTGGCGCTGTTCGCCTTCATTCCTGCCCGCTTCGATCCCTCCGTGCTGGCGGAGGGCGTGCTGCCCGGCGGCGTGGCGGCGGATGTGTGGACCTTCGTCACCTATGCCTTCCTGCATGGCGGCTGGAGCCATGTCGGGCTGAACCTCCTGTGGATGCTCGCCTTCGGCACGCCGGTGGCGCGTCGCTTCGGTACGGTGCGGTTCCTCCTGTTCTTTGCCGTCACCGCGGCGGCGGGGGCGGGGCTGCATCTTCTCACCCATGAGGGCGAGCTGGTGCCGATGATCGGTGCCTCGGCGGCGGTGTCCGGCTTCATGGCGGCGGCGCTGCGCTTCATGTTCGCCCATGAGGGCTATGCCGCCTGGCGGCCGGACATGATGGAGCAGGCCGTGCACTATCCGGCTGCGCCGCTCATGGTCGTGCTGCGCGACCGGCGGGTGATCGGCTTCGTGGCGGTGTGGTTCGCCATCAACCTCGCCTTCGGCCTCGGCGCCCCGGCTGGTCTGGTCGACGGCAGCGTCGCCTGGCAGGCGCATATCGGCGGGTTCATTGTCGGCCTGCTGCTGTTCCCGCTGTTCGACCCCGTGGGCCGCACGCCCGACGACCGGCTCTATTCGCGCCAACGCAACAGCTAAACAGCGGTGGACTGAGCACCTGCCGTAAATAGGTCCGCTTCCGGGCCTATTGCTTGCCGCTGCGTTACAGCCGATCATTCACCCATAGGCGCCTCCGCCGGCGGCGGGGAGCCGAGAAGAGCGGGCGGCGGATGCGCTCCGGCCGGCCCGCCTACGCTGGGAAGGAGGCATGGCATGACGGTTCGGAGCATTTTGGACGAGAAGGGCCACGAGGTTCAGACCATCGGGCCCGAGGCCACGCTGCGGGAGGCGGCGACTCTGCTCGCCACCAAGCGCATCGGCGCCATCGTGGTGACCGACCCGGAGCGCCGGGTGGTCGGGATCATCTCCGAGCGCGACGTGGTGCGCGTGATCGGCAATGACGGGCCGGCCCGGCTCGACGATCCGGTGTCGTCGGTGATGACCTCGAAGGTCGTGACCTGCGACGGCAACGAGACCGTCCACCAGATCATGGAATCGATGACCGCGGGACGCTTCCGTCACCTGCCGGTGGTGCAGGACGGCAAGCTTGTCGGCATCATCTCGATCGGTGACGTGGTGAAGCATCGCGTGGCCGAGATGGAGCGCGAGAGCCATCAATTGCGCGAGTACATCATGACGGCGTGAGGGCGCCGTGCGGAGGCGGGCATCCTTCGAGGCTCGCCTTCGGCTCGCACCTCAGGATGGGGTCGCTCTTTTGCGTTCAGCAACGCACCTCATGCTGAGGTGCTCGGGCAGCGCCCGAGCCTCGAAGCACGCAGGCGGCGTCTTAACCCCCTCTCCCCGTGGGGGAGAGGGTTGGGGTGAGGGGGCTCTTCGGCTCCGCAGTCGCGTCACCCCTCACCGACCCGCTTCGCGGGCCACCTCTCCCCAACGGGGAGAGGAAAGAGCTATGCGGCGTGTCCTCAAAACCGCGGCGTGTCGGTCTTCTTCGGCGCGCCGTAGACCTCGACCGGGTCGAAGCGGCGGAGATTGTCGTTGAAGGTCAGCTTCAATTCCGACGAGGGCGCCGCGCCGAGCGGCACCGAGCGGTAGAAGCAGGAGCGCCGGCCGGTGTGGCAGGCCGCGCCTGGTCCTTCGAGGCGCACCCGTAGCACCACCGCGTCCTGGTCGCAGTCGATGCGCAACTCGACCAGCTTCTGGACGTGGCCGCTTTCCTCGCCCTTCTTCCACAGACGGCCGCGCGAGCGGCTGAAATAATGCGCCTCGCCGGTCTCGATGGTGAGCGCGAGGGCGGCGGCGTCCATATGCGCGACCATGAGCACCGTGCCGTCGTCGGCGTCCACGGTGACGGCGGTCAGCAGCCCGTCGGCGTTGAACTTCGGGGAGAGGCGGTCGCCTTCTTCGTTCTCGGCCTTCGAGCCGCGCGGGGCAAAGGGGGCGTCGGTCACGATGATCAGCGCAGGCTCAAGGACGCATGCCGCGCAGCAGGCTCATGAAGCGCACCTGCTCCTGCGGGTCGTCGCGGAACACGCCGGTGAACTGCGAGGTCACGGTGGAAGCGCCCTGCTTGCGCACGCCGCGCATGGCCATGCACATGTGCTCGGCCTCGAGCAGCACGGCGACGCCGCGGGGCTTCAGGATCTCGTCCATCGCCGTGACGATCTGCGAGGTCAGGTGCTCCTGCGTCTGCAGGCGGCGGGCGAAAAGATCGACGATGCGGGCGATCTTCGACAGGCCGACCACGCGCTCGACCGGGAAATAGGCGACATGCGCCTTGCCGACGAACGGCACCATGTGGTGCTCGCAGTGCGAATAGAATTCGATGTCGCGCACCAGCACCATGTCGTCGAAATTGCCGATCTCGCCGAAGGTGCGGTCGAGGATCTTCTCGGGATTGGCGCGGTAGCCGCTGTAGAGCTCCTCATAGGCGCGCACGACGCGCTTGGGCGTGTCGAGCAGGCCTTCCCGGCTCGGATCGTCGCCGGCCCAGGCGATCAGCGTGCGCACGGCCGCCTCGGCCTCCTCGCGGGAGGGACGGCGGGCGGCGGAGGCTTCGACTTCGTTCTGGGCACTACGCATCAGCGACTTAAGCACGGCATCCATGACGAACTCCGTTCGACGGCGCATTCTCGACCGGGCGCCGAAGTGTCACCGGTTCAACTCGCCATGCGCCAATGCCCGTCACGGATCACGACGCACTTCGATCCTGACCGTCACGCGAAAGTGCCGCAAGCCACATTGCCTTGCTTTCGCGTGCCGGCCACCCTTCCTATATAAGCCAGCACGGGCGGGCTGCAATCGGGCGGCGGGGCGCCTTTGCGCTTACGAACGCCGGACAGACGGTGACGGACAGTTGGCATGCTGAACGAAGTCTATAATCGCCGCATACTTGAACTGGCTGCGGATATACCACGGCTCGGGCGCCTTGCCTCGCCCGACGCGTCGGCAACCGCGCATTCCAAACTTTGCGGCTCCACCGTCACCATCGACCTCGTCATGAAGGACGGGGTGGTGGCCGATTTCGCCCATGAGGTGCGCGCCTGCGCGCTCGGGCAGGCGTCGTCCTCGGTGATGGGCGCGCTGGTGGTCGGCTCGACGCCGGCCGAGCTGCGCGAGGTGCGCGAGGCCATGCGCAAGATGCTCAAGGAGAACGGCCCGCCGCCCGGCGGACGCTGGGCCGAGCTCGCGGTGCTGGAGCCGGTGCGCGACTACAAGGCGCGCCACGCCTCGACCATGCTGACCTTCGACGCCGTGGTCGACGCGGTCGACCAGATCGAGGCGCACGCCAAGCAGGCGGCGGAGTAGGAACGGCTGCCGCATCTGGGGACGAGCATCCTTCGAGGCCCGGCTGCGCCGGGCACCTCAGGATGAGGCTGCTCTCGATGAGGAGGTTTCCTCATGCTGAGGTGCTCGGGCAAAGCCCGAGCCTCGAAGCACGCAGGCGCGGAGCAGGGCGCCTCACCGCTCGGTGAAGAAGGTGAACAGCACCTCGCCCTTCGCCCCGGTCAGGCAGAGGAAGCGGTTGGCGGAATCGGAGCGGTCGCGTTGGATATAGGCCTCGCCCATGATCACGCCCTTGACCGGCGTGTCGCCGAGCTTGGCGTCGGCCTGCGCGATGGTGAGGCCGTCTATGTCGATATAGATGTCGTCGACCGAGGGCGAGCGCTGCTTCAGCTTCTTCAGCGCCTCGGCCTTGCAGGCGGCGACGCGCTGCATGTCGGGATCGACCTCGGGGGATTTGGCGGCGGAGGCGTCCGGCTGGGTGCCGCCGGGCGGGCCGGGCGGCGCCTTCTGCTCGACGGGCGCTGGTTGGGGAGCGGGCTGCGGCGCGGGCGGGGCCTGCTGGGCGAGAAGCGGACCCGCGCCGAGCAGGCTGAGGAGAGCCGCGCATCCAAGCGTAAAGTGCCGGCAGGCCGTCATCATCATCCCCTCCGTTCGATCCGGAGGGGCAACGCGCCCGACTCCCGGCGGTTCCCGGTTAGGGGAGGGCGGCCGTGAGCGTTGCCGGCAAGATCGCCCGCCTTCCGCGCCTCGCGCTGCGGGCGCCGATCCTCGTCTACCGCTACAGCCTCTCCGCCTTCATGGGCCGGCAGTGCCGGTATCTGCCGACCTGCTCGGAATTCGCCGACGAGGCGATCAGCCGGCACGGCGCCTGGGCCGGCGGCTGGATGGCGGCCGGGCGCATCTGCCGCTGCCATCCCTGGGGCGGCTCGGGCTTCGAGGCGGTGCCGGTCGAGGTCCCGCCGCGCGCGCGCTGGTACGCACCGTGGCGCTATGGGCGGTGGCGCTCCGGGAGCTAGCGAGCGCACTTTCTTATCGCTCGGATAAAGTAGTCCATTCGAGCGGAAAGGGCTCAGTGGAGATCGGGTTCGGCGACCTCGCTCGAGATGACACGGAGCGAGGGTGTCGAGCAGACGCCGCCGAGCGCCTGCCAGACCGCGGCGACGGCGCAGTCATTGGTCGGCGCATCGCGGCTCGCCGCCTCGGTGCAGCTGGTCGCCACCCGGACGCTGCTGGAGTTCTCCAATTGCTGGCGCAGATGCAGCTGTACGGGCTTGGACAGCCACCAGCTCATCGAGACCTCGCGGGCCACGTCGGTCCGGGTCGCGCCGGGCTGCGGCAGCACCTGGATGTGGGCGGAGTTCGCCCCGCATTCGCTGCCGAGCGTCGTGTCCAGCCAGGTGCGCAGCTCGGCGACGGCGAGCCGGCCGCGCCCGCTGCGCACCTGCATCACCGCGCCCAGCGGGCCGTTGGCGTCGGGGAACCAGGAGACGTCGTCGATATTGGGGGCGATGGCGCCGTTCTGCGCCTTGCCGTCGATGCGCGCGGTCTCGGGGTCGTTGGAGATCACCAGCACGAAGGGCCGCAGCTTCGGCGCCACCGCCACCATCGCCTTGGCGAGCTCCAGCGCTGAATCGGCGCCGTAATTCTCGAAATAGCCGCCGTCGACGATGCGGTCGATCACCTGCCCGCTGGTGTCGCGGATGGAGCCTGGCGGCGAGATGACCGGGAAGCGCGCCGAGTTCAGCGCCGCCGTGCTGGCGGGGATGTCGCTGGCGGCCGGCGTGCCGAAGAGATGGACCTGCAGCCGGTCGAAGAAGCCGTCGGTGCCCGCATTGCCGTTGAGAAGCTCGTGGAAGTCGAGCGCATGGGTGAACAGCACGCATTCGCCCGAGGGCAGCCGGGGGCCGGTCGGACAGCCGTCCGGCGGGCGGTAGCGCGGCTTCAGCGTCGAGGTGACGATCCGCTGCCCGGTGGCCACCGAGGTGCCATTGAGCACCAGATAGGGAATCCAGGTCGCGCTGCCGGATGCATCCGCGCGCGGCTGCAGCTGGAGGAAGGCGCCGTCGAGGCCCGGCAGCCGCGGCGGCGCGGGGCCGGCGGCGGCGTTGGCGTTGGCGGCGGCAACGGTAGCGGCGCCGGCATCGGGCGCCGTCATGGCTTCGGAGAACCAGTTCTCCCAGGATTGTTCCAGCATCACGGCGCGGTCGTCGAAGCCGAGCGGCACCTGGTCGCGGAAGGTGAGGCCGAAGAAGGTCGCCGAGAGGAAGTCGCCGCTCATCAGCACTTCCAGGCAGTCGCGCCAGGTGTTGACGCCGCCGCCGAACCACAGCTTCGCTGCCGGCTGGTGGCAGGGCGGTGGCTTGCTGTCGCCCGGCGAGTTGCGCAGCGCCGCCGCCACCATCAGCGCGCCGACCGATCCGCCGGAGACGCCGGATATGGCGAAGAAGCGCTCGGCGACCTTGTCGCCGGTCAGCGCCGGCCCCTGCCGGGGCGCGAGGGCGGCGGTCATGCGGCCGTCGTCATTGGCCGCCTTCACATAGCTGGTGTCGTTGTCGCGCCCGACGCTGACCTGCGGCTTGTGCAGCTCGAAATCGAGGAAATGGCCGATGACGCTGGCGGTGAAGAAGCCGGCGCGGCTGGCGCCGCCGGCGGCGGCGACGATGATCGGCCGCGGGCAGGGTACGTCGCGCCCGGCGCAGCCGTTCTTCAGCATCCAGAGATTGACCGCCTCTTCCAGGCTGGTCTGCCCGGCGGCCGGGCTGTCGGCGAGGCGGCGTACCGTGTGGTTGTCGCCCAGCAATGCGTAGATGCCGGCGACGAGCAGGAGGATCGCCGTGATCAGCGGCGCCCGCAGCCGCCGGCCCCAGCCGCCCACCAGCGAGAGCGCCGGCACCCAGCCGCCGAGGATAACCGGGAGCGCCATGGCGCGCGGAAACAGGCGGTTCTCCGCCAGCGCATGCGGGCCGAAGATCAGGAACACCCCGACCGCCAGCCCCACCAGGAGCAGATAGAGGCGGCCGCTGGCCTGCACGCGGTTGGCCGCCCGGCCGGCCACCATGCCGAGGCGGCGGAACACCTTGCCGAGATTGCGCTCGATGAAGCGGTCGGCGGCGGCAAAGAAGGGCAGGGCGGCGATGCGCCGGCGCAGGCCGGCATAGAACAGGAAGACGATGGCGCCCATGAGCATGAGCGCCGCGATCCAGCGCAGCTGGACGACGACGTCCTCGCGCAGCCCCACGCTCTCGAGAGTGGGCAGGAACCTCTCGGCGGCAAGCGCGGCGAGCGCGAAGGCGAGGAAGGTGGCGGCGCCGAGCAGGCGCGGCACATAGGTCTCTATGCAGCCGAAGGGTGGGCCGCAGGTGAAGCATTCGCGCAGCAGGCCGCAGATGCCGCAGCGGGTGGCGGGCGGATCCGGGCGCGGGCCGACGCCGCGCACCAGCGCGGTCGCGCGGTAGCGCTGGTCGGTCTGCAGCAGCAGCCGCGCCGAATAGTGCACCGGCATCGCCCAGAGCAGGAAGACGAGGATGAGGAGCCGCACGCTCGGCGGCATCTCCCACCACTCCGCGAGCTGGTCGCCGATGGCGACGTCGACCAGCGCATCGGCCGCCTGCGGCGCCAGCCCCAGGATCACGAAGCCGAGCGCGATGCTGACGAGCGGCACGCGGACGACCCAGAGCGTCAGCGCGATATCGAGTATGAACGTCCAGATGCGCCCCGCTCGCGAGGCCACCCTGGTCACGACGCCGCCCCCGGCCATGACGCGCTCCTAAGACAAGAGCAGTGGACGTCCGCTAGGGTAAGGTAAATGCGCCCGGCTGGGAAGGCTGGACGTTGTCGCCGGACCGTTCTACTTGAAGCGCGTCCGTAACCGACATGCCGACCGTAACAAGCCTACCTGCGTGGTTCGCAGGAGTGGGCAGGAGAAAAGCCGATGTCCGAAAATCTCGTGAGCCAGAACGTTGCCGGCGAGCCGGCAACTGTGAATCTCACCTTCCCCGATGGCGCCGTGCGAGCCTATGCCTCCGGCACCACGGGCGCCGAAGTCGCCGCCTCCATCGCCAAGTCGCTCGCCAAGAAGTCGCTGGCGATGAAGCTCGACGGCACGCTGAGCGACCTTTCCGACCCCATCACCCAAGACGCGAAGTTCGAGCTCATCACCCGCGAGAGCCCGGAGGCGCTGGAGCTGATCCGCCACGATGCCGCGCATGTGCTCGCCGAGGCGGTGCAGGAGCTGTGGCCGGGCACGCAGGTCACCATTGGCCCGGTGATCGAGAACGGCTTCTATTACGACTTCTTCCGCAACGAGCCGTTCAGCCTCGAGGACTTCCCCGCCATCGAGAAGAAGATGCGCGAGATCGTCGCCCGCGACGCGTCCTTCACCAAGGAGGTGTGGGACCGCGAGGAGACCAAGCGCGTCTTCGCCGAGAAGGGCGAGGCGTTCAAGGTCGAGTTGGTGGACGCGATCCCCGCCGACCAGCAGATCAAGATCTACAAGCAGGGCAACTGGTTCGACCTCTGCCGCGGCCCGCACATGCCGAGCGTCGGCAAGGTCGGCGACGCCTTCAAGCTGATGAAGGTGGCCGGCGCCTATTGGCGCGGCGACGCCAAGAACCCGATGCTGACCCGCATCTACGGCACGGCGTGGCGCGACCGCGAAGAACTCGACGCCTACATCCTCCAGCTCGAGGAGGCCGAGAAGCGCGACCACCGCCGGCTCGGCCGGGAGATGGACCTGTTCCACTTCCAGGAGGAGGGGCCGGGCGTCGTGTTCTGGCACCCGAAGGGCTGGAACCTGTTCCAGAACCTCGTCGCCTATATGCGCCGCCGCCTTGCGGCCGACTATAGCGAGGTCAACGCCCCGCAGGTGCTCGACAAGTCGCTGTGGGAGACCTCCGGCCATTGGGGCTGGTACAAGGACAACATGTTCAAGGTGCAGCCCGCGGGCGACGCCGAGGACAATGACCGGGTCTATGCGCTCAAGCCCATGAACTGCCCGGGCCATGTGCAGATCTTCAAGCACGGCTTGAAGTCCTACCGCGATCTTCCCATGCGGCTTGCGGAGTTCGGCGCGGTGCACCGCTACGAGCCGTCCGGCGCGCTGCACGGGCTGATGCGCGTGCGCGGCTTCACCCAGGACGACGCCCACATCTTCTGCACCGAGGAGCAGATGGCGGCGGAGTGCCTGAAGATCAACGAGCTGATCCTCTCCACCTATGCCGATTTCGGCTTCGAGGAGATCGTGGTGAAGCTCTCCACCCGCCCGGAAAAGCGCGTCGGCTCCGACGAGGTGTGGGATCACGCCGAGGACGTCATGGAGCGGGTGCTGACCCAGATCGAGGCGGAATCGGGCGGCAAGATCAAGACCGGCATCCTGCCGGGCGAGGGCGCGTTCTACGGGCCGAAGTTCGAATACACGCTGCGCGACGCCATCGGCCGCGAATGGCAGTGCGGCACCACGCAGGTCGACTTCAACCTGCCGGAGCGCTTCGGCGCCTTCTATGTCGACGCCGACGGCCAGAAGAAGACGCCGGTGATGATCCACCGCGCCATCTGCGGCTCGATGGAGCGCTTCACCGGCATCCTGATCGAGCACCATGCCGGGCATTTCCCGCTCTGGCTGGCGCCGGTGCAGGCGGTGGTGGCGACCATCACCTCCGACGGCGATCCCTATGCCGAAGAGATCGCCGCGGCGGCGCGCAAGATGGGCCTGCGCGTCGAGCTCGACCTGCGCAACGAGAAGATCAACTACAAGGTGCGCGAGCATTCGGTCGCCAAGGTGCCGGCGCTCATCGTCGTCGGCCGCAAGGAGGCCGCCGAGCGCACCGTCTCGATCCGCCGGCTCGGCTCGCAGAACCAGACCACGCTGACCCTCGACGAGGCGCTGGCGGCGCTGGTGGCCGAGGCGAGCCCGCCGGATTTGCAGCGGGACTGAGGGGGATCTCTGAAGGCGTCATCCCGGACGGCCGAAAGGCCGATCCGGGATCGTGACCCGATCGGAGAGCGATCCCGGATATTGCCTGCGGCAATTCCGGGACGACGATCAATCGGGAGAGGAACGTCAGCGACGCGGCGGCTGTTTGCCGAGCCAGAAGATCAGCAAGACCAGCGCGACGACTGCCATCCACGCCACGGGCACTTCTATCCATAGGTTGCCGGTCGCCACGCGGTGTTCACCTCGCATCGTGCGCTTGCGGTCTTGTTGCGTTGCTGGGGCGGACCCAGAGCAAGCTGGTGACTGCTCTGGGTCCTATCCGCATCACGGCGTGGGATAGGCACACACATCCGCCGAGCGCGGAATTCAGCCCGGTGCTCTCTTGCAGCTAGGCGCGCCCGGTCGAGAGGCGTTTCCGCCGCTCGACCGGGGCAGCGGGCAAATGTGCAGTCCGCCCGCGTCGCAACAGTGCCGTGGCGCGCGCGAGAAAACATCGCCTCTAAAGGCTGATACGCCTTCTAGATGCGTCGCCGGCCGATGAGGCGGGCGCCTGCTTCATTTCTCGCTCCGGACACCAATCGGATAGCAGCCCGGCAGCCGGGTCGTGCCGCGAGTGGCAAGCGTCGAGCCGGCGCGTTTTACGGTGGCCGCGGCACCCTCTTCTGGCCGATGTCCAATCGGTTGAAGCATATGCAAAAGGTTTTATCACCCTTTGCAATGTTTCTGACATCGAAGAAGAAGTCGTATTCATGCACAAACCCGTCAATCGTGGGGGAGTGCAATGAATACGGATGGCTCCACTTTAACGTCAAATACGTCTTCCGGTAATGGAGACTCCACCGGAGGGGTTATCTGTGACGTTCTCGATGCTCTCCAATTGTCGGAATCCATCGAAGGGCTGATAGCCAAACTGGCATGGGTGGACGAAGCGGCGGATTCCGGCCTTTCAGTCGGCCTGTCGCCGTCCGCCGTGGCCGTTGGCGAAGACACGTTCGTCGATGTGCTGGCCTCGCTGGAGCTCACGTCCTTCTCATGGGGCGCGGTCGCGGTCGGCGAGGCGGAGATTTCCTCCTTCGCGAGCGGGACGGCCGATCAGGCGCTGCTGGCTTCCTCCGATGTCATCATCGACGCCTGTGGCGCCGACGTCGTCATCGCGGTCAGCCAGACCACCACGATGTGGGGACGGTGCGGCTCGACCGCCTGGGCGGCCGAGCAGGCCGAGGTCGAGTTCCTGGCGATCGACATAGCGGGATACACGCCCATCGGCGGCCCGCTCGTGCTGTCGATGGATACGACGATCACCATGGGCGGCACCGGGTGGGGCCCTCCGCTCACCGTCTCCGGCAACCTCGCGACCTTCACGCTCGCCAACGACGTCAGGGGCAAGGACACCTTCGCCGAGTCCATCGTCGAGGCGCTGACCGTCGAGGATCAGATGTCGTTGGTGAATGCCGGCCTGTTCGGCGCCGTCGACTACGCGTCCAACGACGATCCGACGGACCCGACGGACCCCACCGATCCCACGGACCCCACGGATCCAACCGATCCGACCGATCCAACGGACCCCACTGACCCCACTGACCCCACTGATCCCACGGATCCGACCAATCCGACGGACCCGACGGACCCCACCGATCCGACCGATCCGACGAAGCCCGTGGACCCGACGAAGCCCATCGATCCCACGAAGCCGTTCGATCCGACCGATCCGATCGACCCCAATGTCCCCAAGCCTCCGGGCCCGAGCGGCGACGGCGGCGACGACGGACCTTCCCTGCCCACCTTCGCCTCCATGAGTTTCGGGCCGAGCGCCGCCGGCGGCGTCGACGCGACGACGACGTCTGCGGGTGGCGGCGGAGGCGACCTCTTCGGCGCGAACCTCGCCCCTTGCGGCTCCGATCCCGCCCTATCGCTGACCTGCGGCAGCCCCTGGGGCCCCGAAGGCGAGCCGGCGGAGGAGGCTGAAGTCGCGGAGGAAGATGGCGGCGCAGAGGGCGACGCCGACGGCGGCGACTGCACCAGCTGCGAGGCGTTGACCCCGCTCAAGTCCGAGCACCCGTGCGAGGACGCCTCCATGGTTTGCCTGTCGGGCGCGGACCTCTACGACCTCTCGCAGATCGAGGGATGCCGGACCGTGCAGGATTTCAACGTCCATGAGGGTGACCGCTTCGTCGGTTTCGACGGCTGGTCGACGGACGACTCCCTGCGTGCGGCAAACGGCGAGACCATCTTCGTCGAGCGCGCGGACTGCGATCCCAACGACCTGATCATCACCTTCATGCTCAATGGCGGCGAGGCCGTCATCAGGCTCGACGACTTCTTCGTCATCAATCCCGAATTCGACGATGCCTCCACGAGCGAGACGCTGTCCGATCTCGAAGCCGTTCCGATATTGCGGATGGTGATGCGGGGCGCGGTCGAGGCGCGTGAGGTGGCAAGCGTCGGCCATTCGATCGTTCCTCTCGACGCGACCGGCGCGGCTGGCGCGGCGATGTTTATCGCCTAGTCATCCCTCCTTGCCGGGAAAGGTAATTCGAGCGAGGTCCATTTACTTCCTAAGATATACCGGCCCCGGCCGCACCTCCTTTGCATGAGATACCAATGAAGCGTTGCAAGGAGCTTCGCTTGACCGAATAGATTCAACATCGGGTACAGGTAGGCGCCATGTCATTCACCGTCAGCTCGAGCGTCGGCCAAACGTTTGACGTCGCCGTCACCGAAATATCGGTAGTGGCGGAGGACGAGGCCATCCATGCGGTCACGATCGCGTCGGACGTTCAGTCCGCCCCGTCGATCAGCACCGAAGACGGCATGTCCATGGCCATCGGCGGGGACGCCACCGCGGTCGGCGAGGATACGCTGGCGGTGGCCGAGGTCTCCGCCTTCCTCGGCGACGACGGAAACGTGCAGATCGCGAGCGGCTCCGCCGACTTCCTGGCGATCGGCGAGGGCGATCCCGGCACCTATGCGAATGCCTATTCCTACGTGGATTTCGTCGGCGATGCCGATCAGGTCGTCACCCTGAATGTCTCCGTCACCGAATACGTCCAGGAGCCCGATCAGGCCGCCTGGTATTCGAGCTCGGAGAGCACGCTCTTCGCGATGGACGTCGACGACGTCCCCGCTGGTGAACCCGTGGACGACGTGGTGGCAGTGGACGACATCGCCGAGCCGGAGCCGTCCCTGGAATTGCCGTTGACGCTGGAGCCATCGGAGGATCCTGCATGCGGCTGTTCCGGAGACGAGCCGAGTTACACCATCGATGACAATGTGGTCCTGTTTGACGTTTCAGCCACGGCGGTTGCCGATAACACGGTTGTGACTGTGGATTTCTTCGGGCTTACCGTCGAGGATCAGCTATCGACCGCAACGGTTGGCGTTATCCTCGGCATTGAATGACTATTCTGTTCGATAATGCCGCATTTTTGAACTATAGTACAAAAGTCTATTTTTGAGAGTTGTTTAAATGTTCGTCTTAGCCATTGGGTTTATAATTCGATTGAGCAATTGATGAAGGCAATGACGATAAATACTATTTTCATTGTCGGTAACAATGCCGATCTTGGGAAATGGAGACTGTCATGTTTGATTGGGATCACAACGGCGGCGGTGGCGGCGGCGACAGCGACTTCGAGTGGGATCTCGACGTCGAATACAACTTCAATCTCGACGTGACCATGGAATTCAACACCACGGTCGACTACGAGAGCAACTACAATGTCGACCCGGAGATCAACGTCTGCGTGGACATCGACGGCAACTGGGCCGGCTTCCAGGTCGACGTGCAGGCGATCGGCGAGGACACCGCGACCGAGGTGAACCTCGCGGTGATCACGCTCGAAGACGAGTATTCGAGCATCACGCTGACCGGCTACTCTGCCGTGGGCTGAGTGGAGTAACGGCCGGGGTTCCCCATTCCCGGCTTGGCCTTCGGCAGTTGCGGGCTCCGGACACCCCCCCGGAGCCCGTTTTCTTTTGTAGCCGGATGAGCCGCCGGTCCCGGTGCTTTCTCCAGCAGCGCGAATTGTGGTGCTTGGGTAGGCATTTACGCCGAAAGAGGTGCACCGCTCGTTACCACAAGTGGATCGACCTACCTCCAAAGTTGCTTAAACGACAGAGCCATTGTTGGCGCCGTTCGAAAAGCATTAGCCTGATCTCATACAGCTATCAGACAGCTATCAGCGAAGCGAGCAGGAGCGTCGACTATGGCAACGTCTATCAGGATAACAAAAAGTTATTCGTCGACTTCATTGTCGAAGATGTCCGCTCCCGCAGTGCTTGCCGCTGCGACGACGGGTCCCGTCGGCGCGGAATCCTCCGCTACGTCGCTTGCGCTGGCTATGGCGACCACATTGCCGCCCACCTATCAATTGATCAGCCGGACGAACGGCAACGATGTCGTCGAGGTCACGTCCTCCGGGCGGTTCGAGGTACGCGGTCTGGCCGGCAACGATACGATCAGCGTCCGCGCCGGCACGACGGGAGGCGATCTTCTCGTCGGCGGCGATGGCAATGACACGCTTACCGCGGCCGAGAGCGACGACGTGCTCGATGGCGGCGCCGGCACGGACCGCCTGAACGGCGGCGCGGGCAACGATGTCCTGATCGGCGGCGCCGGCGGCGACACGCTGACCGGCGGCGACGGCGTCGACACGGCCGTCTACTCGTCTTCGTCGGCCGCCGTCATCATCTCCCTCAATCTCGACCCGCAGAAGTCCACCCGCGGCGCGGGCGGCGACGCCACCGGCGACACCTTGCTGGGCATCGAGAACCTCACCGGCTCCGGCAAGAACGACATCCTGTCGGGCAACGGCCTCGACAACCAGCTCGTCGGCATGCTCGGCAACGACACGCTGCGCGGCAATAACGGCAACGACCTGCTGATCGGCGACACCATCACCGACGTCGATGGCAACGGCATTCCGGACGACGATGACGGGGACGGAATCCCCGACGGCGTCAACGATGCGGTCGCGGGCGGCGCCGACACGCTCGACGGCGGCTCCGGCGACGACCGGCTGTTCGGCGGCGGCGGTGCCGACAATCTGATCGGCGGCTTCGGCCACGACCAGCTTTACGGCGGCCAGGGCGACGATCTGCTCACCTCCGGTGACGGCAACGACCTGCTGGACGGCGGCGAAGGAAACGACCAGCTCATTGCGAGCATAGGCGACGACACGCTGCGTGGCGGCGGCGGGAATGACTGGCTCAATGCGTCCCTGGGCAACGATCTGCTCTATGGCGGCGACGGCGATGACGACCTCAATGCCGGCGACGGCAATGACCAGCTCCATGGCGAGGCAGGCAACGATGTGCTGCTCGGCGGCTCGGGCAACGACATCATGTCCGGCGGCGCGGGCGATGACCGCTTCGACGGCGGCACCGGTGCGGACCAGCTCGAGGGCGGCGACGGCTTCGACACGGCGGACTATTCGGCCGGCGGCGCGGTGGGCATCGACCTGCTCGCCAATGTGGCCTCCGGAGCCGCCGCGGGCGACACGTTCAGTTCCATCGAGGCCCTGATCGGTTCGGTGGCAGACGACATTCTCGCCGGCGACAACGCCAATAACAGCTTCCAGGGCGGCGGCGGCGCCGACCTCATCGTCGGACAGGGCGGCTTCGACACCTCCGACTACTCGACCTCGGCAGCGGGCGTCACGATCCAGCTCAATTCGTCGGCGGCCGATCCGCAGGCGGCGGGTACCGGAACGGGCGGGGATGCCGAGGGCGACTCGCTGATATCCATCGAACGGATCATCGGCAGCGCCTTCGTCGATACGCTGCTCGGCGGCGAGCTCGCCGACACCTTCGTCGGCGGAGCCGGCGCCGACGTGCTGAACGGCAATGGCGGCGTGGACACGGCCGAGTATTCGACCTCGTCGACCGCCGTGAACGTCACCATCGATCCGGCGGCGACGACAATCGGTACCGGCGGGGACGCCGAGGGCGATCAGATCACCAACATCGAGAACCTGATCGGTTCGGCCTTCAACGACGTGCTGCGTGCCGGGACGGGCGTCAATCGCCTCGACGGCGGCGCCGGCAACGACATGCTCGCCGGCGGCGAGGGTGCCGATACGCTGATCGGCGGCGACGGCGTCGATACGATCGACTATTCGGGCTCGAACGCGGCCGTGGGCCTCGGCCTCACCGATGTTCCCGGCCAGGCCACCCAGGGCAGTGGCGGCCACGCCCAGGGCGACATCATCGCCCAGATCGAGAACGTCATCGGCTCCGCCTTCAACGACACCCTGCAGGGCAGCGCCGGCGCCAACCGCCTGGAGGGCGGCGGGGGCAACGACACGCTGCGCGGCCAGGGCGGCGCGGACGTGCTTATCGGCGGCCTCGGCACCGACACGGCGAGCTATTCGAGCTCGGCGAGCGGCGTCACCGTCGCAATCAGCGCCACGGCCACCACGGTGGGATCCGGCGGCGACGCCCAGGGCGACCAGCTCAGCGGCATCGAAAACCTGACCGGCTCGGCATTCGCCGACGTCCTCACCGGCAGCGACGGCGACAACCGCCTCGACGGCGGCGGCGGCAACGATCGGTTGGTCGGCGGCCTTGGCGTCGACACGCTGGTGGGTGGGGATGGAGTCGATACCGTCGACTACTCGGCCTCCAATGCCGGCGTCGTCGTGCAGCTCTCGGCCAATCCTGCCTCCGCCACCGTAGGCTCGGGCGGCCATGCCGCCGGCGACATTCTCAACACGATCGAGTCCATCATCGGCTCCAACTTCACCGACACGCTGTTCGGCAGCACCGCCGGCAATAAGCTGGTGTCGGGCGCCGGCAACGACGTCATGCGAGGCGGCAGCGGGGCCGACCTGCTGGTGGCCAACGGCTCCGGCAGCAAGACCCTCTACGGCGACGGCATTGCCGATGGCGGCACGGCCGGTGCCGACGTCTTCCAGATCATGGGCGGCACCAACGTCATCGCCGACTACCAGTCCGGCGAGGACATCCTCCTGAACAGCCTCTCCGGCGCGGCGCTCACGCTGCTGCCGGGCAGCAGCACCACCCTGGCGCTGCGCCTCTCCGGCTCGACGCACACGACCTATGTCCTGGTCGGAACGACGGCGGACGTGCCATCGGCATCGGCCTTCGCCAACCAGATCCTGCAACAGGATGTCTTCGTCGATCCCAACCTGATCGCCTGACGCAATGAGCAAGGGGCAGCCGCTCCTTCGGGCGGCAAGCGAATGGGGGAGTGCATGTCCATGCGCGATAGACGAGGCCGCAATACCGAGACCGACCTAGACCTGGCCGTGTCTCAATGTGGACAGGCATTCGGCTCGCTGGTGCTGTTCAGCCTGGCGATCAACCTGCTCACGCTGGCATCGCCCCTCTACATGCTCCAGGTCTATGACCGGGTCATGGTGACCGGCAACGTCGACACGTTGCTGATGCTCACCATCATGGCGGCGGCGGCGCTGCTGCTGTTCGGCATGCTCGACAGCATCCGTTCCATGCTGACCACAAGGATCAGCATCTGGCTGGCCGATTGCCTCGGCCCGGTCTACCTGGCCAACTCGGTCCGCTCCCGCCTCCTTGGCGACGGATCCGGCGCCCAGCCCCTGCGCGACCTGCAGCAGGTGCAGACGCTGATCTCCTCGCCCGCTCTCGGCGTGCTTTTCGATGCGCCATGGGCGCCGGTCTATCTCGCGCTCATCTGGATGCTGCATCCGGCCCTCGGCACGCTGGCGATCGTCTCGACCGCGATCCTGCTGGTGCTCGGCCTCGCCAATGAGGCGATCACCCGCCGTGCCCTGCAGGCCGCCAACCAGGCGCAGATCGTCGCCACGATGCAGGCCGAGACCACGATCCGCAACGCCGAGGTGGTGTCCGCGATGGGCATGCTGCCGGCGCTCACCGCCCACTGGCGCGAGGCCAACTCCGTCGGCCTGCGTGCCTCCAAGAGGGCAAGCGATCGCGGCGCTGTCCTTCTCGGCATCACCAAGTTCGCGCGGCTGTTCATGCAGTCGGCCATCCTCGGTCTCGGCGCCTATCTGGTGCTGAAGGGGCAGGTGTCCGGTGGCGTCATGATCGCCTCGTCGATCCTGCTGGGCCGGGCGCTCGCGCCGGTCGAGATGGCGATGGCGACCTGGCGCAACTTCTCCGCCGCCCGCATCGCCTATGGCCGCCTGAAGACCCGCCTCCAGAGCCTTCCGGATGAGCCTCGTCGCACCAGCCTGCCCGCTCCCGAGGGGCACCTGTCGATCCAGCGCGTGACATACAGCCCGCCCGGCGGCACGGCGCCGGTTCTCTACGGTCTGAATTTCGAGGCCATTCCCGGAGAAGCCATCGCCGTCATCGGTCCTTCCGCCAGCGGCAAGAGCTCGCTATGCCGGTTGCTGGTCGGGGTCGCGCAGCCGGCCGGCGGCGTGATCCGGCTCGATGGGTCGGACCTGCGGCACTGGAATCCCGACGAGTTGGGCCCCCACATCGGCTACCTGCCGCAGGAACCGGAGCTCTTCCCGGGCACCATCCGCGACAACATCGCCCGCATGAACTGCGTGGACGAGGGGGCGGTGATCCGGGCAGCCATGCTGGCGCACGCCCACGAGATGATCCAGCTGCTGCCGAACGGCTACGACACGGCGATCGGCGACGGCGGGCTGCGGCTTTCCGGCGGCCAGCGCCAGCGGATCGGTCTCGCCCGCGCCGTCTATGGCGATCCGAAGCTGATCGTGCTCGACGAGCCCAATGCCAATCTCGACCAGGCCGGCGAGGCCGCCCTATCCGCCGCCATCGAGGAGATGAAGGGCCGGGGCGCGACGCTGCTCATCGTCGGGCATCGCCCCTCGACCATCGCCCAGGCCGACAAGATTCTGCTGCTGCGCGACGGACGCATCGAAGCGTTCGGCAGCCGCGACGAAATCCTGAAGCGCCTTCGCGTCGCGGCGTCCGAGCCGCCTACGCCGGAGAAGGTTCAGTCCGAGGCCGAACGGCAGGAACGTCTGACGGCGGAAGCCGCAGAATAGGGACAGGGGGTCGACATGCGCTCCACATCGAAAGCAGTCTCCGTCGTGGATCTCTATGGAACGCCGCGCCTCCTCACGCCGGACGATTCCGCCTCTTTCCGACGCATCGTACGTGGCCCCAAACTGATGGGCGGGGTGCTGATCGTCACCTTCCTCGGCGGCTTCCTCGCCTGGGGCGCGCTGGCGCCTCTCGCCGGCGGCGCGGTCGCCGCGGGCGTGATCAGCCCCGACGGCAGCCGGCGCGTCGTCCAGCATCTGGAGGGCGGCATCATCGCCAGCCTGGAGGTGAAGGACGGCGATCGCGTCACCGCCGGCCAGACGCTGGTGCGACTCGAGAGCGTGCAGCCCGATACGGCCATGCGTGGGCAGCTGCACCGCTACCGCACGCTGCTGGCCATGCGGGCGCGCCTGACAGCCGAACAGGAAGGACGCGCCGAGATCGAGTTTCCGCCGGAGCTGATGGCCACCGGGACGTCCGACGAACTCAAGTCGGTCCTCGACGGCCAGCGCACCATGTTCGAGACGCGGCGGACATCGGACCGTCGGCAGCGGGAAATCCTCAAGCGACGCATCGAGCAGTCGCAGCACCAGATCAAGGCGCTGGAGGCGCAGGCGGCGTCCACCTCGCAGCAACTCGAGCTGATCGCCGAGGAGCTGAAGGGCAAGCGCTACCTCTTGCAGAAGGAGCTGATCCGCAAGTCGGAGGTGCTCAGCCTGGAGCGTGCCCGCGCCGAGATCGAGGGGCGCCGTGGCGAGTATCTCGGGATGATCTCGCGGGCGGAGCAGCAGATCGGCGAGACGGAAGTCCAGCTTCTCGCGCTCGACGCCGAGCGGCAGGACGAGGTCTCCGAGCAGATGGACAAGGTCCGCGTCGAACTCGCCGACGTGACCGAGAAGCTGCAGCTGACCCGCGACGTCCTGGCGCGAACGACGATCGCGGCACCGATAAACGGCACCGTCGTCAATCTTCGTTTCAAGACGTTAGGCGGTGTGATCAAGGCCGGCGACCCGATACTCGACATCGTCCCGATCGAAGAAACCCTGCTGATTGAAGCACGTATCTCCCCTGTGGACGTCGATGTCGTGCATCCGGGTCTGCCTGCGCAGGTTCATCTGACCGCCTTCTCACGCTGGGAGCTTCCGCGGATTGACGGTTTTGTGAAGTCGGTTTCGGCGGATGCCATGGTCGATCAGACGACAGGGCAAACCTACTATCTGGCCAAGGTCGAGGTGGATCCGAGCGAGCTTGAGCAGTTCAACGATTTGATCGAGCTCCAGGCCGGCATGCCCGCCGAGGTATTGATCGTATCCAGGGAGCGGACCTTCTTGGATTATCTTGCCGAACCATTCCGCAACGTCATGCGGAGGAGTTTCCGCGAAACCTAGGAGTGTCACATCTCGGAACCGGAATATTGTTTTCGATTTTGAGATAATTTTGCGAGAAATCCCGATGAGCGCATGGGCGGCAGCATTGAGACTCGCTCGCCGTCAGGCTTAGCGGCAGACTGGGAGAAGCGTGCCGTGCTTGCGGCGGCATGATGGTGTGCTAAGTTATCGGCTTGGCATCGTGGAGTATATATCTATAGATACAAATAATTTGACAGTTGAAATCGCCAACATGGCGGATCGACTGTCGGAGGGGCAAGATCATGGCTTCAACTGAACCAATACAATCGCGGCATGTGAGTATAGTGTTAATGGATGACCTGCCTCTTAGGCGGGCGAGTATCCACTCTCTGCTTCGTGACTGGGCGCAGGAAGAAGGAACGTCGTTGGAGATCACGGAAGCCGAAGGGCATACCGTTCTCGGCGAAATCGACCCGGTGCCACATCTACTTGTATACAATGCGGGATACAGCGGCGCGACTTCGAGCGAATGGCGGACCAGAGTGGACGAGCTCCGGCGGTCCTTTCCCGAGGTGCCGCTGGTGGTCATTTCCGAGGACGACAGCGCTCCGGAGGTGATCGAGGCGCTGAAGGCCGGCGTGAGAGGGTTCATCAGTGCTCGGACACCTCCGGCGATCGTCTTCCAGACGCTGTATTTCATCTTGGCCGGCGGCGTGTACTTCCCGCCCAGCGCGTTGCTTCAGGCGCAGGCGCTCAGCAACAGCGCGGATTGGCGTCGTATGTCCGGCCCTGCCCACGCCACTTACCGTGCGCAGTGCTCCAGCTTGACCGAGCGCCAGGCTGCCGTGTGGCGGCTGTTGCAGCGCGGCCATTCGAACAAGGTCATCGCCCGTGAGCTCGCCATGTGCGAGTCCACCGTCAAGGTCCACATGCGTCAGATCATGCGCAAGCTTGGCGCCACGAACCGTACACAGGCGGCCCTGTGCAGCGTCGAGATCGCCCAGGAGGGTGGCGAACCCGTAGAGGCTGGCGAGGCTGGCGGCACGGTCGCCGGGGCCGGCACGCACGAACGGCCGCCCATCGAGGCTTCTGCCGCCGTGGGGAGAAATCTGGAAGCGGCGCGAATAGCCGGCAGCGTTACCGCCCGCGTCCTGCCGTGATGCGGCGGGCACGGCCCTGATCGTTTCAGGAGTGCGTACCGCTTTCGTATGAGTTTCTTGCCTCACCCGGCAAGAATAATTCTATAAGTCTTTTTGACATCTTTGTTTTTGTCTTCCGATCGTCAATATTTATCTGAGTTCAGCCCAAGGCGAACAGTTCGCACCGTCAACAAAAGACGGAGCGAAAGCGCTCGAAATGGCGGATCAGATAGATGGGTGCGATTTTGCCTGACATGGTCATCAAAGAGCTTGATCCGCGAGTACTTATCGTCGACTCGCTGGCGCTGCGCGGTTTGGGCATCAAGGGCCTGCTTCGGCAGTGGGCGCAGGAGCGCGGCGTCGAGCTCGACTTCTGGGATCCGACAGCGTCCCTCGATCCGGACCTGCCAGCTTTCACCTATCGTCTGGGCATTCTGAGCCTGGGACATATGTCGATCGGCGATCGGACCGCGTTAGGCTGGTTGGCGCATCTGCGCCGGACCCATCCCAATACCCCGATAGTCGTTTGGTCCGACCTTCCGGCGCTGCACGAGGCGTTGCACGCCATTCAGCACGGAGTGCAAGGATTCGTGCCGACCGTGACGACGCCCCAGCTGGCCATGCAGGCGCTGACCTTCATCATGAGCGGCGGCACCTATTTCCCGCCGGAGGCTCTGATCGAGACCTCCCTCTCGGAAGAGCAGCAGCCGTCGCCCGACATTAGCCGGTCGAAGCCCGACGGTCCGAACGGCTATGGCGGAGCGCATGAGGACCTCCAAAATGGAGCGCCCGATGCCTTCGGCAGAGGAGGCGCGGGACCTCTTGCATCGAGGCGGCCGGCGGGCCGAGCCTCGATGAGGGTCGCACGGTTGAGAGTGGCCGTGGTTTCGCGGCGCGTCTTTTCGATGGCCATTGGAAGGGATCTGGCGCTCTAGGCGTCTGTCGGGCGGGAAGAGCATCCTGAATAGCTCGTGGACGCGCCCGATCATTCGGAGGCGGGCAGGGTCGACACGATTGCTTCAAGGAGGTCTCGCGCCGCTGTCTGTAGCAAGAGGTGAGTTCTCCTTCCGCTCGCGCCGCGACGTGCGTCACGGATCCCGGAGTCACAGCCGCCGGGTAGTCGAGCGATGGCAATGGAGCTTCATGCCACCCGCCGCAGCGGCAGCCTACCCAGCGCCGAGGCGGTGTCCTCGAGTTCCACTTTGACGACCAAGCGGCGCAACTGCCGGCAACCGGCCATCACACCCCAGCCGAACTGGAAAAGAGCGCCCTCGTCGTAACTGGCAACCAGCGGACGAACCGTCATGGCCAGCGCGTTGGTATGCCCATCATACGCCAAGCTGTCGGCATCGATGTCGAATTTGTACCTGAGCACCGCTTCCCCCCAAGCAATATTCGCAGATCAGAATGCGAATTCGGTCGCTCGGCAAGGAGCACCAAAGGGGTAGCGGCCATACTCCTTTCTGGCACAGGGCTGGAGGCGATCAGGCCTCGAGCTGGAAGCCGGGGGTCGACCGCGACAGCGCCAGCTCCTCCGCGTCCATTCCTTCAACGATCCCCTCGAAGAGCGGGGTCGTCATGTAGCGTTCGCCGGTGTCCGGGAGCATGCAGAGGATGACCGAGCCCGGCGCGGCGCGTTCGGCGACCTGTCGGGCGACCGCGAAGGTGGCGCCGCCGGAGATGCCGGTCAGGATGCCCTCCCTGCGCGCCAGCTCCCTCGCCCACCGTATCCCCTCCGCGCCCGGAACGGGGATGACCTCGTCATAGAGCCTGTCGTCCACCGCTTCCTGCAGCACGTAGGGGATGAAATCCGGCGTCCAGCCCTGGATCGGGTGCGGCTCGAAGGCGGGATGGCTGCTGGCGGGGGAGAGGTCCTCGTTGCGCGGCTGTGGCGTCCCGCTGCCGAGAAGCTGGGCGTTCGCCGGCTCGCTGAGCACGATCCGCGTGTCCGGCCGCTCGCGGCGCAGCACCCGGCCGACGCCGACGACCGTGCCGCCGGTGCCGTAGCCGGTGACGAAATAGTCGAGCCGCTGGCCGGCGAAGTCGTTGATGATCTCGCGGGCGGTCGTCGCCTCGTGGATGGCGGCGTTGGCGACGGTCTCGAACTGGTGGGCGAGGAACCAGCCATTCGCCTCGGCGAGCTCGACCGCCTTGCGGTACATGCCGAAGCCCTTGTGAGCGCGGGGCGTCAGCACCACCTTGGCGCCAAGCATCCGCATGAGCTTGCGTCTTTCCACCGAGAAGCTGTCGGCCATCGTCACGACGAGCGGATAGCCCTTCTGGGCGCAGACCATGGCGAGGCCAATGCCGGTGTTGCCGCTGGTCGCCTCCACCACCGTCTGACCCGGCTTGAGCGCGCCGCTCGCCTCGCCATGCTCGATGATAGCGAGAGCGAGCCGGTCCTTGACCGAGGCTGCCGGGTTGAAGAACTCGGCCTTGACGTAGATCGTCGCGTGCTCGGGCGAGAGGTTGTTGATCCGGATTGCCGGCGTGTCGCCGACCGTCTCGATCACGCTGTCGAAGAGCCGACCGCGGCCGCTGGTCGTCCTGCCGGGCATCTGCTTGTCCATGGGCCCCTCCCGGGCTGGCCCGGAGCGTTGGGTCGAAGGTCATCTTCGGCTGGGGCGGTCGGACATTCCGGGCGACGCCGCGCGTTCCCTGCCTTCCTCGGCGCGGATATTACGCCGTGCTCCGGCTTGCCGGAAGCGGCATTCAAGGGGTGCCTCCTTTGGGCGTACGGCCGAAGACGCTCACGATCCCGGCGTGAGGTGTGGCTGCGTTCCGCCGGACGATGCCGTCGGGCTTTCTACTCGTCCACCTTCGGCGTCTCGGCCGGAACCGGGGTTTCCGCCGGGCGGGGCGCGGGTTGGGGCGTCACCCGTGCCGGAGCGGTGTAGGGCAGCGTCTGGCGCTTGAGGCTCGGATTGGCGGTGGCGCCGGGCACGTTGAGCCGGCGCTGCTGCGGCGTCCAGTAGGACGGTCCGCTCATCAGGTTCTGGCCGTTCGGCCGCACCGCATCGGGCCGCACGGGCGCATATTGCGCGGCGGCCGGCAGGGCCGTCGCCACAGTGAAGGCGGTGGCGAGCACCGCAGTCATGATCTTCATCGCTGAACCTCGCGCCTCCCGAGCCTCTATGTAGGGGCTGGGCGCGCGCCTCGCTACGTCAGGCGGCCGGGCGCTGCGCGATGAGCGTGCGGATGCGGCGGAAATCGGCGAGGAAGGCGCGGTAGGCCTCCTGCTTGGCCTCCGCATCAGGGATGCGCAGCAGCGAGGAGGGATGCACGGTGATGTAGCCCGCATGGCTGCCGAAATGCGTCTCGCCGCGATTGGCGCCGATGGGCAGCGCCTTGCCGGCGAGAGCCAGCACCGCGGTCGCGCCGAGCGCGACGACGAGCTTGGGGTGCACGAGGTCGATCTCGCGCTGCAGCCACCAGCGATAATGCTTCACCTCGCCGGCGGTCGGCTTCTGGTGGAGGCGCCGCTTGCCGCGCTGGACGAATTTGAAGTGCTTCACCGCATTGGTGACATAGGCGCGGCTGCGGTCGAGGCCGGCTTCCGTCATCACCCGGTCCAGCACCTGTCCGGCGGGGCCGACGAAGGGATGGCCCTCGATGTCCTCGCGGTCGCCGGGCTGCTCGCCGACGAGGGCGATGTCGGCGCCGATCGGTCCCTCGCCGAGCACGGCGCGCCCGCCGCCGGTGACACCGGGTTCGCCCTCGGTGATGAGCCGGTTGAGTTCCTCGAGCGTGGCGGGGTCGGAAACGGACATCGGCCTTCCTCGAAATTCCGGGGCGCCTGCCGTCAACACGGCAGCGGGACGGACGTTCCGGCAGGGGCGATCGATGCAATATTTGTCGGCATTTCCCGAAGGTTCGGCGTTGCGGAGCGGGGGCATAGTGTGGATATTCCGCCCTTGCCCGGTCTCGGGCGCGGCATGTCGGGCAACGGTGGACAAGGCTTCATGACGGACCAGAACGCGGCGATTCTGGTGGTCGACGATGTCGCCGAGAACCGGGACCTCTTGAAGCGGCGCCTGTCGCGGCTGGGCTTCTCCCATCTCGACGAGGCGGCGGACGGCAACGAGGCGCTCGCCGCCATTGCCCAGACGCCCTACGACCTCGTGCTGCTCGACATCATGATGCCCGAGCTCGACGGCTTCGGCGTGCTCGACCGGCTGCGGGCGGACGGGCGCATCAACGAATTGCCGGTCATCGTCGTCTCTGCACTGAACGAGATCGAGCCGGTGGTCCGCTGCATCGAGCTCGGCGCCGACGACTTCATCTTCAAGCCGTTCAACCCGACGCTGCTGCGCGCCCGCGTGCTCGCCACGCTGGAGAAGAAGGCGCTCCGCGACCGCACCCGCGACGAGCTGAAGCGCAAGCAGATCGAGCTCATCGAGGCGCGCACGCTCCAGCTCTCGCTGGTGCCGCCGCCCTTCGCCGGCGCGATTGCCGGGCGCTCGCTCGCCATCGACGCGCTGCTGGAGCCGGCAAAGGAAGTCGGCGGCGACCTGGTCGACTATTTTCCCGTGGGCGAGGCGCGCATGGCGCTGATCGTCGGCGACGTCTCCGACAAGGGCGCGGCGGCGGCGCTGATGATGGCACGTACCCACGCTATGTTTCGCGCGCTGGCCGGAAGGCCGGACGCGGAGGAACTGTTCGCCGATCCGGCGCGGGCGGCCGCGCTGGTCAACGACGCGCTGGCCAAGGGCAACGCCTCCTGCATGTTCGTGACGCTGCTGGTGGCGACGCTGGAGGTGGAGACCGGCGCGCTCGCCTATGTGCGGGCCGGCCATGTGCCGCCCTATCTGCGCAATGGCGAGGGCAGCGTGGTGCGGCTGCCCGGCGCCGGCGGGCCGGCGCTCGGCGTGGCGGAGGAATTCCCCTACCGCGCCGCTTCGGTGACGCTCGAAGCCGGCGACCGGCTGCTTGTCGTCACCGACGGCATGACCGAGGCACAGGACCATGCCGGCGAGCTCTATGGCGAAGAGCGGGTCGGCGAATTCCTCGCCGGGCTGGGACCGGACGAGACGCGGCCGCTGCGCCGCCTCGCCGATAGGGTGCGCGGCTTCGAGGCCGGGCTGCCGGCCTTCGACGACATCGCCGCGCTGCTGCTGACGCTAGAGCCTTGAGGGCGGACAAGAACAAGGGGACGCGGATGGACGGGAAGATGCCGGAGGATGTGGACGGCAGCCGCGAGGCGCGGCTCCTGCGCGCGACGCTGGAGAACATGGCGCAGGGCGTCGCCATGTACGACGCCGAGCACCGTCTGGTGACGTGGAACCAGCTCTTCCGCGAATATCTCGACATGCCGGAGGAGTTCCTCGGCAGCGAGCACACCTTCGAGGACTATATCCGCTACCTCGCTTTGCGCGGCGAGTTCGGCGAGGTCGACATTGAGCAGACGCTGGCCCGACGCATCGCGCAGCTCAAGACCTCGCACCGCTTCGAGCGCATCCGCCCGGACGGCACCGTGCTCGAGGTGCGGCGCGACCCGGTGCCGGGCGGCGGCTTCATCGCCATCTACACCGACATCACCGAGCGCAAGCAGGCGGAGATGAAGCTGCGCGAGGACGAGGAGCGCTTCCGCGCCATCGATGCCGCGGCGCCGGTCGGCCTCGTCATCGTCGATGCCGACGACCACACCGTGCTGCACCTCAATCCCAGCTTCTGCGAGCTGGTCGGCAAGCAGGCGGACGAGGTGCTGGGCCAGCCGCTCGACGACGTGCTGCACGATCCGGCCAATGGCGACGCGCTGGTCGCCATCGTCGATGCGCGGTCGAGCGAGCGCAAGGAATTCCAGTTCATCCGGCCGGACGGCACGACGCGCTGGACCATGGTCTCGCAGGTGCCGCTCGACTTCCGCGGCGAGAAGGCGGTGATCTGCTCCTTCGTCGACATCAGCGACCGCGTGCGCGCCGAACAACAGCTGCGCGAGGCCAAGGAGGCGGCAGAATCCGCCAGCCGGGTGAAGTCGGCCTTCCTCGCCAATATGAGCCACGAGCTGCGCACGCCGCTCAACGCCATCATCGGCTACAGCGAGATCCTCTCCGAGGACGCCGCCGACGACGGCAACACCGCCATGGTCGCCGACCTCGACAAGATCCAGTCGGCGGGCAAGCACCTGCTCGGCCTCATCAACGACATCCTCGACCTCTCGAAGATCGAGGCGGGGCGGATGGACGTCTATCTGGAGCAGGTGTTCCTCACCCGCATGGTCGACGAGGTGAAGACCATCGTCGGGCCGATGATGCAGAAGAACGCCAACCAGCTCGTGGTCGAGTGCCCGGTCGACATCGGCACGCTGCGCACCGACCTCACCAAGCTCAAGCAGAGCCTGATCAACCTGCTCAGCAACGCCGCTAAGTTCACCAAGGAAGGCACGGTGACGCTGCGCATCTCGCGCGATGCCATGCCGGACGGCTCCAGCGCCATACGCTTCGACGTCTCCGACAGCGGCATCGGCATGACCGAGGAGCAGATGGGCCGGCTGTTCCAGGCCTTCACCCAGGCGGATTCTTCGACCACTCGCAATTTCGGCGGCACCGGGCTGGGGCTCACCATCACCAAGCACTTCGTCGCCATGCTCGGCGGCACCATCGCGGTGGCGAGCGAGGCGGGCAGGGGCTCGACCTTCACCATCGAGCTGCCGGTGGACGCCAAGGGCCTTCCCGCCGAGGCGGGGGAGGTGGGCGAAGTCGAGATCGTCGATCCCGGCGCGCCGGCGCAGGCGGGCGCGATCACCGTGCTGGTGGTCGACGACGACCCGGTGGTGCACGAGGTGCTCGCCGCCACGCTCGGCAAGGAGGGCTATCTACTGCGCCACGCCCGCGACGGCGGCGAGGCGCTCGCCATCATGCGCAAGGAGCCGCCGGACATCGTCACGCTCGACGTGATGATGCCGAAGATCGACGGCTGGTCCGTGCTCGGCATCATGAAGTCCGAGCCCGAGCTGGAGCATATCCCGGTCATCATGCTGACCATCGTTGACGACCGCACGCTCGGCTATTCGCTCGGCGCCTCCGAATACATGACGAAGCCGATCGACCGGCAGCGGCTGATCGCGCTGATCCATAAGTTCGCCCCCGGCCATGAGGACGGCACGGTGCTGGTGGTGGACGACGATCCCGAGGTGCGGGCGCTGGTGCGCGCCACCATCGAGGATGTCGGCCTCGCCGTCGCCGAGGCGGAGAACGGGCAGGCGGCGCTCGACTGGCTGGAGGAGCACCATCCGCCGGCGCTCGTGCTGCTCGACCTGATGATGCCGGTGATGGACGGCTTTGCCTTCCTGGAGAAGGTGCGGGCGATGGCGAAGTTCACCGAACTGCCCATCGTGGTGCTCACCGCCAAGGAGCTGACCACGAGCGAGCGCGATTTCCTCGCCCGCAACACGCTGCTCATCCTGAGCAAGAGCGCGCAGCCGATCGGCACGCTGGGCTCGGCGCTGGCGGCCATCGCCGGCAAGGGGGCGATCCCCGGCGCGGCCGGCAGCCGGGCGCTCAGCGACAGCCGTAGTTAGGACAGGCGATGACGAAGATCCTGCTGGTCGAGGACAACGAGATGAACCGCGACATGCTCTCGCGGCGGCTCTCGCGCAACGGCTTCGAGGTGCTGATCGCGGTGAACGGCCAGGAGGGCGTCGACCTCGCCCTCGCGGAGAGACCGGCGCTGATCCTGATGGATATGAGCCTGCCGGTGCTCGACGGCTGGGAGGCGACGCGCCGGGTGAAGGCCGACCCCACGACCGCCACGATCCCGGTCATCGCGCTCACCGCCCATGCCATGGCGAAGGATCGCGAGGACGCCATGGCGGCGGGCTGCGACGACTTCGACACCAAGCCTGTCGAGCTGCCGCGGCTGATGGGCAAGATCAAGGCTCTGCTCGGGATGGAAGATTGAACGAGCTCAGTCCGCATCGTCATCGCTCTGTCACACAGGCGTCGCAAAAGGATTTTGAGCCGGCGCCTGTGCTGGCCGGCGAACGTCTTCTCCCGAGCGAAGGATAATCGCGCATCATGGCGACGATCGCCCTGCTGCTGAGCGGGCTCGGACTTTTCTTCATCGGCGTCAGGGGTCTCTCCGCCAATCTCGTGCCGCTGGTCGGGCGCCGGACGCGCGCCGCCTTCGCCCGCGCGCTGAAGGGGCGGCTCAGCGCCGCCGCCAACGGCACGCTCGCCGGTATGGTGACGCAGAGCGCGACGGCGGTGTCCTGGATCATCGTCTCCTTCGTGCGCGGCGGCGTGCTGCCGGACGGGCCGGCGCTGCTGGCGCCGACCTGGTCGAATGTCGGCACGGCGCTGCTACCGCTCATCGTCGCCATCGACACCTCGACCGCGGCCGGCATCGTCATCGGCGTGGTCGGCTTCGTCACCTATTTCAAGCTGGCGCGCGGCGACCGCACCCGCAACGCGCTGGAGGCGGCTCTCGGCGCGGCGCTGCTGCTATTCGGCATGCATCTGGTGGCGATCGCCGTCGGGCCGATGCGCGAAGCGCTGATGCACAATCCCTGGTGGGATGCGGCGGTCGACAATCCCTGGCTGCTGGCGCTGATCGGCGCCGGCTTCTCGCTGGCGGCGCAATCCTCCTCGGTGGCCGCGGCGCTTGCCGTGGCGGCGGTGGCCGGCGGGCTGCTCGACCTCGGCGCGGCCCTGCCGCTGATCGCCGGCGCCAATGCCGCCGCCATCGTCAACAATGCCGTGCTGATCCCCGGCGAGACCAGCACCGGGCGGGTCGTCTTCGCGTTGCAGGTGGTGCAGAAGGGCGGGGGGACGCTGCTACTGGCGGCCTTCACCGTCTATTGCGCGTTCAACCTCGGCACCATCGAGCCCTGGCTGCACCAGCTCGGCCACGACATCAGCGGCGAGGTGGCCGTCGTCTTCCTGCTGGCGCAGATCGGCGGGGCGTTGATCGCCACGCTGCTGGAGACGCCGACGCGACACGCGGTGGCGCGCTTCCTGCCGCCCAGCCCCGCCGAGACGCTGGCACAGCCCGCCTTTCTGCTGCGCGAGGCCCTGAGCGACCCCACGACGGCGCTCGACCTCGCCAACCGCGAGGTGGCGCGGCTCGGCACGCGCCTGCCGCTGCTGCTCGATCATGTGCGCGACGAGGGCGACCGCAGCACGCCCTCGTCGGCGCTCATGCGCGAGGCCGGCACCAGCCTCGCCGCCACGACCAAGGCCTATCTCGCCGCGTTGCTGGACGCCCAGCCGGCGCGCGACCAAGTGGCCGTCGCCCTGCTGCTGGATGATGCCGCCACCAATGCCGGCGCGCTGCACGAGGCGGTGGCGGAATTCGCCGAGGCGGCCGCGACCGCGCGCGGGCTGCCCACCGCGCAGCGGCTGACCGAGGCGCTGCATGTGCTGCTCGGCGCCGTCGCCGACCATGCCGAGAGCCTCGGCGCCGACGAGCCGGACCTGGTGCTGAGCCTGCTCGGCCATCGCGACCAGCTGATGGAGGAACTGCGCCAGCGCCTCTCCTCGCAGCAGGACGTCCCGCCACAGGTGCAGAACGCGCTGTTCCAGATGACGGTGCTGTTCGAGCGCACGGTCTGGCTGGCGCGGCGGCTGGTGAACGGCCTCAGCCAGGTGCAGCGGGCGCTGGCTGCGGGCTGAGGCGGGCCGCCCAGCCGTGCGCCCTTGCGGCGACGAGACTGGGTCCCCGGGTCAAGCCCGGGGATGAGGGAATTGGAAGATTGAAGCCGGTTCAGCCGAGCGCGAAGCGCAGCGTCAGCACGTTGCGGCCGCCCTCGCGCCGATAGGCGAAATGGTCGGACAGCGCGCGCACCAGATGCACACCGAGGCCGCCGATGCGGCGCTCCTCGAGCGAGCCGGCGAGGTCGGGTGGCGGTGCGTTGAACGGGTCGAACGCATCGCCGTCGTCGCTGAAGGTCAGGTCGAGGCCGTCGGCGGTGCGGCGCACATGGACGTGTATCTCGCCCGCGCGCCCGTCCGGATAGCCGTAGTCGACGGCGTTGTTGAAGAACTCGTCGACGGCGAGCTGCAGCCGGTAGGCCGGCGTCGGCGGGATGTCCGCGCGCTCGACGAACGCCTCGATCTCCTCGATCAGCGGTTCGAGCTGGCCGAGATCGTTCTTCAGGCGAATATCGAACTCGTCGCGCGGCATGCCCCCACCCGCCGGTTCCTGCCGGCTATGTCAGCGCGGCGAGGGCCGCCTCGCGGCTCTGGTGAATCGGGATCAGGGTGGAGAACCCGCTGACGTCGAACACCTCGTGCACCTGCGGGATCAGGCCGCAGACGGCGAGCGTAAGGCCGGAGCTGCGCGCCAGCTTGGTGGCCTTGAGCACGACGCGCAGGCCCGCCGAGCTGATGTAGGTGAGCTCGGCGAAGTCGAGCAGGATGACGCTGCCGTCGCCCGGGACTTCCGCCAGGAACTCGTCGAGCTTGTGGGAGGAACTGCTGTCGAGCCTTCCCTTGACGGTCGTCACCACGACCTTGCCCTCGACGATACGGTCGATGTGTATCAAGTCGCGACTCCAGAAATTATCGTTGCGGCAAAACGACGAGCCGGCCTCCGCACCGAAGCGCGGCGCATGCCGACCTCCCAGCCCCCAAGGATGCGCCAGAAGTACTGGCAAAGGCCGGGGTGTGCAAGCTGCGGCGGCGCCTGCTCAAGGGGGCATGGATCAGTGTTCGAAGCGCATGTCCAGGACCTGGCGCTCGCCCTCCTTGCCGAGCACCAGGCGATCGGCACGCTTCGACAGCATGTAGCCGACGAAGCGGGCCACCGCCTCGGCGTCGCCGAGCAGATCCTCCGGCGCGGGACGGTGCGTGGGTATGGAGATCGGGTCGCCCTTGTAGATGAGGCTGACGTCGAAATTATTCTCGTCGAAGCGCGCGCGCATCTCCAGTTCGCCCTGCGCTACGCCGGTGTCGAGCAGCATCTCGACGCCCTCGGCGACGACGGGGATGGCGGCGGCGATGACGTCGCGCCGGGCGCCCCACAGGTCGCCCTGCCTCTCCAGGAACTCGGTGGTGACGGTGAAGGGGTTCTCGCCCTCGGTCACGCGCTGCGAGGCCACCTGGCTGATGCCGATGCGGAAGAACAGGTTCAGCACCACGGCGATGCCGGTCGAGACCGACAGCGGGGATTCGAGGATCGGCTGCATCCAGTGCGGCGTGCTCTCGACCAGCTGCGGCAGGATGGCCACCGCGAGGCCCGCCATCACTGCGAGGCCGACGGTGAAGATGCGCCGGTCGCTGAGCCGGCGGGACAGGATGAGCTCCATGCCCGCCACGACGAGGAAGGCGGCGGCATAGATCAGGATGGCGCCGATGACCGGCGGCGGGATGATGGTGAGCGCGCCGACCAGACGCGGCGAGAACGCCGCGAGCAGCATCAGCACGCCGGCGACGGCGCCGACGCGCCAGGCCGTCGTGCCGGTGGCGAAGGCGACGCCGATGGAGGCGGAGGAGGAGGCGCTGGCGAAGCCGCCGCTCACCGCCGCGCCCATGTCGGCGACGCAGTTGGCGCGGATGGCGCGGCCGGCCTGCGCCATGTCGGCGCGCCGCCAGTCGGCGTCGTTCAGCCGCTGCATGGAGACGACGGTGCCGATCATGTCGACGGCGGAGATGATGCCGGTGAGCACGGCGGCCGGCACCAGCGCCCAGGAGAAGCCGAGGCCCGGCCAGCCGACATGCGGCAGGTCGACATAGGGCAGGGCGGAGAAGGTCGCGGCCGGCGCCGGCGCGACGCCGACGAAGGCCGCCAGCGTCCAGCCGGCCGCCGCGCCGATCGCCACGGCGAACAGCCGCAGCATTCCGCGCGAGAAGATCGCCAGCACGATGATGATGGCGAGCGTCACGAAGCTGACCATCGGATATAGCGGGTCGATGTGCACGGTGGCGTCATGGCTGAGGCCGAAGGCGCGGCGCAGCGCCGGCTCGGCCAGGGCGACTCCGAGCATGGTGACGGCGACGCCGCAGATCTCCGGCGGGAAGACCGCGCGCAGCACGCCCATGAAGCGGGTGAGGGAGAGCTGCGAGACGGCCGCGATGAGGTTCATCGTGGCGTAGACTGCCGGTCCGCCGGCCGACATCGACTGCACCGCGAGCGGCAGGTGCGCCATGTTGGGGATCTGCACCAGCAGCATGCCGGCGCCGGGCTTCGGCCAGCATTCGGCGATGGTGGCCAGCCCCATGAAGATGATGCAACTCGTGATCAGGATCTGCGTGTCGTCGAAGGACAGCCCCGCCTCGGCGGCGGCCACCAGCGGGTAGACGAGGAAGAGCAGGGCCAGGGTGGCATGCTGCACGCCGAGGATGATCAGCGTGCCGAGCGGCGGCTTCTCGTCGACGGAATAGAGGATGTTGGACGGTTTACGCGACATGTCGGGCAGCGGAACTCGGGCGAGCACGGCTGCGCTGTCGCACCCGCCGGGAGGAGCCGCAGGGTCGTCCGGGTGCGCCGCCGCAGGGGGAATCCGGTTGCGCGACTATGGAACCTCGCCCGACGGCGGGCAAGCTCGACCTTTGCCTGTCGGGGCGGCGGGCGCCTCGGGCGTCGACCCGAAATTGCTGCCTTCCCTCATCCCCGGACTTGACCCGGGGATCCAGCCTTTCCGCATGCACCCGGTCACTGGGTGGCGGGAATTCGGGCTTGCCCGAGTTCCTCATTGAAAGAGCGAAGTCGGCAAATGCCGGTCAAGCCCGGCCATGAGGGCGGGAGGGTGGCTGTCGTCGAGCCGAACCTGGGAGCCTGCCCCTCACTCGGAGGCGACCGGGCGTCCGTTCATGTTGCGATGGGCGAGCCACCAGGCGCGGGCGCGCTCCGGCGGCAGCGGGCGGGCGAGCAGGTAGCCCTGCGCGAGGTCGCAGGACCAACCCTGCAGCAGCTCCAGCGTGCTCTCATCCTCGACGCCCTCCGCCACCACGGTGAGGCCCAGATTGTGGCCGAGGTCGATGATCGCCTTGACGATGATCCGCGTGTGCTCGGAGGAGGTGCAGTCGGAGATCAGCGAGCGGTCGATCTTGAGCTCGGCGAAGGGCAGGCGCTGCAGCTGCACCAGCGACGAATAGCCGGTGCCGAAATCGTCCAGCGACAGCAGGAAGCCGCGCAGGCGCAGGCGCGTGAGCACGTCGAGCGCGCGTTCGGGGTGTTGCATCGCCGCGGTCTCGGTGACCTCGATGATGATGCGCTGATGATCGATGCCGGCATTCGCGCAGCGCTTCCACAGCCGGTCGGCGAGGGAGAGGTCCTCGACGTCCGAGGCCGACAGGTTGATGGCGAGCGAGGCGTCGATGTCGGCCTCGTTCCAGCTCTTCAGCGTGTTCAGAGCCAGGTCGAACAAATGATTGGAGAACTCGGCGCCGAGCCCGGCGGCGGCGATCTGCGGGATGAAGTGGTCGGGCATGACAAGGCCGCGGCTCGGGCTCTGCCAGCGCATCAGCCCCTCGAAGCCGAGCGGCACGTAGCTGAGCCCGTCCTCGCCGTCGCGGACCAGCCGCACCTTGGGCTGGAGATGGAGCTGGAACTCGCGGCGGGCGATGCCGTCGGCGAGTTCGGCCCGCGTCGGCAGCAGGTGGATGCTGCCGCGCAGCCGCTCGAAGATCTGGCGCAGTTCGTCCAGCCGCGCCGGCTTGCTGACGATGTCGCTGACCTCGAGGTCGTGCGCCTTGGCGAAGTGCCGGGCGGATTCGAGCACCTTGCGGTCGACGCCGCTCATGATCACGATCGGCCGGCGGAACTTCATGGCGGAGAGCTGCCGCAGCACCTCGATGCCGTCCAGCGCCGGCATCTGCAGGTCGATCACGGCGCAGGCCTCGGGCCAGACAGTGATCGCCGCGAAGAAGGCGTCGGGATCGGAGAAGTAGGTGCTTTCGAAGCCGCTCAGCTCCGCGACAGTGGCGACGTACTGTCCGATCTCGGGTTCGTCGTCGAGGATGAGTATCCTGTGTTCGGGCATGGTCCTTGACCGTCAGAACAGGGCCGCTATGGCGTCCCTAAGCTCCTCAACGCGGAAGGGCTTGTTGAGGATACCGTAACGTTCGGGCGTTTCGCCAGATGCCATCGTCTCGGGCGCGGCGGCACACATGAGCAGCACCTGATCGCACGCGCCGGCCTCGAGCGCGGCGCGCGCCAGCGCAAGCCCGTCCATGCCCGCGAGGTTGAGGTCGGTGAGCAGCACGTCGACGCGCCCTTCCTCGTTGAGGACGCGCAGCGCCTCGGTCGCGCTGCCGACCGCGCGCACCTCGTGGCCGACGTCGATCAGCGCGCTCTCGACGGTGAGCCGCACCTCCGGGTTGGGCTCGACCAGCAACACGCTGCGGGGCTCATGCGCCGCCGGGCGCCGATCCTCGTCCGGCCGCGCGTCCGGCGCGACCTGTTCCAGAAGGGCCGGCAGGCCGAGGCGGAAGGTGGTGCCGATGCCGACCTCGCTCTCCACGGTGAGATAGCCGCCGGACTGGCTGGCGAAGCCGTAGACCATGGCGAGGCCGAGCCCCGTGCCCTTGCCCATCTCCTTGGTGGTGAAGAAGGGCTCGAAGATGCGGTCGAGCTGCTCGGGCGGGATGCCGATGCCGGTGTCGCGCACGGTGAATTCGACGGCGGCCCGCCGGCCGCAGGGCGGGGCGGGGACGAAGCCGGCCTCGATGGTGAGCTCGCCGCCCGCCGGCATGGCGTCGCGCGCGTTGATGGCGAGGTTCATCAGCGCGGATTCCAGCTGCACCGGGTCGGCATAGACCATGGGCACCTCGGGGGCGACGGTGAGCATCATGCCGATATGCGGGCCGAGCCTGCCGTCGAGCAGCAGGCGCAGCTCGTCCATGATCGCGCTCGGCTCCAGCGCCTGCGGCTCCAGCGGCTGCTTGCGGGCGAAGGCGAGCAGCTTCTTGGCGAGCTCGGAGCCGCGCAGGCTGGCGCGCATGGCGGTGTCGAGGTAGGGGCGCTGCTGCACGCACGCCTCGGTCGACTTGATCAAAGCGAGGTCGAGATTGCCGATGATGGTGGTGAGCAGGTTGTTGAAGTCGTGGGCGATGCCGCCGGTGAGATTGCCCACCGCCTCCATCTTCTGCGCCTGGTGCAGTTGCTCCTTCACCTGCTTGATCGCGGTGATGTCGTCGATGGCCAGCACCGCGCCGCGGAACACGCCGCCGGTGTCGATCAGCGGCTCGCCGGCGATGTGCAGGCTGCGCGGGGCGGCATCGTGCAGCGTCGCGTCGACTTCGAGGCTGGAGATCTCGCCGCCGGACTGAAGCGTGCCCATGACGTCGTGCAGCCGCGTGGGCGCGGCGGCGAACAGGGTGAACCAGGGATTGCCGCTCACCAGAGCGCTGTCGGCGCGGAAGATCTCGGTCGCCGTGCGGTTCCAGGTGGTGAGGCTGAGTTGGGCGTCGAGCGAGATGAGGGCGACCGGCGAGGCGTTGAAGATGGCAGTGATGGTCTCGGTGGCCTGGCGGCGTTCTTCGACCTCCTCCACCAGCCGCTGCGTGCGCTTGCGCACCTCGTTCTCGAGGTCGGTATGCAGGATGGCGCGCTCCAGCGCGATCGAGACCTGGCTGGCGATCGCCGCCAGCGTGCGCAGCGCCACTTCGCCCGAGACGGCCGGTTCACTGCCGACGAGGTTGAGGAATCCGAAGGTGCGCGTGCCGACGCGCAGCCGCATGCTGGCGTGATGCCGCGCGGCGCCGCCACCGGTCTCGACGCGGCGTGTCTGCGGCACGTCGCCGAGCGTGTCGTCCACGACCTCGGTATCCGCCGACGAGGGTGGAAACGGATCGGGCTGGGCGTTGCGGCCGGTGTGGCGCTCGGCGGTGAGGCGCAGGCCGTCGTCGTCGCGCAGATAGATCCAGGCGTCGCGCACGCCGGGCATACCGATGCTGCGCGAGACGGTGGTCATGGCGACGTCCGCGGGGGTGCGGCAGCGGTTCAGGCCGTCGGTCATGTCGTAGAGGGCGTGCAGCACCTCGTAGGACTGCGACAGCTCCTGCCGGCCCTGGTCGAGGGCGCTGAACAGATGCACCGCCTGGGCGTAGGTCGAGATCAGCAGGTCGAGGATCTGCTGCTTGCGTGCGGTGATGTGGTGGCGCTCGCCGCCGAAATCGACTTCCAGCTGATCGCCCGAGCGCTCGGCGCGGCGCAGGTTCCGGTTCTTCAGGAGGTAGGTGATGCGGGAGGAGAGGACCTCCTCGTCATAGGGCTTGATGATGAAGTTGTCGGCGCCGGCCTCCAGCCCCGCCAGCACGTCCTGCGGCTGCGACAGCGACGTCACCAGGATGACCGGCGTATCCTCCAGCCCCGGCGTCGCCTTCAGCCGCCGGCACAGCTCGTAGCCGTCCATGCCCGGCATGACGATGTCGCTGATGAGGATGTCCGGCTGGGTGGCGACGGCGAGCTCGTAGGCCTCCTCGCCGTTGCGGGCGGCGTTGACCGCGTAGCCCCGTCGGGAGAGGAAATGGACGATCTGCGCCGCCTGGGTGGGGCTGTCCTCCGCGATCAGGATGCGCGGGTTGGGCGGATCGATGTGAAGGTGCTGGTTCATGACAGATGGCGCCTTCTCGCCAGTTGGGCCACGACGAATTTCGCGATGTCCGGCGGCGCGAGGACACGTTGCGCTGCTCCCATCCGAATCGCCGCCGCTGGCATGCCGAATACCACTGAACTATCCTTGTCCTGCGCCGCTGTGACGCCGCCCTTCTGCCCGACATAGGCCAGCCCTTCCGCCCCGTCCTGGCCCATGCCGGTCAGCAGGATGGCCAGCGCCTCCCGCCCGAAGGCGTCGGCGACGGAGCGGAAAAGACAGGAGACCGACGGCCGGAAGCCGTTCTCCGGCGGCCCGTCGTCGAGGGTGAGCCGGCCGCGGCGGTCGATGCCGAGGTGATGGCCCTCCGGCGCGACATAGACCCGGCCGGGAGCGGCGACGACATTGGCGGCCGCCACCTCGACCGGCAGCCCGCTGCCGCGGGTTAGCCAGGAGGCAAAGCCGACGATGAAGCCCGGCGACATGTGCTGCACCAGCAGCATGGGCACGTCGAGCCGCGGCCCGAGCCGGCGCAATATGTCGAGCACGACCGGCGGGCCGCCAGTGGAGGCGCCCACCGCGACGATCCTGATCTCGCGCGCCTCGCGCACGGGTGCCGGCCGGTCGGCGGGCCGTTCTGCGGTTTCCCGTGGCGGGCGCGGGTTTGCGGCCGAGCGGCGCGGCGGCAGGCGGCGCACGACCTTGACGTCGGCCATCAGCTTCAGGGTCAGGCACAGCTCCTCGGCCAGCCGGTCGAAATTCTCCGCAGCCGGGTCCAGCGGCTTGGGCACGATGGCGAGGGCGCCCTCGTGCAGCGCCTCGAGGCCCGGATGCACGTCGTTGACGTCGAAGGTGGCGCTGGTCACGACGATCGGTACCGGGCAGCGGCCCATGATGACGCGGGTGGCCTCGATGCCGTCCATCACCGGCATGTGGCAGTCCATGAGCACGATGTCGGGCTGAAGCTGCTCGACCATGTCGACCGCCTCGGCGCCGTTCGCCGCCTCGCCGACGAGTTCGAGATAGGGCGCGTTGCCGATCACCCAGGAGATCGCCTCCCGCTGCGAGCGCGAATCCTCGGCGAGGAGGACGCGTATCTTACGCAACTCGTTCATAGCACCCGCCGCACGAGGTCGATCAGCATGGACTGATCGAAGGCCGACTTCATCATGTACGCATTCGCGCCCAGCCGCAGCCCGCGTTCGTGGTCCTCCCGCTTTTCCAGTGCCGTGACCAGCACGATCGGCAACCGCTTCAGTCGCGCATCGGCGCGGATGCGCTCGGTCAACTCGAAGCCGTCCATGCGCGGCATGTCGATATCGGAGATGATGGCGTCGAACTCGCCGCTCTGCAGCACCGTCCAGGCCTCCATGCCGTCGGAGGCGGCGTGGACCTCGTAGCCGGCGGCCTCCAGAAGGCCGGTCTCCATCGCCCGCGTGGTGATGGAATCGTCGACCACCAGCAGGCGCGGCTTGCCCTGCCGGCGCACCGGCCGCGGGGCGGGGGCGGCGCGGCGCGGGTGGTTGATCAGCGTGTCGAGCACGTCGGCGGTGCGCAGGATAAGCCCGAGCCGGCCATTACCGAGCAGGCCGGCCGCCAGCACATGGCGCACCCGCAGCAAAGGCGGGCGCAGCTCCTTCACCACCACCTCGCAATTGCCGGTGACCTCGTCCACCGCGAGCACGCCGCGGCGCTCCTTGTAGCGGATGACGAGGCAACTCCTGAGCCCGCGCCGGCCGGCGGGCGCCGCTTCGGGTGGCTGGCCGAGCACATGCGCCAGCGAGCCGAAGGGCAGCAGCACGTCGTCGATCTGCACTGCGCCGCGGGCCAGCGCCACCTCGTAGGCGTCCTCCGGCAGCGCCAGCGAGCGCTCGACCGCCTCGCGCGGCCAGATCACGAAGGCGTCGCCGGCGCGTGCGCCGATGCCGTGGAAATTCGCCAGCGCGGCCGGCACCTCAAGCCGCAGCACCGTGCCCTTGCCGGGGGTGGAGGCGATGTGGACGCTGCCGCCCAGCCGCTCCACCCGTTCGCGCACGATGGCGAGGCCGAGGCCGCGGCCCGACACCGGGCTGATGACGGTGCGGGTGGAGAGGCTCGATTCGAACACCATCTCGGCAAGCGCTTCGTCGCTGAGGCGCGAGGCTTCCTCGCGCGAGACGAAGCGGTTGCGCACCGCCGCCTCGCGCAGGCCGGGAAGGTCGATGCCGGCGCCGTCGTCGGCGACCTCAATGGCGACGCGCCCGCCCTCGGCGGGTTCGAGGTTGAGCGAGACGGCGCCCTGCGCCGGCTTGCCGGCCGCCGCACGCGCCTCGGCCGGCTCGATGCCGTGATCCACGGCGTTGCGCACGATGTGGATCAGCGGATCCTTGATCCGCTCGGCGATCTGCCGGTCGATCAGGAGGTCCGCGCCCAGTGTGCGCCAGACGACCTCCTTGCCCACCTCGCCGGCGAGGTCGGCCACCATGGCGGGGAACACGGCGAGCATCTCGCTCGCCGGCATCATGCGGGTGCGGCGCAGCTCCTCGACCAGGCCGTCGATGACCCCGCGCAGCGTCCGGTTGTCCTCGGCGAGGCTGGCGAGGAATTGGCGGGCGGATTGCTCGGCGGCGCGCAGCTCTTTCGGGTGGCGCTCGGAAGGCCCCTCGTCGGCATGCAGCGCCGCCAGCCGGCCGACGAGGTCGCGCGCCTCGTCGACGCGGGCCTGCATTGCCAGCCGCGGGCCGATCAGTTCCTCCGCCATCAGGCCGAGCCGCTGGAGGCGGCTGGTCTCCAGCCGGACGAAGCCGGGCCCGCCCGCCATCTCCATGGCGGGCGCCACCAGCTCCAGCGGCCGTGGATCGGGTCTGGGTTCGGGCCGCGCGCCGGGCTTGCGGCCGCTCTTGGCCGCGGGCGGCGGCGGGGTCGCGGCTGCCGGCGGCTCCGGCGCGATCGGCATGGGCGGCGGGGCAGGGGGAGACGGCGGTTCGGCGCTTTTCTCCGGCGCCGGCGCGGGTGGGGCCGCGGCGGGGCCGGCCAGCGCCTGCCTGGTGACATGAACGAGCTCGTCGGTGAGCTCACGCAGCAGCGTGCGCGCCTCGGGGTCGAAGGCGCCGGCCTGCCGTCCCTCGCTGCACAGGTCCTCGATCTCGTGGCACAGCCGCTCGATGCTGCCGATGGAGAGTGAGCGGGCCGCGCCCTTGAGCGTATGGACGGTGCGGAAGAGCTGCTCCAGCCGCTCGTCGACCTGCGCCGGGCGCGTCTCGCGTTCGAGCCCCGACACCTCCCGGGCGATGGCGCGCAGATGGTCCGCCGCTTCCTCGCGGAAGATGGCGAGAAGCCGGATGCGCAGCTCGTCCTTGGAGGTCGTGCTCATGGTGCCATCCGATCAGGTCCCGTGCCGCACGGCGACGCGGCCGACGATGGCTTCGAGCGACTGGGAGAGGTCGTGCAGGCTGCGGGCGGACTGCTCGACCTGCCCGGTGGCGGAGACGGTCTGCGCCGAGGACGCCTCGATATTGTCGACGGCGAGCGCGATCTGCTCGATGCCGGCCTGCTGCTGCTCGGCGGCGACGAGGTTCTGCCGCGCCGCCTGCGAGGCCTCGCTCACCCGGCCTGCCAGCATGGAGATGGAGGAGCCGGACTGGCGCGAGGTGACGACGCTGGCGTCCGACGCCTTGGCGTATTGCTCGGCGGCGATCACCGCCGCCTGCGCCGAGCGCTGGATGTCGGCGATTATGCGGCGGACCTGCACGCTCGCCGCCTTCGACTGGTCGGCGAGCTCCTTGACCTCGTTTGCCACCACGGCGAAGCCGCGGCCGGCCTCGCCGGCCTTCGCCGCCTCGATGCTGGCGTTGACGGCGAGCAGGTTGGACTTCTCCGCCAGCTCGCCGACTGTGGCGTTCAATTCAGCGATCTCGTGGGTGCGCTCGCTGAAGTTCATCACCCGCTCGGCGAGCGTCTCCAGCCTCTGGCGGCCTTCCTCGGTGGAGCGGATGGTCTCCTCCACCGATTGCAGGCCGGTCTCGGCGACGTTCTCGGTCTTCTGCGCCATCTCCACCACGGTCTGGGTGCGGCGGGCGACGGATTCGCCGGCCTGGCGCAGCTCATGCACCGAGGCTGCCATCTGCCTTACCGCCGCGGCCTCCTCGGAAGTCGCCGCCGCCTGCTGGGTGGTGGCGGCGAGGATTTCGGCGGTGGCGGAGCCGAGCTGGTTGGTGGCGAGCTTGATCTCGCCGACCAGCAGCCCGAGCGAGCCCGACATGGAGTTGAGCGCGTGGCCGAGGCGTTCGAGGTCGCCGGCATCGCCGACTTCGAGCCGGGAGCTGAAGTCGCCATTGGCGACCCGCTCGGCGAAGCCGCCATAGGCGGTCACCGTGCGCTCGATGGCGCTGCGCGCCTCCTGCTCGGTGGTGATGCGCTGCCTGAGCGCCTCGGCCATGGCGTTGACGGCTGCGGCGAGGCTCGCGATCTCTTCCGGTCCGTCGGTCGGCGCCCGCAGGTCGAGCTCGCCGCCGGCGATCGCCTCGGCGGTGCCCTGCAGCTTCTCGATGGGCCGGGCGATGAGCCGCGACAGCAGGACGGAGAGAACGACGCCGCCGAGCAGCGCGATGAGCGGCCAGATGGCGCTCGACGCGAGGCGGGTGACGAACTCGTCGTCGACCTCGGCATGGGTCTGGCTCAGCCAGACCTTCCACTCTGTCGCCGGCACGGTGGCGAAGGCGGCGAAGCGGGAATTGCCTGCCTCGTCCTCATAGCCGAGGATCTGCCCCTGCTGGCGGCCGGCGATGTGCGTCCAGATCGGCTGCGACGCGAAGCTGAAGCGCTCCTGCAGGAACTTGGCGTTGGGATGCGCCACGGTGACGCCCTCGCGGGTGACGGCGACGGCATGGCCGGTGCGCCCGAGGGTGAGGCGGCGGATCAGGCTGGTAACGGAATCGAGCTCGATGGTGCCGCCGAGCACACCGATGACACGCCCGTCAGGCGCCTTCACCGGGGCGCCCATCGCCATCAGCGGCTGGCCGGAGGTGCGGCCGATCAGCACCTGCGGATCAATGTAGGCCGTGCCCTTCTGCAGCGGGATGCGGAAGTAGCTGCGGTCGGTGACGGTGGTGCCGATGGAGCTCTGCCCGTTCTCCGCCACCGCCGGCGCCGCGGCGGCGATGATGCCGTCCGGCGGGGCGAGCAGGATGCGGTCGAACAGCGGGAAGAGGGCGCGCAGCCGCTCGAGCGTCGGGGTGGCCGCCGCGGGGTCCATGGACTGCGCGCCGATCTGGTCGGCCGCGAGCTGGAGCGCGTTGCGATGGTCGGTGAGCACGCGGTCGATGTAGATGGCCGCCTCGCTGACGAAGGACTGCTCCTGCTCGATGGTGTTGTCGAGCAGGAGCTGACGCATCTTCATCGTGTAGCCGAAGCCGAGCAGGGCGGTCGGGACGAGGGCGGCGAGGATGCCCCCGGCGATGACAAGGCGATTGATACGCATGGACGGCCCCATGTTCGGATCGGACGCTCAGGTGGACAGCGTGTCGCGCTGACGGTGGTCGACGACGAGCCGCGCATTCCGCGTCACGGCGTCGGGCGATAGCAGGCTGGCGCCGTCCGGCAGGACGGTCGCGATGAGGGAAGGACGGGCCGGGCTCGCGTCGAGCGTCTCGGCCGCCACCCGCGCCACGCCGAACACCACGTCGGCGGCGATGCCGACGGCGCTGGCGGGATCGTTGATGAGGATGACGAAGCCCGGGGCGGCGGTGGAGGCCGCCGCACGATCGGCGAGCGCGTTCGGGTCGACGACGGCGTAGAGCAGGCCCTGATAGGTCATGATGCCGACATGCGGCGCCTCGACGTCCGGCAGGGGAACGAGGTTGCCGACCGGCGCCACCGCAACGGCATGGGCGACCTCGATGGCATAGCGCTCGCCGGCGCGGCCGAAGACGACGACGTCGCGCCGTTGCGCGGCGGCGTCCGCCGTCTCCAGTGCGGCGAGCTCGCGGGTGCGCCGCGCCAGCCGCTCCGCGATCTCCTCCTCCGTCAGGCCGCCGGCAAGCCGCGTGGCGCTTTCGGTGAGCCGGGCGTGGACCTGTTTCCAGCCGAAGCCGGCGCCGGGTTCAGTGCGGTCGGTCATGGGTGCCTCCCGCGCCGGCCTGTCCCGCCAGTCCGACGCCCAGCCGGCGCGCCGCCTGACGGATCTCGTTCGCCTCGATGGCGAGATGGGCACCGAGTTGCTTGCCTTCCTGCGCGTTGTCGAGCAATTCGACGGCGCGGCGCAGCGAGCGGCGGGCCTGCGCGGTGAGCCCGGTGCGCAGGCAGATGATGGCGTGGACGTAATGTGCCGCCGGCGAGTGCGGCGCCGCCGCCAGCCCGCGCCGCGCCGCCGCCTCCGCCGAGGCGATGTCGCCGAGCGCCTGGCAGACCAGCGCCATCAGGAGCTCCGCCTCGGCATTGGGGCCGAGGATCTGCCCGCACAGCCGGCGGGCCTCCTCGAACAGGCCGAGATCGGCCAGATGGCGTACGCGGGCGAGGCGGGCGGCGCTGTCCGGCGCGGCGACGGCCTTCGGCGTGGCCGCAGGCGGCGGCGCGGCGGCGGGTTCGCTCGCGGGCGGAGCGGGACGCGGTTTGCGCTGAGGTGCCGGACGTCCATCCGGCTTGGTGAACAGGATCGCCTGCCCGGTGGCCTCAAAAGCCAGCGGCGCGAACCATGAGGCGGTGGCTTCGACCGGCGAGACGGCCAGCCTGCCGCCGGGCCGCAGCTGCGCGGTCAGGTAATGCGCGATCCCCGGCTGGCGCGACGGCTCCATGTGGATGATCACGTTGCGGCAGATGACGAGGTCCGCCGGCGCGCCGGGTGCGGCGACCTGCGCGCCGCCGCGCGCGGCTTCGGCCGCCTCGGCGAGGTTGAACAGGCGGAAGGCGACGCGGCTGCGCAGGCCCTCCGACAGGGCGAATCGCTGGCGCCCCGCCGGGCGGAACCACAGCTCGCGCTCGCGCGGCTCGACCTCCTGCACCGCCCGCGCGTCGAAGAGGCCGGCCTGCGCCTGGGTGAGCGTGGCCTGGCACAGATCGGCGCCGACGACGTCCACCGTCCAGCCCGGCTCGCCGAGCAGCAGGCGGTGGAGGATCATCGCCAGCGAATAGGGTTCGTCGCCCGAGGCGCAGCCGAGGCTGAGGCAGCGCAGGTGCCGGCTGCCGTCGCGCCGCCGCGCCTCGATCAGCGGCTTCAGCGCCGCCTGGACGAGCGAGTCCCACCAGCCGCTCTGGCGGAAGAAAGAGGTCTCGCGCACCGTCACCGTCTCGATGACGGCCTGCCAGGCGGGCGCGGTCCAGGGCTGGGTCTCAAGGTGAAGGCACAGCGCCTCGGCATCGCGCGCGCCGGCGATCTCCATCGCTTTTGCGAGCGCGCGCGGCAGCAGCCGGTCGAAGCGCTCGGGCATGGCGAGGCCGAAACGCTGCGAGATGAGCGAGCGGAAGGGGGCGAGATGGCGAATGTCCGCGTTCATGCGCCGGCCTCCCCGGCGCCGCCGGCACGATGGCGCTCCAGCGCCTCCCGGAGATGCTGCTCGTCACCCTCGGAGAGCCAGCCGTCGGGATCGCGCAGCACGACGAGGTCTTCCCCATCGGGGCTGCCGGCCAGATAGCCGGCTCCCGGAACGAGGTCGTCGAGCGCACGCCACGCGTCTTCTGGAAGACGCAGCGTGCCTTCGACCCGGTCGCACAGCAGGCCGCAGCGGCGCTGCGCCGTCTCCACTACCATGAGACGCGCCTCCAGCCTCGGACGGCCCGCAGGCAGAGCGTTTCCGGAGATATCGAGCACGACGAGCGGGGCGCCATGCAGGTTGGCGAGACCAGCGACGCGGGCGGGGGCGTCGGGCAGGGGGGTGAGGAGCGGGGCGGCGACGACCTTGTGGACGGCTTCGAGCGGAACGCCGAGGCGCAAACCGCCACACCGAGCAACCACCACGTCGTGGCTTCGCTCCGCCCCCCGCATCGAACGCTCCTGAAGTTGTCTTCTATTGCGCTACGTAAATTATCGGACCCGACCGACCGCCTGTCCAGCGCGGTTGGCGTATTATAATACCGTAAAACAAGTAGATTTGTCCTTTTTTGTTTGTATTTTTGAGATTTCGGCAAAATCTTTGAGGTGCCATAGCACCTATATGCGCGCAGTGCGTGTAATTGCGGGGAATATGGCGCGATCGTTAGCCGGATTTGGATAATACCAGATGGCGGCCGGCCTCGGCCGCCGCGCGGGCCGCGGGCGCATGTGCCGCCCCCGACGCGATGGCAAGCCACCGGCAAAAAAAATGGCGGCCCCGGTGGGGGCCGCCACTCCTGTTGGCTCGGGAGGAGCCGGTCAGCGCGACGAGCGGGCGTTCTGCTCGATCTGGCTGGCGATGTAGGGCTCGACGCCCTGCGTGGCCGGGCCGCCGACGGTGGCGTTGCGGCCCTCGACCGCGGCACCGCCCTCGGTCGCGTTGCGACCCTCGATGACGGGCATATAGGTCTGCGGCGCGAGGGTCGAAGCGCCGTAGCGCGGGGTGGCCGGCGGGCCGTCTTCACGGGCCAGCGCCGGGGTGGCGACGGCGGCGGCGAGCACAGCGAGGCCGAAGCCAAGAACGGGCAAGGAAACGATCTTCGACATTGTTCAAGTCCCATGTTCCGGGCGATCTATATGGAACATAACCGAAGGTCATGATCACGCGATCGCGAGGTTGATCTAAACATCGTCTGACGAGAAACAGTCGCTGTCCCGTCGTCGATGCTGAGGTTTTAGAGGGGGCATGTCGCAGATCTTTCGCAGCGGCCATACGACTGTGTCGCCGCCTGTCGCCGCTGCCGTCGCTGTGCAAGGTTTGATACAATTTCCTCGGAGCGATCCTTCGCGCGTGACGTTATGTAGGTTGCGGAGAGAGCCATGGAAACAGCGCCGCACATCGCCATCGTCGACGACCATCGCGACATTCGCGATCTCGTCGGCAAATACCTGCAGAAGCACGGCTACCGCACGAGCCTGGCCGAGAACGCCGCCGCGTTCCGCCGCCTGCTGGACCGCAACGCCATCGACCTCGTCGTGCTCGACATCATGATGCCGGGCGAGGACGGGCTGTCGCTCTGCCGCTATCTCCGCGAGAGCAGCACCGTTCCCGTGATCATGCTCACGGCCATGACGGAGGAGACGGACCGCATCGTCGGCCTCGAGCTCGGCGCCGACGACTATCTCGCCAAGCCGTTCAACCCGCGCGAATTGCTGGCGCGCATCAAGGCGGTGCTGCGGCGGGTGCAGAGCCTGCCGCCGCAGCGCGGGCAGCTGAAGGCGAAGGAGGTGCGCTTCGAGCGCTGGTCGCTCAATGTCGGCCGCCGCGAATTGACCGGCGAGGACGGCATGGCGGTGCCGCTCTCCACCGCCGAGTTCCGGCTGCTCAGCGTCTTCCTCGACCATGCCGGGCTGGTGCTCAGCCGCGACCAGCTTCTCGACCTTACCGTCGGCCGCTCGGCCGAGCCGTTCGACCGCGCCATCGACAACCAGGTCAGCCGGCTGCGCAAGAAGATCGAGTCCGATCCGAAGTCGCCGACGCTGATCAAGACCCATTGGGGCGGGGGCTACAGCTTCTCCGCCGAGGTGGTGCGGCAATGATCGGCCTGTGGAACCGCAGCCTCACCGCGCGCTTCGTCGCCATCATGCTGCTGGCGCTCGCCGTCTCGCAGGGCATCAGCTTCGTATTGTTCATGGACGAGCGCGGGCAGGCGCTGATCAAGGCGGCGAAGACGGAGTTCCTCAGCCGCAGCGCCTCGGTTGCGCAGCTGCTGGAGGCGACGCCGCCCTCGCTCCATCCCGATATCCTGCGGGCCAGCGGCACCAGCTACACTCGCTTCTGGGTGACGCCGGAATTTCCCTCCGACGCGACCGCGTGGCGGGACGAGGCGAAGGCGCGCCTTGCCGCGCCGCTGCCGGCGGCGGCGAGCCTGACCGGCACGCCGCAGCCGGCGACCGCGGAACTGCGGCCCGTCACCCAGGCGACCGGGGCGGCGGCCGCCTCCTCGCCGGACGATCCGGCACTGAAGCCCTGGACCGAGATGCCCGCCCATGCCTGGCCGCTCTCGCGCCCGGCCAAGTTCCTCTATCTCGGGCAGGACAACGGCATGGGCCTCGCGGTCCGGCTCAAGGACGGTTCCTGGCTGTCCTCGGCGGCGGTGAAGAAGATGCCGAGCCTGTGGACCGCACAGTCGGCCATGTCGCTCGCGGTCACCGCCTTCATCCTGTCGATCTGCGCCGCCTTCATCGCCCGTGGCATGACCGGGCCCATGCGCCGCCTCGCCGTGGCGGCGGAAGCGCTGGGCCGCGGCGAGGGCGTGGAGCCGCTGCCCGAGCGGGGGCCGGAGGATGTCCGCCAGACGGCGGTCGCCTTCAACCTCATGCAGGCGCGGCTGCAGCGCTTCGTCGAGGACCGTACACGCATGCTGGCCGCCATCGGCCACGATCTGCGCACGCCGATCACCTCCATGCGGCTGCGCACCGAGTTCGTCACCGACGACGAGACGCGCGAGAAGATGCTCGCCACGCTCGACGAATTGCGGGCGTTGACGGAGGCGACGCTCGCCTTCTCGCGCGAGCAGGCGGCCGGTGAGCCGACGCGCAGCGTCGACCTCGCGGCGCTTGTCGGGAGTCTCTGTGACGACCTCGTCGAGCTCGGCTTCAACGTGTCCTGCGTGGAAGCGCCGAAGATCGGCTATCGCTGCCGGCCGGACGGGCTCAAGCGCGCCTTGCGTAACCTCGTGGAGAACGCGGTGCGCTACGGGCAGTGCGCGCGTGTCAGCCTGTCCAGCGGCCCCGAGGCGGTGGAGATCGTCATCGAGGATGACGGGCCGGGCATTCCCGAGGACGCCATGGAGCGGGTGTTCGAGCCCTTCGTGCGCATGGAGCACTCGCGCAACCGCGAGACCGGCGGCATCGGCCTCGGCCTGTCCATCGCGCGCGACGTGGTGCGCCGGCATGGCGGCGACATCGTGCTGACCAACACCGGCAGCGGCCTGCGCGCGACGATTACCCTGCCGCCGGCGGAGATGCCGGTCGAGGGTCAGCCGGCGCCGCGCCCGGCACGCCGCCCCGGCTTCGCCCGCGCCGCCCTCGGCAAGCGCTCGCCGGCGACGTGAGGGGGGAGCCGTTCATTCGCGACCGGGGTGCTTGGAGGTTGTCATGGCCGGGCTTGGCCCGGCCATCCATGCGTTCGATTCAGCCTGACGCCCGGCAAGTCGTGGATCCCCGGGCCAAGCCCGGGGATGACGGTCAGAAGGCGGTTTTCACCAATCCTGAGAGCCGATACGGCCAGCCCCTTACGGCCTCACCGCCGGCGTCTCGACGGGCATCCCGGCGGCGCGGCTGTTCAAGTAGAGCTCCAGCGCGATGAACTCCGCCGCGCCATAGGCGAAGGGCTCGGCGCGCACGCCGACCATGCAGCCGCGCATGCGCCGCTGCAGCGAGCCGACCGCCTGCCATTCCAGCCGATAGATCGGATAGCCGGTCGGGTGCGCTTGCGTGACGGCGCTGCCGCCGAGCCGCCCGCGCCAGTAGGCATCGTGGCAGGACGAGCAGGCGAGATCGAGCTGGCCCATGCGCGTCTCGAACAGGCGCTTGCCCTCGGCACGCGCGGCGTCGAGGCGCGGATCGTTGGGCGGGGCGATGGGCATGCCGCGCGACTGGTGGCCGACATAGGCGGCGAGGCCGAGCGCGTCCTCGCTCTCGCGAGGCAGGGTTTCTGCCTGCTGGCGTTGAGTGCGGCACTGGTCGATCTTGCCTGCGAGGTCGATGGGGGCGCCGCTCGCCGCGTCGAAGGCCGGGTAGCGGGCGGCGACGCCGCGCATCGAGGCCGCCGCCTCGCCATGGCAGGAGGCGCAGGAGCGGCCGGAGGCACCCGCCGGCTCGTTCCACAGCGTTTCGCCCTGCAAGACCCAGAGCATGCCGGGATTGGCGGTGTCGTCGGCCTGTACCGCCCGCGTCTGCGCCGACATGAAATCGGTGCCGGAGCGGCGCTCGGCCGCCGGGATCGCCTGCGCGGCGGCCGAGCCGGCATAGAGCAGGGCGGCCAGCGCGAGGCGAGCCCTCATCAGCTCACCGAAATCTCGGCGCTCGCCGTCTCGACCTTGCCGTCATCGTCGGTCCAGCGGAAGGTCAGCGTGCCGCTCTTGGTCGCCACCGTGCTGAAGGCGACGAAGGGATTGGCGGACATGGCCGGGTGGAACTCGGCGGAGAACACCTCCTCGCCATCGTAGTCGCAGGCGAAATGGCGGATGATGTTGCGCGGGATCGCCTGACCGTTCGGCCCCATGCGGTAGCCGGTCTCCATCGGGTGGGCGATCATGGCGCGGATGTCGACGATGTCGCCGGCCCTGGCGGTCTTCGGCACGCTGACGAGGGTGCGGCTCATGACAGATCCTCGATGCAGGCGGCGAGCGTGACGATGACGTTGGCCGAGCTCGACCAGTAGCTGCCGTCGCTCAACTCGGCGACGGCGATCAGCGTCTGCGAGGTGGCGAGCCTTATGCGGGTGGCGATGCGGGCGCGGCCGGCGCGCGGGCCGAGGGTGAACACCGCGACGTCCGCCTGCAGGTTTTTCTCGTTGAACAGGGCGATGCGGCGCACATGCTCGTCCGCGGTCATCGGGCTCTCGACCGCGATGGTGACGCCGACCGCATTGCCGTTCTCGACCAGCGGCGGCACGTCGAGCGTCACCTTGCCGGTCTGGATGGGCTTGCCGCCGGTGAAGCCGCTCACCGCCTCCTGTAAGGAGGGCCGGGCGAGCGCGCGGGCGGACGGCAAGGCGAGCACCAGCAGCCCCGCGCCGCCGGCGAGGATCAGGTCGCGCCGTCCGATGGCCCCCGCTTGCTTCACGCTCATTCCTTCAGGCTCGCGAGATAGACGACGATGTGCTCGATCTCCTGCTCCGCCAATATCGGCCGGCCGCGCCACGCCGTCCCGACGCGCTCACTGCCTTGCGAGGCGACATAGGTCGGCATCAGGCTGTCGGGATTGAGCCGCTTCATGTCGGTGACGCGCAGGCGGATCTCGTCTTCCGACAGCCGCGCGCCGATGCCTTTGAGGTCCGGTGCGAGATTGCCCTGCAGGTGCGGGTTCGGGAACGGGCCGGAATGGCAGAGCACGCACAGGCTCTTCTGCCGGTCGGCGACGAGCCGGGCGCCGTCGGCCGCGTCGCCCGGCGCGAGGCGGGCCGGGCGCGGCAGCGCATCCTGCGCCAGCGCGCCGGAGGGAAAGGCGATGCTGATGACCGCCGCCAGCAGCGGGGCGTTCACCCGAAGGCCTCCTGCGTGATGGTCTCGAACCAGTCCTTGGCGTAGGCCGCCTCCTGCTCGCGCACCGAGCGCGGCGCGTCGAGCGGGCTGGTGCCGCCGGCGTCCTGCACCTCGGCGAGCAGCCCGTTCGTCGGCTCGTAGACGCCGCCGATGGACACCGCCTGGTCGGGCGCGATCAGGCTGTAGCAGGTGTTGATCAGCTTCGGACTTTCCGGCTCCTGCCCGCGCAGCAGGCTGGCGATCGCAGTGGCGCAGGCCTTGGCTTGCGCATTGGCGGTGAAGGCGGATTTCGGCATGGCGCCGCCGATGGCGGCATCGCCGATGACATGGACGTTCGGCACGAGACGGGATTCGAAGGTCACCGGGTCGATCGGGCACCAGCCGGTCTGGTCGGCGACGCCGATGGTGGCGGCGATGGCGCCGGCCCGCTGCGGCGGGATGACGTTGGCGACCGCCGCCTTGTGGCTGTCGAACTCGGTGGTGAGCGTGCGCCCCGGCGCGTCGACCGCCGTCACCTTGCCGCCGAAGGACAGGCCCACCCATTCGACGAGGCCGGGATAGAGCTCGCTCCACGCCTGCTCGAACAGGCGCTGCTTGGAGAAGGCGTCCTTGGCGTCGAGGATCAGCAGCTTGGAGCGCGGCTTGTGCGTCTTCAGGTAATACGCGATCAGGCTCGCCCGCTCATAGGGGCCGGGCGGGCAGCGGAACGGGTTGGCCGGCGCGGAGATGACGACGAGGCCGCCATCCTCCATCGCCTCGAGCTGGCGGCGCAGCAGCAGCGTCGGCTCGCCCGCCTTCCAGGCGTGCGGCATCAATTCGGCGGCGGCCGCGTCATAGCCGGGGATGGCGTCGAAGCGCATGTCGATGCCCGGCGCGACGACGAGCCGGTCATAGTCGAGCATGACGTCGTCCGCGAGCACCGCGCGGCGCTGGGCGGCGTCGACCCGCACCACACGCTGCGGCACATGGACGATGCCGTCATCCTCCAGCCCGCCATAGCCGAAATGCTGGGCGCCGATGTCACGCAGGCCGGCGATGACCGCATTGCTCATCGGGCAGGCGGTGTAGTGCTCGCTCGGCTCGACGAGCGCGACCGACATGGCGCGGTCCTCGCGCTTGAGCGCACGGGCGACGCTCGCGCCGGCGAAGCCGCCGCCGACCACGACGACGCGCGGACCCGCCTGCGCCAGCACCGCAGGCGCACCGAACACGGCGGCGCCGGCCGCGAGGCCGCGCAAGAGGCTCCTACGGCTGAGCCGGTGGGGGTGCATTGCCGCCGGCGGCGAAATAGTCGGCGATGGCGCGGATTTCCTCATCGCTGAACCCCTTGGCGATGCGCGTCATCACGGTGGACGTGCGCTCGCCGCTGCGGAAGGCGGTCATTTGCGAGACGATCTGCTCCGACGGCTGTCCGTTCAAGCTCGGAATCGGCCCGCGCCCGGCGGCGCGCGGATGGCAGCCGGTGCAGGAAGTGGCGCCGCGCGGCGGTGCGGCCTCGGCCGGCGCTGTCGGAATGGCCAAGAAAGTGGCCACCCACAGCGCCGGCAGCAGAAGAAGCATAAGGCGCATCAGCTCAGCTCATGGTTCTTGAGCGGCAGGGTACGGTAGCGCTTGCCCGTCGCCGCGAAAACGGCGTTGAGCACTGCCGGGCCGGCGACCGCGATGGTCGGCTCGCCGACCCCGCCCCAGAAGCCGCCGGACGGCACGAGCACGGTCTCGACCGCGGGCATCTGCGCGAGGCGCATCACCTCGTAGGTGTCGAAGTTCTCCTGCTCCATGCGCCCGCCCTTCACCGTGCACTCGCCATAGAGGCAGGCGGAGAGGCCGTAGACGAAGGAGCCCTCGACCTGCCGCTCGATCTGCGCGGGGTTGACGACATGGCCCGGATCGGTGGCGGCGACGATGCGGTGGATGGTGAGCTCGCCATTCGTCACCGACACCTCGGCGGCGGCAGCGACATAGGAGGCGAAGCCCATGATCTGGGCGAGCCCGCGCCCGCGCCCTTCCGCCGGCGGCGTGTCCCAGCCGATGCCCCTGGCGGCGGCCTCCAGCACCGCGAGGTGCTTGGGATGGTTCGCCATCAGCTTGCGGCGGAAGGCGAGGGACTCGATGCCGGCCGCATGCGCCATCTCGTCGATGAAGCATTCGACATAGATGGCGTTCTGGTTGAGGTTCACCCCGCGCCAGAAGCCCGGCGGGATCGGCGGGTTGCGCATGGCGTGGTCGACGAGCAGGTTCGGAATGGTGTAGCCGAGATGGCCCTCCGGCAGATTGGCGGTGAGCCCCTGGAACACCACCGGGTCCATGCCGCCCTGCATGCCTTCCGGCCGCACGGTCGCGAGGATGGACTGGCCGGAGATGCGCATGTGCATCGCTGTTACATTGCCCTGCGCATCGAGCGCGGCGGTGAGCTTGGCTTGCGTCGTCGGGTGGTAGTTGCCGTGGAGCATGTCCTCCTCGCGCGACCACAGCAGCTTTACCGGCGTGCCGGGCATCTGCTTGGCGATGCTCACGGACTGGCGGACATAGTCCTGGAAGTTGCCGCGTCGGCCGAAGCCGCCGCCGAGATGGATCTTGTAGACCTCGCACTGCGCCACCGGCAGGCCGGAGGCTTCCGCCACCACGGCGAGGCTGGATTCGCCGTTCTGCGTCGGCACCCACACCTCGCACTTCTCCGGCGTGTAGAGCGCGGTGGCGTTCATCGGCTCCATGGTGGCGTGGTTCTGATAGGGGAAGGCGTAGCTGGCGGTGACGATCTTGCCGCCCGCCGGCGCGCCCTTGGCGAGCTCGCCCTTGGCATCGCCCTGCCGGTTGCCGACGAAGGCGTCCTCGGCATCGAGCCCGGCGCGCAGCATCTCGGCGATGGAGGCGGAGGAGACGCCGGTGTTCGGGCCCTCGTCCCAGGTGATGGGGAGCGCGTCGAGCGCGGTCTTGGCCCGCCACCAGGTGTCGGCGACGACGGCGACGGCGGTGTCGTCGACCTTCACCACCTTCTTCACGCCGGGCATCTTCTCGACCGCGGCCGCATCGAAGCTCGCGACCTTGCCGCCGAAGACCGGGCAGGCCTTGATGGCGGCATTGAGCATGCCGGGCAGCTTGAGGTCGGCGCCGTAGACTTGGCGGCCGGTGAGCTTGTCGGCGGTGTCGAGGCGCGCCAGCGGCTTGCCGGCGATCTTCCAGTCCTTCGGGTCCTTCAGCTTGACGTCGGAAGGCGGCGTCAGCTTGCCGGCGGCTTCCGCCACCTCGCCGAAGCGCAGCGTGCGCCCGCTCGGGCCGTGGGTGATGACGCTGCTGGCCGCCGCGCATTCGCCGACCGATACGCCCCATTGCGCGGCGGCGGCGGCGATGAGCATCTCGCGCGCGGCGGCGCCGCCCTTGCGGACATAATCATGGGAGTCGCGGATGCCGCGCGAGCCGCCGGTGGAATAGCTGCCCCAGACGCGGTTGCGCTTGAGGTTCTCGCCGGGCGGCGGGTATTCGGTCGTCACCTTCGACCAGTCGCATTCCAGTTCCTCGGCGACGAGCTGGGCGAGGCCCGTGAGCGTGCCCTGGCCCATCTCCGAGCGGGCGACGCGGATGACGACGGTGTCGTCCGGCTTCACCACCACCCAGGCATTGACCTCCGGCGGCAGGTTTGCGGCGTCCTGCGCGAAGGCCTTGCCGGCGAAGGGGATGTGGAAGCCGAGCGACAGGCCGCCGACCGCCGCGGCCGAGCCGGCGAGGAAATTGCGGCGGGAGACGGCTGGGAATTTCTGCGCGATGGTCATCTGCGCCTCCCTCAGCCGGCCTTGTCGCCGGCCGCCATGTGGATGGCGGCGCGGACGCGGTTATAGGTGCCGCAGCGGCAGATATTGGTGATCTCGGCGGCGATGTCGGCGTCGCTCGGCTGCGGGTTGCTCTCCAGCAGGCTGGCGGCGGCCATGATCATGCCGGTCTGGCAGTAGCCGCATTGCGGCACGTCGAGCGCCAGCCACGCCTTCTGCACGGGATGCGAGCCGTCCGGCGACAGGCCCTCTATGGTGACGATCTTCTGGCTCTCCTCGATGGAGGAGACCGGCATGACGCAAGAGCGGGTGGCGACGCCGTCTATGTGCACGGTGCAGGCGCCGCACTGGGCGATGCCACAGCCGAACTTGGTGCCGGTCATGCCGAGCTGCTCGCGCAGGACCCAGAGAAGCGGCGTGTCGGGCTCGGCCTCGAACTCCTCGACGCGGCCGTTTACGGTCAATCGAGCCATGGTGGGGGTCTCCCTCTGAACCCGTGTGGACGGGAGGGGAGGCTAGGGCGGCGCTGTCGCAGAACCGTGCCTTCCCATGCGGGAGTTGTCGCAGAACTGTGCGGACGCGGGGCTTTGATAAGAATTGATACAATTCGAGGCTTAGGCGTTCCGCGGTCAGCGTAGCCCCTGACGGTCGACCAGGATGCGGTGGATCTCGATGCGCTCGGGCAGCTCGATCAGCAGCTCGGGATCGCGTTCGAGATGATGCACCCTGGTCGGCTCGCCGCCGGTGAAGGCAGTCATGGCCTGCATGTCCGCCCAGTAGGAGATGGTGACGAACCAGCTCTCCTCCGGGCGATCCTCGCGAAAAAGCTGGACGCCGAGGGCGGTCTTCTCCAGCGGCGGGATGCCCTCGGTGCGAATGTAGCTGTCGTAGAGATCGGCGACGTCCGGCCGGGTGCGGCCTCGCCAGATGCGGGCAATGGTCGGTGTGGTGGGCACGGGACCCTCCCTGATGGTGTCCCGAACTAGCTAGGGCAGGTCGGCGCGGCGGCCATTCCCAAACCAGAGCTCGCGAAGTTCGGAAATACAACCATACCGATTGACAACGGGAATGGGGTGCCTTTTGATTTTTGCGAGCAGCGGCTCGGGGGCGGACATGGCTGCATTTCCCATCGGCTTTACCGGCCGGACGACGACGCGTGAGGGATGCTCGCGCGCCGGCCTCGGAGTCGGCGGCGCTGCAGGCATTCATCTCCTTCGCCGGCGTCGGACCTGAGCGGGGAGGGCGGCATGGCGGAGAACGGCGACGCGAAAGACGGCAGCGGCCAATCTGCCTCGCGCAGCCCGCTGCAGGAGAAACAGGCCCAGTACAAGGTCTCGCCCGAGCTGATGGGGAAGTTCGGGGCCGATGAGCACCAGCGGCTCCCGGTGGTGATCGAGCTCAATCTCGATTTCGAGCGCGGTGCCGCCGGCGCCAAGGAAACCGTCGTCGGCCTGCTCAAGGCGATGAATGTGGAGCCGACGGCCGGTGCCGAGAGCCGCTACCACGTCTTTGCGCGGCTGACGAAGGAGCAGGTGCAGGAGCTCGCCCGGCGGGACGGCGCGTCGCGGGCGCCCCACCCTGACGCGGCCAATTTCGAGGGCGCTCCTCGCGCTCGCAGGCCGAAAAGGGGCGAGAAGGTCCCGTCCGCCATCTACAAGATCTGGCCGGATCGCGAGCTCAAGGCCTTCCTCGACCGCTCGCTACGCACCATCAAGGCCGATGCCTGCACGCGGACCTTCGGCTCGGATGGCCTCGGCATCATCTGGGCGGTGATCGACAGCGGCATCGACGGCGGCCATCCGCATTTCAGGACCTATGCGACGCTCGACCTCAGCCCTGTCGCGCCCCATCAACTGCGCGGTGCGCTCGTGGTGGGCCTCGACCACAAGGACTTCACCGGCGGCAACGACGCGCTGTCCGATCGTTTCGGCCATGGCACGCATGTCGCTGGCATCATCGCGGGCGCCACGCCCTTCAAGGAGACCAACGGCGTGCGCAAGGCGAAGCCGCCCGCGGTCAGGGCGTCGAGTTCCCGCGACGAGGACGACAATGTGCGCACCCGGATCGCCGAGCTGGAGCAACTGGTGACCGGCGTCGCCCCGCGCTGCAAGCTGCTCAGCCTCAAGGTGCTGGATGAGCTGGGCAGCGGCGAGGAGCGCTCGCTGCTCGCAGCACTCGACTATGTGGCGCGCATCAACGAGGACGGCCGTCTCATTCGGGTGCACGGGGTGAATATCAGCATCGGCTACCCGTTCGATGCCGAGTGGTTCGCGGCGGGGCAGAGCGCCATCTGCGTGGCGGTCAACCGCCTAGTGCGCACCGGCGTCGTCGTGGTCGTCGCTGCGGGCAATGAGGGCTCGGTCGAGATGCAGCTGGGCGACGGCAAGGTGCGGCGGATCGGCCTCGACCAGTCGATCAGCGATCCCGGCAATGCCGACCTCGCCATCACCGTGGGCTCTACCCACGGCGACTCGCCGCACACCTATGGCGTCTCCTATTTCTCCTCGCGCGGCCCGACAATCGACGGGCGTCCCAAGCCCGACCTCGTGGCGCCGGGCGAGCGCATCGTCTCCTGCGCCTCGCGTGAGAAGGTCGCGGAACTGAGGGGCGAGGGCGACGTCCAGGACCCCGCCGGCTGGCTCGGTTCGAAAGGGGACACGGCCACCTTCTACCGCGACGAGACGGGGACCAGCATGGCAGCGCCGCACATGTCCGGGGCCGCGGCGGCCCTGCTGTCGATCCGGCGGGAGTTCATCGGCCAGCCGGAGCGGATCAAGGAAATCTTCGTGTCGAGCGCCACCGACCTGAAGCGCAAGCGCGACTTCCAGGGCGCCGGGCTGCTCGATCTCATGCGTGCGATCCAGTCGGTATGAGGGGGCGACAATGGCCGACATTGCCGGACTTGAATACACGAAGCTGCTACTGGCCGCCGATGGTAGCCTCGCGCCCGGTGCGACGGCGGACTACCCGGCCGGTGTCACCGATGTGATCGTCATCTCCCATGGCTGGCATGTCGATCCGGACGACGCGGACGGCATCTATCACAAGCTGATCGGCAACCTCGTTGCCGAAGCCGGCCGGCAATGGGCGGGCGCCGGCAGGAAGTTCGGCGTGGTCGGCATCTTCTGGCCGTCCGACAAGTTCCGCGACGACCTCAGCGCCGAGGGCTTCGTGCCGGCGCCTTCCGGCACCGGCACCGGCGCCGCGGCGGCATTCGGCGATGCGAAGGAGACGGCGCTGCTCGCGCAGGCGAAAGACCTCGCCGCCTTCCTCCAGATCGGGGATGCCGATGAATTTCTTGCCGAGGTGAAGCGGGCGGCCAAAGGCAACGGCAAGAACGGCGATGCCGAGGTGCTGGTCAAGAGGTTGCAGAAGGAGGTCCGCAAGCGACGCGGAGGGAGGAGCGCGAACCTCGCGCGCATCCGCAAGGAGACCGAGCGCGAGCATGCCGAGCTGCTCGATCCCGCACGCCGCCGCCGGATCATCGCCGATCTGGCCGCGCAGGGGACGCCGGGCGCGATCAACAACCTGAAGGCCGGCGGAGCGGCCGCCGCCTTCAAGAAGACCGGCCGGGGGGCGGCGCTCGGCGTGCTGTCCGGCATCCGTGCCGGCGTCGCGCGGCTTTTGAACCAGTTCGCCTATTTCGAGATGAAGAAGCGGGCCGGAGTCGTCGGCACCGAGGTGGGGCGGCGCCTCGTCGCCGCCGCAGAGCTCGATGGCGTGTGCATCCATCTCGTTGGCCACAGCTTCGGCGCCCGCCTCGTCACCGCGGCGGCGCTCACCATGGGACGTCGCCATCCGTCCAGCCTGACGCTGCTGCAGGGCGCCTTCTCGCATAACGGCTTCGGCACCGGCATCGTGCATGACGGCGAGACGATCGACGGCGCCTTCCGCAAGGTCGTCGCCGGCAAGCTGGTGGACGGCCCGATCGCTGTCACCCACACCTGGAACGACACCGCCGTCGGTCTCGCCTATGCGGCCGCGTCGCGGGTCAGCGGCACTGTCGCCAGCTCCATCGGCGTCACCCGGTGGTTCGGCGGTCCGGACGACATCTTTGGCGGCCTCGGTGCCAATGGCGCGCTGCGCCTCGCCACCGGGGAAGGCTCGTCCTCGACCTTCGACGGAAAAAGCGTGCCCGCCTTGCGGGACTGCCACGTCAACAACCTGCTCTGCGACTTCATAGTGGACCACAACGACGTCACGAGGCCGGAGGTCGCCCGCATACTCAAGGCGTCGCTGGCGCTGCAGGGCAGCTAGTGCCGGCCTGCGCGGACGCGGTAAGGATCGCCCCGCCTCTTCGAGCCTTGCGTGACCCCAGAAATGGTGCGGGAGATTTCCCTTGCGTGCAGAATTTACCTTCTCTAAGGTAAAATTGTGTATTCGCAGTCTTAATATTTGAACTAAATTCGTTATTTCATAAGAAATGTTCTGGAGTTGCGGTCGCGCGCCGTTCGGTGCGTGATGTTGCTTACCTGTTTCTGTGGCTGATGCGTGCAGCTGGCATGGGGGCGGTATCGTGTATGCGCCGGACAGGAACGTGTCCCACGAGGACAACGCAAATCTCATCTTCTCGTCGCTGAAGTTCCGTCATCTCAGCGTCAAGAACAGGCTGTTCCGCTCGAACGTCTCCGGGATGTTTGACGAATATAACGGCCATGGCGGCCATACGCGGCTGAACTGGGAGGAGAAGTTCGCCCGCGGCGGCGTGGGCTGCATCATCTCCTCCTTCACGCCCGTGAGCGTGCGCGGACGCATTCTCGTGCGCTACGCCATGATCGACGACGACGACAAGATCCCGTTCTGGCGGGCGGTCGGCGAGCGGGTGCATCAGCATGACTGCAAGTTCCTGATGCAGCTCAGCCATTCCGGCCGGCAGCAGGATCTGGGCGGCGTCGAGAACCTGTTCAATCGCGGCCTCAGCTCGACAGGAAAGAGTGATTATTTCCACGGGCTGCTGTCGCAGGCCATGACCAAGGACGAGATCGCGCAGGTGGTGGCGCAGTTCGCCGCCGGCGCAAGGCGGGCGCGGGAGGCCGGGCTCGACGGCGTCGAGCTGCACGGCGCCAACGGCTACCTCATCACCCAGTTCCTGAGCTCCGGCATCAACGACCGCACCGACGAATATGGCGGCTCTTGGGAGCGGCGGGCGCAGTTCGTGCTCGACATCATCCGGGCGATCCGCGCCGAGGTGGGGCCGGACTTCCATTTGCAGATGAAGATCAACGGCGTCGATCACAATGACTGGCTCTATCCCTGGCAGGGCAAGGGCAACACGCTCGACGACACCGTGAAGATCTGCCGGTTGCTGCTCGACGGCGGCAAGGGGGTGGACGCCTTCCACGTCTCCAGCGGCTCCACCTTCCCGCATCCGCGTAACCCGGCCGGCGACCTGCCGATGCAGGACCTCGCGCGCTGGTATGACGGCATGCTCTCGCAGGGCACGCGTACCTGGTTCAACTACGCGATCTTCAACAGCTCGCTCGGGGCGCGGCTGTTCCGCCGCTACTGGATCTGGCGCCGGGGCAAGATGATCGAGGGCATCAACGCCGCCTATGCCCGGGCTGTCTCGGATGTCGTGAAGAGCATGGACCCGACGGTGAAGGTGCTGTGCACCGGCGGCTTCCAGCATGCCGACGCCATCGCCGACGCCATCCGCAGCGGCGCCTGCGACGGGGTGAGCATGGCGCGCCCGCTCATCGCCAATAACGACCTGCCCAAGATCCTCAAACAGGCCAACGGGCCGCCGCCGGGCAAGGAATGCACCTATTGCAACCGCTGCCTGGTCAACGACCTGGAGAACCCGCTCGGCTGCTACGACCTCACGCGCTTCGACGGCGACGACTTCGACGCCCGCTATGCCGCCATGCTCAAGGAGGTGATGTCGGTATTCGAACCGCCGCTCTACGTCGCTGCGCCGGCGAAGACGAAGAAGCCGGCGCCGCCCGTCGCGGAGACGGCCCATGGCTGAGGCGGACAATCAGCGCCGGACGCCGGTGGAGATCATCGTCGGGCGCCGCCGGCGCTGGCGATGGCTGGTGCTGCTGCTGATCCTGGCGGCGGTCGCCTACTACCTGATCTTCGTCAACCAGTACGTCGTCGCCTATGGCGACGAGGACAGCCATTTCCTGCACGGCTCGATCGGCAGCGAGACGGCGACGGGTCTGCCCTACTGGGTCTTCAAGGCGCTGCCGGTCATCTATGCCGACAGGCTCGGGCCGCAGGGCTACCGCCGCTTCGGCTTCCTCTATGCGGACGAGGTCGTCTTCGACGGCGGGCCGCAGGGCGCCTATGGCGGTGCGCGCGAGAACGACCTGCCCATCGGCTTCTCGCGCCGGGTGGTCTCCGGCGTCGAGCGGATCTGGCTCAACTGCTCGGTCTGCCATGTCGGCACCTACAAGCTGCCGGGCGACGGCAAGCGCCACGCCATCGCCGGCGCGCCGTCCAACAACCTGCAACTCCACGCCTTCATCCGCTTCCTGCTGGAGGTCGGGCGCGATCCCGGCTTCTCCGCCGACCGCCTCATCGAGGCCATCCAGAGCGAGGAGGTCGGCGGAAACCTCAACGTCTTCGAGCGGCAGATCTACCGCTACATCGTGTTCCCGCGGGTGAAGGCGGCCTTGCTCGACCTCGGCAACCGCCTCGACTTCGTCTACCGGCAGGAGGATTGGGGGCCGGGGAGGGTGGACACCTTCAATCCCTACAAGGCGATCCAGTTCAACTTCCCGATGGGCCCCGAATTCATCAGCGCCACCGCGCTGAACGGCTCCTCGGACTATCCCTCGATCTGGAAGCAGGCGCCGCGCGAGGGCATGAACCTGCATTGGGACGGCAACAATTCTTCCGTCGCCGAGCGCAATCTGAGCGCCGCGCTGGGCGCCGGCGTGACGCCGCCCACCGTCGACCGCGCCGCCATCGGCCGCATCGAGGGTTGGATGTGGGAGCTGCCGCCGCCGGCCTTTCCCGATCCGAAGCGGATCGACAAGGCGAAGGCAGAGAGGGGCGGGCGCCTGTTCGCCGCCTATTGCGCCGGATGCCACGGGCAGGGCGCGGCCGGCGGCTATGACTACGACACCCGCCGCCATCCGCGGCTCGGGCAGGTGCAACCGCTGGAGGAGATCGGCACCGACACCGGCCGCTGGGCCTCCTACACCCGCGAATTCTCCGCCGCGCAGAACCTGCTCTATGCCGGCTATCCCTGGCGCTTCCGGCATTTCCGCAAGACCGGCGGCTATGCCAATCAGCCGCTCGACGGCATCTGGGCCCGCTCGCCCTATCTCCACAACGGTTCCGTGCCGACGCTGCGCGATCTCCTGGAGCCCAGCGCCCAGCGACCCGCCATCTGGTTCCGCGGCAGCGAGGAGTTCGACCTCGACCGCGTCGGCTACCAGTCCGACGCTGCCGCCGGCAGCGAGCTGTTCCGCTACGACACGACGCGGCCGGGCAACGGCAATGAAGGCCATGAGGGCCGCCGCTACGGGACCGAGCTTCCCGCGTCCGACAAGGATGCCCTCGTCGAATACATGAAGACGCTATGACCGAGCCGCAGAGCCTCACCAAGTGGAAGTTCCGGCATGCGGTGCTGATCTGGATCGGCATCGTCGCGAACATGGCCTTCGCGCTGCCGCTGCTGTTCTGCCCCTCCGTGATCCTCGCCTTCTTCGGCATCCCCGACGATCCGGCCGCATGGCCGCGCCTGTCGGGGCTGCTGCTCGGCATCGTCTCGATCTTCTACATCCCCGCCACCATCGACATCGACCGCTACCGGCTGATCGCGTGGCTGGCGGTGTTTCCCTCGCGCACCTTCGGCACGATCTTCTGCATCACCATGGTGTTCGTGCTCGGCCAGCCGGTCGGCCTTCTGGCCGGCGCGGTGCTCGACGGCACCTTCGGCGCGGTGACGCTCTACTGCCTCATCAAAATCGTGCGGCTGGAAGCCGCTATCGCGCAGGGGACGACGCGATGAGGCTGCTCTTCTGGCGCGCTCTGCTGGTGCTGCTGATCGGCCTCGTGGTGCTCGCGGTGGCCGCCTGGCTGCTGCTGCTTCGTCCGGTGGCGCAGCCGGCGACCAACGATCCCGCCCGCCTGTTCAACCACGGCTCCATCGGCAATGAGGAGACGCAGGGCCTGCCTTACTGGATCTGGCGGGTCATGCCGGCGGTGTTCCCGGACCTGCTGCCGCGCGGGCGGGACGGCTACGGCTCTATCGGCATGTTCTGGGCGCCGGGCGACGAGGTGCCCATCGGCTTCTCGGTGATGACGCTCGGCGTCATTCCGCGCGTCGCGCCCAATTGCGCCTTCTGCCACCAGAGCAGCTACCGGCTGAGCCCCGACGATCCCGCCCGCCTCGTCAGCGCCGGCGTCGGCGGGCGGGTCGACCCGCAATCCTATATCCGCTTCCTCATGCGGGCGGGGACGGACCCGCGCTTCACCTCCGACCGGCTGATGCAGGAGATCCAGGCGATCTATGCGATGCCGCTGTGGGAGCGTGTGCTCTACCGCTATCTGCTGATCCCGGCCACGCGCTCGGCGCTGAAGGACCAGGCGCAGCGCTTCGCCTGGATGGCGAGCCGGCCGGACTGGGAGCCGGGGCGCATCGACCCGTTCAACCCGGTCAAGTTCTACAATCTCGGCCTGCCCGACGACGGCACCATCGGCAATTCCGACATGATGCCGCTGTGGCGGCTGTCGATCGTCGACCCGACGCCGCTGCGCCGGCCGGCGCTGCACTGGGACGGGCTGCTGACCGACCTGCATGAGACCGCGGTGGCGGGCGCCATCGGCGACGGCATGACCTACAAATCCTATCCGCGCACCCGCGAAACCCTGCAGCGGATGGAGGATTTCGCCCGGCTGCAGGCGCCGCCGCCCTCGCCCTTCTCCTCGATGAGGCGCGAGGGCGACGCCTTCCATGTGCCGGCATCGGCGGTGGCGGCGGGCAAGGCGATCTACACGGCGCAGTGCGCCGTCTGCCATGAACCCGGCGGCGCACGATTCCGCACGGTGATCCCGATCGTCGAGCTCGGCACCGACCGCCACCGGCTCGACATGTGGACCCCGGAGGCGGCGGAGCGCTACGGCAATTACGAGGCGGACTATCCCTGGGGCTTCCGCTACTTCCAGAAGACCGACGGCTATGTGGCGACCGAGCTTACTGGGCTGTGGCTGCGCGCTCCCTATCTGCACAACGGCTCGGTGCCGACCCTGCGCGCCCTGCTCATGCCGCCGGCCGAGCGGCCGGCCAGCTTCTATCGCGGATCGGACCTGATCGACGCCGCCAATGGCGGCTTCGTGAGCGCAGCCGACGCCGAGCCGAACCAGCTCTGGCACTACGACACCAAGCGGCCCGGCAACGGCAAGGACGGCCACCTTTGGGGCACCGACCTGCCGCCGGCCGAGCGCGAGGCGCTGCTCGCTTTTCTGAAGACGCTGTGAGGAAACCGGACGACGGGAGGACGCCATGGCGAAGTCGAAGGGCCGCATCCGGCGCATTCTGCTGCGCACCGGGCTGGTGCTGGTGGGGCTTGTCGTCGTCCTCGCCGTCGTCGCGGCGTTCTTCGCGTACCGGCTGCTCGAAGGCGACACCGCCGCCTTCGGCAACGTCGAGGACGAGGCCAAGCTGGCGCAGCGCACGCCGCAGAGCCTGCCCGCATCCTCCGCTCCCTATTTCGCCGCCATGGACAAGGGCCTGCTGCTGCCGCCGGCGTCGGGCCAGCCCTATCCGAAGGAGATAATGGAGGTCGCCGCAGAGACCGGCCTGCCGCCCGAGGAGGTGCGCCTCGCCGCCATACGCGGCCAGAACAGCTGGATCGTCTGGACCGGCGGCAATGACCGTTTCTGGGATTTCGCTGCCCGCAACGCCTTCGGCTCCTTCGACCTATTGAAGACCGTCTCCTCGCATCCCGAGCAGGACTATGGGCGCCATAATCGCTGGCGTTATCTCGGCCTCGTCAACGAGCCCTGCTTCACCGGGGCCAAGGGACCGGACCAGAAACGTTTCGGCCTATGGCTCGACCAGCGCATCGAGGGCTGCGACGCGGGGCCGGACCCGTTCGGCGGCAATGCCGAGGCGAACAAGGTCTATCCCGGCGTCAAGATCGGCGCGCGCGGTGTGGCGCTGCCGGCGGGGTCGTTCTACGGCGAGCCGAGCGGCGTCATCGGCCTGCGGCTGTTCCCGAACCCGGATTTTAACGAAGCCGCCCGCAAGCTCTGGGATCCCGTGCGCTTCTACACCGACGAGAAATACTACAACGACACCAACCTCGTGCGGCCCTACCGGGTCGGCATGTCCTGCGCCTTCTGCCATGTCGGGCCGAACCCGATCAATCCGCCGAAGAATGTCGAAGAGCCGGCCTTCGCCGAGCTGACCTCGAACCCGGGCGCGCAATATTACTGGGTGGACCGCATCTTCTTCTGGAACACCGGGCCACGGAAGCAGCCGGGCGTGCCGGCGAAGAACGAGGGGAACTTCCTGTTCCAGCTCTTCCACACCAACCCGCCCGGTTCGCTCGACACCTCGCTGGTCTCGACCGACTACATGAACAACCCGCGGACCATGAACGCGGTCTACGAGGTGCGGGCGCGCGTCGCCATCGCCGCGAAGATCGGCTGGGAGAAGCTCAAGGGCGGCGAGACCGACAACCGCCAGTTCCAGGACTACCAGCAGACGAGGGCGCTCAGCGCGCTGTGGGACCCCAAGAGCAGCCTCTCCGCCTCGATGCGGGTGCTGAAGGACGGCGCCGATTCGGTCGGCACGCTCGGCGCGCTCAACCGCGTCTACCTGAACATCGGCCTGTTCAGCGAGGAATGGCTGCTGCACTTCCGCCCCTTCATCGGCGGCCAGAAGATATCGCCGATCAAGATCGCCGACGCGCAGCGCAATTCGGTCTACTGGAATGCCACCGAGGACCGCACCGCCGACATGGCGATCTTCTTCCTCGTCACCGCGCGGGCGGACCGGCTGAAGGATGTTCCCGATGGCGCCGGCCGGCCGGCGGAGGCGGACCCCGCGCTCGTCGACCGCGGCAAGGTGGTGTTCGCCGAGAATTGCGCCGCCTGCCATTCCAGCAAGCAGCCGGAGCCGCCGGCCAGCGCCGGCGTCGACAGCGGCATCTGCGTCGGGGGCGGCGCCGGGCCGCATTACCGCGAATGCTGGGACCGCTACTGGTCCTGGGCGCAATCCGATGCTTTCAAGCGCGGCATGGTCGATCTCGTCACCGAGAAGACCCGTATCGGCAATGAAGGTTTTCTGGAGAATAACTATCTCTCCACCGACCGGCGCGTGCCGCTCGACCTCATCCGCACCAATGCCTGCACGGCGATCGCGACCAACGGCCTTGCCGGCGACATCTGGGACAATTTCACCTCCAGCTCCTACAAGAGCCTGCCGCCGGTGAAGGAGGTGACCGTCTATCACCCGGTCTCCGGCGCGGCCATGCCGTTCCAGCCGCTCGGCAACGGGCGCGGCTATATCCGGCCGGCCTCGCTGGTGAGCCTGTGGAGCACGGCGCCCTACCTTTCCAACAATTCCGTTGGCCACGAGGAATATTTCAACCGGGCCTACAACCGGCCCTCCTACGGCGCTCCCGCCCCCGCTGTCGCCTCGGCGGGAGACACGCCCGCGGCCGGCTACGCGCCGGCACCCACTGCTGGCTATTCGCCGGCGCCCGCGGGCAATTATGGCTATGGCGGCGCCACGACCTGCCCGGCCGCCGACGCCTCCGACCCGGACATGCCCTGCGTCGCCAACCGGCTGGCGCTGTTCGACCGCTCCATCCGGCAGATGCTCTCGCCCGAAACCCGCCGCCGCGACACGCTCACCACCGAGCCGGTGCCGGGCTATATCTACCGCACCACCGCGCCTTCCTGCCTGAAGGCGCCGGCGGGTTTCATGCCGGCCATCGTCCAGCGCTTCGGCGGCACGCTCCACAAGGTCGCCGGCTGGCTGTTCGACCCGGATGGCGGCGTGCATATCGGCCCGTTCCCCTCCGGCTTCCCGATCAACGCGCTCGTCAACACCAAACTGCTGCCCGACAATGACGAGCCCGACGTCTGGCGCCACTACTGGCGGCTCGCTGTCGCCGGACCTGGCCTGCTGAAGTCCTTCATCGCGCTCGGCGGCACCTGCACGGCCGAGGACCTCGCCAACCCGGAAGTGGATGCCCGCGCCCGCGAGGTGGTGGCGCAGACCGGCCTGATCGACAAGCTGGTCGGCCTCAGCAAGTGCCCGGACTATGTGGTCAATCGCGGCCATGAGTTCGGCGCGGATCTGAGCGCGCCGGACAAGGAGGCGCTGATCTCCTATCTGCGGACCCTCTGATGTCCATGCAGGCCGGGGAGAGCTTCGACTACGTCATCGTCGGCGGGGGCTCGGCCGGCGCGGTGCTGGCCGCGCGGCTGGCGGAGAACGGCGCCCGCGTGCTGGTCCTGGAGGCGGGCGGCGATCCCTCGGCGTCGGAGCCGACCGTCCCGCCGCCGGAGCGCCCGCTCGAGGCGGATTACCGCGTGCCGGCCTTCCACGCCTTCGCTTCCGAGCATCCCGTCATCTCCTGGGACTACTGGGCCCGCCACTATGCCGACACGGACCGGCAGAAGCAGGACTGGCGCTACAGCGAGGCGCAGGACGGCGTGCTCTATCCGCGGGTGCGCGCGCTCGGCGGCTGCTCGGCGCATCACGCGCTGATCATCGTGCGGCCGAACGATCTCGACTGGAACCACATCTGGCAGGTCACCGGCGACGAGAGCTGGAAGGCCTCGCGCATGCTCGCCTATTTCCGCCGCATCGAGCGCTGCCGCTACCGCTTCTTCGGCTGGCGCTGGATGTCGCGGCTCTTCGGCTGGGACCCGACCGGGCACGGCTGGAAAGGCTGGCTTACCACCGAGCTCGCCGTGCCGCTGCGCGCCTTGCGCGACCGGCGCCTGCGCAGCGGGCTGCTGCGCTCCATCCAGGCCGCAGCCGACGGCTATCACGGCACCAGCCTCGAATGGGAGACCAATCGGCTCGACCCCAACGAGACGCGCTGGTGGAACCCCTTCGCCAGCGGCATAAGGCTGGTGCCGCTGTCGACGCGCAAGCACGCCCGGCACGGGCCGCGCGAGCGGCTGGAGGAGGTGCGGCGCAAACATCCCGATCGGCTGGAGATAAGGCTCCACGCCGAAGTGCAGCGCATCCTCGTGGGCGGCACGCCCTTGCGCGCCGAGGGCGTCGTCTACCGCCGGAACGGCGTCGAGGAGACGGTGAGGGCGTCGAAGGACGTGGTGCTCTGCGCCGGCGTCTTCGAGACGCCCAAGCTACTGATGCTCTCCGGCATCGGCCCCAGGCCGCAGATCGAAGGGCAGGGGATCGCGCCGGTGGTCGACCTGCCGGGCGTCGGCGCCAATCTGCAGGACCGCTACGAGGTCGCGGTGGTGAGCCGCATGAAACGGCCCTGGCACACGCTGGCCGGCGCCACCTACACCACGGCGGACAAGTACTATCGCCGCTGGCGCTGGTTCGGCCTCGGCAACTACACGAGCAACGGCATCCTGTTCTCGGTCGCGCTCAAGTCGCGGCGCAACCTCGACGTGCCCGACCTCTACTGCTTCGCGCTGCTGGCGGACTTCCGCGGCTACTACAAGGGTTATTCGGAGCGCATCAAGAAGCGCGACTACGTCTCCTGGGTGATCCTCAAGGCGTACACCGGCAACACTGCCGGCCATGTGCGCCTGCGCTCGCCCGACCCCGCCGCGGCGCCGGAGATACTGTTCCGCTATTTCGAGGAGGGCAACGGCCCGACCGACGACCTCGACGCGGTGGTCGAGGGCATACGCTTCGTGCGCACCATCGCCGACGCCATGGATGACGACGTGGCCGAGGAGGAGGAGCCGGGCCGGCACCGCGACACCGATGCGGAGCTGCGCGACTATGTCCGCGCCAATGCCTGGGGCCACCATGCCTGCGGCACCTGCGCGATGAAGCCGCGCGAGCAGGGCGGGGTGGTGGATAGCCGTTTCAAGGTCCACGGCGTCGAGGGGCTGCGGGTGGTGGACGCCTCCATCTTCCCGCGCATCCCCGGCTACTTCCTCGCCACCGCCGTCTACATGATCGCCGAGAAGGCCGCCGATACGCTGCTGTCGGGAGAGTGACGGCACGGCCTGCCATGGCGGGGCAGCAGCGTGCCTTCGCGCGCACCGGCAATCGCATGTCCAACTATGTGAGCGATGAAGGAAAAATGGCTCCCTGAGCAGGAGCTAAGGCATTGTTTTTGCTGATTTTATTGACAACCTTTTTCGCTTTTCCCTAAAGTCTAGCCCATGTTCGGCTGACTTTCTCAACTCTGCTGAACATGCAAGCAACCGACCCGCAGTGGGGAAAATGGTGGGGGCGGAATTTGGCTCGGAGTCTTCTAACGGCCCTGGCGATTAAACACGCCAAAAAGGACAAGTTGTCCGACGGCGAGGGGCTGTACCTGCACCGCGCTAAGAGCGGCACATGGTACTGGACGTTCATATACACCCGGCACGGTAGGCGGCGCGAAATGAGCCTCGGCCCCTATGGCGCTGGCACTGGGCAGGTGTCGATCGCTGCGGCGCGCCGGAAGGCAGATGAGGTCCGCGAGATCATCGGCGCCGGCGGCAACCCATTCACCGAGATGGCGGAGCGCAAGGCGCGCGTGCCGCTCGTCACCTTCGGAACGGTAGCCGACGAATATATCGACGCCATGAAGAGCCAGTGGCGGGGCAGGGCGACGGAAGCCGGATGGCGCCGCGTGGCGACAGTCTATGCAAAGGGGCTCCGGCGCATCCCGGTGGCCGAGGTGACGACCGAGGATGTCGTGCGGGTGCTGAAGCCGATTTGGACCAGCATGCCGGAGACTGCGCAAAAGACGCGCGAACGCGTCAAGCTGATCCTTGATCACGCGAAGGCGAGGGGCATTCGCACCGGCCCGAACCCAGCCGAGTGGAAGGGGCACCTGGACCAGATACTGCCCCGGCGCGACCCGCTCCAGAAGCGCAATCACGCCGCCATGCCGTACCCGGATTTGCCGGCGTTCATGGCGGCGCTTCGGAAGGCGAACGGCACGGCGGCGCGGTGTCTTGAGTTCACCATCTTAACTGCGGCGCGATCGGGAGAGGCGAGGGGGGCTGTCTGGTCCGAGCTCGATCTGGCGGCCAAAGTCTGGACCATCCCGGCGGGCCGGATGAAGGCCGGCAAGGAGCATCGCGTTCCGCTTTCTGCCCGCGCCGTGGAACTGCTCGAGGTTCAGAAGGCGAGGGCGCTTTCAGATCTCGTGTTCCCCGGCCAGTCCGCGAAGCGCCAGATGTCCGATCCGGCGCTGGCTAAGGTGCTGACTGCGAATGGCGGCACAGGCTTCACTGTCCACGGTATGCGGTCGGCATTCCGCGACTGGGTTTCGGAAGAGACGGACTTCCAGCGTGAGGTGGCCGAAGCGGCGTTGGCCCATGCCGTTGGCGATCAGGTGGAGAGGGCTTACAGGCGGGGTGACGCGCTGGCGAAGCGCAGGCTGCTTATGGACGCGTGGGCCTCATTCTGTGCCGGCTCCAACTAGAAACATGTTCACAGCGGCGGACATCTCGCTCAAATCGACCGGCGTTTTTCGCCTCCGAGAACTATATTGTCAGCATAGTTAACTGCGGCCCGAAAGGGCGAAACCCCTCGACCCACCGGCACCCGGAGATACCCATGCCGGACAACGACAACTACCCCCTCGTCTCTCTCAACGACGTCGTGAAGATGACGTCGCTTTCTCGCACCGCGATCAACATCAAACGCGCCGCTGGTACATTTCCAAAGGCCGTCTCGCTCGGTGAGAAGCGCGTAGCTTTCGTACGCGCCGAAGTCATGGCGTGGATCGAAGACCGCATCGCGGCCCGCGCCGCCTAGACCTACCGGCCGGCCACCACGCCGGCGACGCTCGCCCCGATTGGGCAATCCACCATGTCATAGGAGGCGCCCATGCGCATCCTGTCCATCCGCCCGGCACCGCCGGGAACGGACGGGCGCGCCATTGCGCATTTCGACGTCGAACTGACGCCAGACCTGCGGCTGTGCGGGCTCCGGCTGGTCGAAAGCAATGGCCGCTATCTGACCTACGCCGCCAATAGCCACGGTCGCCCTACAGCGACCTTCAGCCGCCACCTCGCAACTGAACTGTCGCGCGCCGCTAGCGCCGCTCTTCGCGAAGGAATCGCTTTGAATGAACTCGCTGCGTAATCTTGCCCGTGCCCTCGGCGGCAACATCGCCGGCCACAACACGGTCGCCTGCCCTGGCCCCGGCCACAGCCGCCACGACCGTTCCCTTTCGGTGACCTTCACCGGCGACGACTTCGTCGTGAACAGCTTCGCCGGCGACGACTGGCGCGTATGCCGCGACTACGTGCGCGCCAGCCTTGGCCTGACCGACGAGGCTCCCGCCCCTCGGCCGCCATCCCTTATCGCGGCAACCGATCCGGCGCGCACCGCGTTCGCGATGCGCATTTGGGAGGAAGCAGTCCCGTTCCGCGGCACCATCGGTGCCGCATATTTGGCAACCCGTGGCCTCTCCTACGATGGCGACGCCATCCGATTCCATCCGGCCTGCAAGTTCGGTCAGGAAGACCATTCTGCCATGGTCGCGGTCATGACCGACATCATCACCGGCGAGCCCTGCGGCGTGCATAGGACCGCGTTGCTGCCCGATGGCAGCGGCAAGGCGGGTCCGGGCAGGATGATGCTCGGCCGCGCCAATGGTGCTGTCGTGCGCTTGTCCGCAGACGACTCTGTCACCACGGGCCTCGCCATCGCCGAGGGCATCGAAACCGCGCTCGCCGCGCCCTTCCGGCCTGTGTGGGCGTGCCTCTCGGCCGGCACAATGGCCGCCTTCCCCGTGCTGCCGGGCATCGAGGCGCTCACCGTCTTCGCCGATAACGACGCCAGCGGAACCGGCGAGCGTGCTGCGAACGAATGCGGCGCACGCTGGCACGCTGCTGGTCGGGAGGTGACGATCGTCGCGCCGGCTTCGGTGGGAACCGATATGGCCGATTTGGCGGAGGCGGCGTGATGGTGAAACTCAACGCGCTCATCACCGCCAAGAGCGAGCCCGGCAAGCCCTTCACGCCCCTAAAGGCTGCCAACGACAACGATGCCGACGGCAAGCTGAAACTGGTGCGCGCTCTCGATTTCGACGAATCCGCAATCCCGTTGCGGCAATGGATCGTGCCGGGCCTGCTGATCAGGCGGCATCTCTCCGTTCTGGTTGCCCCGCCGGGTGCAGGCAAGTCGTTGTTGACGCTGCAGACGGGGCTGGCCGTCGCCGACGGCGAGCCTTGGGGTGGGTTCCGCCCGCGCGGACCGCATACCGTCATGGTCGTCAACGCCGAGGACGATGTCGATGAGATGAAGCGTCGCTTGGCGGCCGCCACCAGGGCGATGGACGTGGACCGAGCCGAACTGGCGGACCGGATTTACCTCGCAGAGGATCCGGCGAGCATCGTCGTGGCGCAGACAGACCCAAAGACGAAGACGGTCACACGGTTGCCGCTGGCCGACACGCTGATCGAAACAATGAAGGGAAACGGCATCGATGTGCTGGTGGTCGACCCGTTTGCCGAGACCTTCGAGGGCGATGAGAATTCCAACTCGGAGGTGAAGTGGGCCGCCGCGATTTGGCGCGACGTAGCGCGGCAAGCAAATGCTGCCGTCCTGCTGGTTCACCACGTCTCAAAAGCGCTATCCGCGGCTCCTGGCGACATGAACGCTGCTCGAGGTGGCAGCGCTCTTGTCGGCGTCGCGCGCACGGTGGTGACCCTATTTGGCATGTCGGAGGCCGACGCAAAAATCATGGGCGTCTCCGAGGCAGAGCGGCACATGTACGTCCGCTTCGACGATGCCAAGGCTAATCTGACGCTCACCACCGGAGCCGCGAAATGGTTCCGCAAGGAGACGGTTCGCCTCGCGAACGGCACGATGGAACAGCACGGCGATGACGTGGGGGTGCTGCACCCATGGACAGCGCCCAACGCGATGGACACTGTGACGACGGCTATCGCCAACGCGATCCTAGACGAGCTTGCCGCCGGCGTGCTGGACGATGGGGGCAACCCCACCGGGTCGCGTTTCGCCCTGACTGATACGAGGCGTGGAGTGCGATGGGCGGGACACGTCGTGATGCGCCACGTTGAGGTGTCGCCAGAGCAGGCAGCGAGCATCCTGAAGACTTGGCGCCGAAACGGTGTGATCGAGGAGGCCGAGTACCATGACGAGGCGGAACGTAAGACACGCAAGGGCGTCCGAGTAGTCGACGCAAACCGCCCCGGCCGAGCCGCATAATATATGCGCCACCGCCGTAATTTGGTGGCGCATTGGTGGCGCATCTGGATTCAGAATTTCGGCTGCGCCACCACCAAATTGCCCTAGGTAAAAATCGGTGGTGGCGCACGCGCCATCCACCAATTGCGCCAGTGGCGCACTGGTGGAGCACCACCCGATTATTTCACCGCCGGGCAGAGCAATCGCGTAAGCCTCACGCCACCCGCCGCAGTGGGACGACCGCGCCGTCGTCCACCTCAACCTCGATGACCAGCCGCCGGAGCTCGGGGCAACCGGCCATGACGCCCCATCCCAACGCGACTAGTGCCGCTTCATCGTATTCCGGGGCGAGCGGCTGCACCGTCACCACCAGTGCGCGGGTGTCCCGGTCGAAACGCAAATTGCTGCAGTCGATGTCGAACTTCCGGTCGAGCATGGCTCCTCCGTCGCGACCACAATCAAAGCGTGAACAAACACGCCCGGCAAGTTACTTCGAGGGGGGCGGCCAGGCGCACTCGTCGGCGCCCCCTCAACCCACCCCCACCGGGGGCGCCACCAAACTCGCCGCCCTCGCTGCTGCGTACCGGCGCGGTTCTCGAGCGTCGCTAATCGTGTAGAAAAAAAGTTCGCGGAAGCAGCGGGGGGGCGCCTCCAAAGTCTCGGCACGCACACCGAGGAACGGCGGGGTCCCCTCGGCTTAGCGCTAATACAGATTTTCCTCACGCGTGTGCGCAAGCGCGTGGGCGTGCGCGTGCGGGGCCACAGCCGGGCCGTGGCGGCGATCTCGAGGGCTGGGGGTGTTGAGGTAGCCCGGACGACGAACGGCCGTCTGGGTGCAATTCTGTGCACAGCGGCTGACATATAGTCGAAATCGACCGGCACTTTTCGCCCGAAAACAACACCTACTACTCAGAGGCTCGCGCAGACGGGCTGCACCACACCTGCGAGGTTCCCAATGAATCTGACCGGCACGTCTTGCCGCTCCCCGGCCGAACATCGCGCCGCCATTGCCGCTTGGCGCGAGAGCGCCCCGGCGAACGATTCCGATATCATCCCGCGCCACCGGGCCGGTGCCGGAAAGCCCGACTTTGAGCCCCTGTTTCCCGCCCTAAAAACGTGGCGCGATCTCTGCGAACCGGCCGCACCGCTGAGTACGAATTGGCTCTCCGCTGCCGCGAACGACGACGAGCCTGATGCGGAGGACGATAAGCGTCCCGATCCGCCCCAGATCGAGTCCCGGCACGAGATCCGTCCCCGCGAGCGCGAGATGACGAAGGCCATCCGCAGCGGCGATACAGAGCACCATGAAAATGGCGCCCTGGCGCGGCTGGGCTCGCTGAGGTTCGCATCCGGCGAGACTGCTGAGCGGGCATTGGTGCTGGGCGAGGATGGCAAGCTCCGTAAGGCCGACATCCCCGTACCCCGCGGTGCGCTGGTGGCATGGCAAGCGCGCGACGGCAGGCGCGGCCGGCCTGTGGTCGACAGGTTTGCGGCGCCGAAGGGGGCCGGCGAAGACCAAGAGGACACCGCCGCCCGTAACGCATGGCTGGCCGAAACTCTGGGAGCCCAGCCGGCTCGATACGTCGAACGTACCCGTTCTCCACGCCGACTCCCGCCAGGCCTCCCGAATCCACAGCTACCGCCGACCAACCTGCCGTTGAACGAGGCGCGGGCTTTCTGCGGCCTCCCGCCCGTGGCCGCCAACGACAATCGCCCCGGCCTGCCATGCGCGTCGGAGCAGCCGCTAGACAGCTTCCTGGGGTTGCGCTGCACGTCGACAGGTATTGCGCACCACAGCAGTGGCGGCCCCGCGCTGGAGCGGCTGGAGGCAGCAGGCACGGCCGCGCTGTTGCGCAAGAGGCTTGGAGCCGACGACGTGCGGGTGCTGGACGCCGCTATGGAGGCACAGAACTTCCGCGAGATCGGCGAGATGTTTGGCTATCATGACCGACACGCCGAGAAGGCTGGAAAGCAAAGATTGCTGTCCGCGGCAGCGCACCTGAAAGAATTATTGCAAAAAGACGCCGCCTGACGCCGCTTTTTGCCATCTGGCGCGGATTACATGTAGGTGGTCCCTCGCAGGACACAAACTCGGCCCGGCCAAGTGCCGGGCTTTTTCTTCGAACCATCAATCGTAATTTCTATGAATTGGAGCGTGACATGCGGAAATCGCACGTCGCCGACATCGTCGCGCGCCGACTAGGCGTCGCGCCGTCGCGCGTTGCCAACCTCACGGCGAGGCTCGCGGACGCCGGCCTGGTGAGCAAGGTGGAGGGCAGCCGTCGCCACCCGCCTGACTTGGCCGAGCACGAAGTCGTGCGGCTGGCGCTCGCCGTCATGACCGACAGCGGCCTCGGCGATGTGGTGAGGAACGTCGAATACTTCGCCTCCCTACGCGGCCCTTTCGGCCGCTTCGACGCGGTGCTTGCGGACCTCTTGTTCGGTCCGCCGCGAAGCGTGCGCCACCTGATCGTCCGCCATCGGCCGCCGGGCGTGTCGATGGTCGTCGACGACGAACATGTCGAGTTCGGACTGCCGGGGGCAGAGGGCGGGGCCACCGACGCCCGCATCATTTCAGGTGCCGCCCTGGCGGCGATCGCTGCCGAGTTGCGGGGTCTGTCGGCAGGCCAGGCGGATGCCGTCGCGGCGGCGAGCCGCATTATTTCAGGAGGTCCACCATGGACATCGACGACTTGCTAGCTGAGGCCAATTCGCTGGCCTCGGAACTACAGCCCGCCCGAAACCAGCCACACCGCCAGCAGCCCCGCCGCGAGACGGGCCGCTTCGGCTGCCGCATGCCCGCTGGCTGCGGCTTCGACCGCTTCGACGCTGCCCGCTGGGCGCTGGAGGTCGCCGCCGCCGAGGTGCCGGAGGCCGGCGTGGCCTGGGAGGCCTCGCACCCCTGGCGCCTGATGCGCAGCCCGCCGCCCCTGGCCGCGATTCCGGAAGGCTTCGTAGACGCAGTGGCTGCGGCTCGCATTGAACTGGCTGCAACCTATCCGGCCCGCCGGCACGAACGCTATGCAGATGCCCTGACGCGCCTTGAAGGCAAACACCCTGACTGCCCTCCGCCGTCGGCGGATGACGTCAAGATCGTGCGGGCACTGCACGACGAATACTAATGCTACGGCGCCGGGATGGCGCGGCATTCCCTCACAACCTGACTTCAATCAACTGGCGCCTGTGGCGCCGGAAAGGACTATACGTGTCTGATCTTCTTGCCGCCAAAATCACTGAACTTGGCGATGCCTTCAACAAAAAGGCCGGCAATCTCGCCACCCGCCTCTCTGAGCTTGAGAAGCGGTCCGCCACTGAGCGCGACAACCCGGACGCCACCGACGTCGCTGGCGCCGATGCGCTTGAGCGCGCCATTCTCAACGCACCGTCGATCCGCGACCTCTCGTCGACCTTCCGCGGCAAAGCGGTGATCAAGCTTGCTGCCGAGAACGCCGCCATCACCTCTGACAACAGCACGGTCGGTGCCGGTCGTTCGGCGGGCACGTCGCTGGTTCCGGGGCAGCGGGTCGGCGGCATCTACGGGCCGTACCGCCGAGAGCTCGTTCTGCGCGACGTCATCGGCAGCGCCCGCACCACGTCCTCGAGCGTCGAATACGTCCGCGAAACCGGCTTCACGAATAATGCCCGGCCGGTGACCGAGGGCACGACGAAGCCGACTTCGGACCTGACCTTCAACATGTATTCGGCGCCCGTTCGGACGCTGGCGCACATTTTCAAGGTGTCGAGGCAGATGCTTGACGACGGCCCAGCGCTTGCTGCGTACATCGGCCGCCGGGGCACCTACGGGCTCAAGCAGGTCGAGGAAAACCAGATCCTGTTCGGCAATGGCACGGGCCAGAACCTGAACGGTCTGGTTCCGCAGGCAACGGCCTTCGCCCCGGCGTTCATGTCGGCTGCGGAAACGGCATTCGACAGGATCAACCAGGCCATCAGCCAGGCCGAAGACGCCGAAGTGCCCGTCAATGCGATCGTGCTGAATAAGCGGGACTGGCGAAAGATGCTCGGCACCAAGGCCGGCGACGAGCGGTATATCTCCGGCCAGTCTCCGTTTGGCCTGCAGGAACCGCGACTTTGGAATCTTCCGGTGGTGGCGACCAATGCCATGCCGGTGGGAGAATTCCTTGTCGGCGCGTTCGGCGAGGCTGCCACTATCTTCGATCGACTTGATGTTGAGGTTGCGATTTCGACTGAGAACACCGACGACTTCGAGAAGAACATGGCGACTATTAGGGTCGAGGAGCGCCTAGCCTTCGCGGTGTTCCGTCCGGAAGCCTTCGTCACCGGCGACCTCGACAGCGTCGTGACCTCGGGCTGATGAGTTCCCGCGCGCGGAAATGGGACGGCTCGCTCGGTCGCAGCGGATGGCGGTCCGCGCCGGTGTAGTTCCTTGCCGCCATCAGCGTGAGCAAACCCCGGCCGGGTCGGCCCCCTGGCCGGGGATCCTTTTCCAGGAGCATTTGATGCCGCTTGGCACGATAATCTCTTACATGCCGAAATCAGGCTGCGGCACCATCGCCGCCGCCGAGGGCGATCTTCCGTTTCGCTTTTTTCCTCCCGCCGGCCAGCCAGTGCCAGCCGTCGGCGCGCTATACCGGTTTGACGTCTTCACCGGCATCGCCGGCCCGCCGCGGGCTGCGAACCTCCGTCCGGTCGATCCGGTGGCTGTGGAGGAATGCGACCGGGTTTTCGGGCGAGAGGGGGCGGCGTGAAAGTGTCGGCCCTTCGCACCGGGGGCCGGCGCCTCCCAAGCGCGCACATTTTTCCAATTGAAAATATGAGGGTCGAATGACCACTACCGACGCCGCGCACGACGCGGCCCAGGCCGCTGTGGCCGAATTTGCCCTGGCCGCTGATGCCGCGGGCCATGACCTTGCTGCCCTCGGTGAGGCGATGTTGCACGCCGGCATGATTGCTCTCCGCCGCGCTGTCGGCGCCGAGCGGGCGGCGTTCACGGCGCTGACGATTACGCGCGCCGCGCTGATGGATGATGCCGATGGCCACTGATTTGGAGCGCTTGGTCGTCCAGCTTTCGGCGGACATCAAGTCCTATGAGGCCGCGATGAACCGCGCCTCCGGCATCACCGCCCGGCGAGCGCGAGAGATCGAGAACAAGTGGCGGCAGACCCAGAAGCGCCTCAGCGGCATCGGCCGGGATATGGCGAGCGGCATCATCGCCCCGCTGTCCGGCATTGGTGCTGCCCTTGGCGCTCGGGAAATCGCCGCCTATGCCGACGCATGGACGGAGGCTGGCAACAAGCTGCGTGCGGCGGCCACCTCGTCCGGTGTGCAGGTCCGCAGCCTGAATGACCTTAAGGACGGCGCTAACGCCGCGCGCACCGATCTAGAGAGCTATGTCGACCTCTATGCCAAGCTGATCCGTTCCGCTTCCGGTGTCGCCGAGAGCGAGCAAGAAATTGCCGCGGCCACGCAGATCGTGGCGCAGGCGTTCAAGGCGGGCGGCGCGTCGGCGCAGGAACAGGCGGCTGGCATTCTACAGCTTGGCCAGGCTCTTGGCTCAGGCGTTCTACAGGGCGACGAGTTACGGTCGCTGCGTGAAAATGCGCCCGTCATCGCACAGGCGATTGCCGACGAGTTCGGGGTGACGATCGCCGGCCTTAAGGAGTTGGGCGCCCAGGGCGAACTGGTATCCTGGCGAATCTTCCGGGCCATCCTGAATGCGCAGGATACGGTCGCGGCTCAGTTCAAAGCCACCAACGCCACCATTCGTGACGGCATCACGGCGGTCAACAACGAGTTCCTGGCCTATATCGGCAACGCCGATAGTTCGGCCGGCGCCAGCCGCGGCCTCGCACAGGCGCTTCTGAGTCTCGCCGCCAACTTCAATGGCGTTGCCGACGCTGCGGTTGCCTTCGCGACTGTCGTGGCCGGCGCCCTGACGGGCCGCGCCCTTGCAGGCATGGTGACGACGCTCGGCAGCGCGGTAGCCGCCCTTGGGGCGCTGCTGACGGCCCTGCGCACCGGCGCGCCCATCGCGGCGACGTTCACCGCGGCGCTGGGACCTATCGGACTTCTGGCGGGCGCTGCCGCCGCGGCGTTGGTGCTTCTGACATATCGTCAGGAAGGTGCTGATGAAGCCGCGCAGGCTCACCGCAAGGCGCTTGTGGATCTGCAGGACGCGTACGCGGCGGTGCGCCGCGGCAGCGAGGGCGCTGAGAAGAAGCTGGCCGATCTGTCGGCCAAGCATCTGGAGGCCGCCAAAGCCGCCATCACTAACGCCAAGGCCCAACTGCAGGCCGCCCAGGCGGTGCAGGCCGCTGGCGAAACAACCATGCCGGCGTTTGGGCCGGAGGGCTTGCTGGCGCCGGCCGCGCAGGCTGGATTTGTTGAGCGCAACACCGCCGCCGCGATTGCATTGCTGGAGAAGCGGCAGACCGAGCTCGCCGACCTCGAAAAGCGCCTCGCCAACCCGGAAGTCGGGCTGACGACGGACACGTCCGGGTACGGCAACGCGCCGACGGCGACGTCGTCCCCGAAGGTGGGGCGGCGCACCGCCGACGACCGCTTCCGGGAGGATATCCAGGCGGTCAAGGACCGCACCGCCGCACTCGCTGCCGAGCAGGAGCTTATCGGCCAGAGCATCGCGGCGCAGGAATCGCGCCGGCTGCAGCTGGACCTTGAGGCTCAGGCGCTGGCGGACCTTCGCGAGGAAGCGCGGCGCAAGGGCGAGACCGACCTTGAGAGTATCCAGCTTGCTCCCGAGCAGGTGGCGGCGATCAAGGAGGTTGCCGACGCCTATGGCCAGCAGGCCGAGGCTTTGGCCAAGGCACAGCAGGCATTCGCCGATGCGAACGACCTCGCCCACGGCTTTGCCAGCGACCTTGCGTCTGGGTTGCTGGACGGCGCGAGCGCGGCTGATGCGCTGTCGAACGCGCTGGATAACGTCGCCGACAAGCTGCTCGATATGGCTCTCAACAGCCTGTTCGATCCGAATGGTGGTGTGCTTGGCGGGCTGTTCAAGGGGCTGACGGGCCTTGCCACTGGCGGCCCGGTCGCGGGCTCCGGCGGCATCGGGCATGCGGCGACTGGCGGGCACATCAGTGGCCCCGGCAGCGGCACCAGCGACAGCATTCCCATGATGCTGTCCAACGGCGAGTACGTCGTCAACGCCAAGCAGGCGAAGAAGTACGCGCCGCTGCTCGAAGCCATCAACTCCGGCACGATCGGCACGATCGGCAAGATGGCAGGCGGCGGGCTTGTTGCTCCGCGGTTGCCGCGCACGTCGTCCGTGGCGGCTGCCAGGGCGCCGGGCGCCGTGACTGTGTCCTACGCCCCGAACGTCACTATCGAGGCCGGTGCATCGGCGGAAGCGGTGGCGCAGTTGCAGCGCGTGCTTGCGGAGGATCGGCGGTCGTTCGCTACGCGGACGATTAAGACGATTCAAGAAGCACGCCGGCGAAACGTCGGCATCTAGCGCGGCGACAGCCGCACCTCCTCATCCTTATTTCAACCGCGCGCTGCGGCGCGCCACGGAGTCTCTATGGCCTACGGCCGGGATCTTCTAACCACCTACGACAAGGGCACCATTTCGGTGGCCCACGGCTCGCGCGTCGTTCGCGGCCAGGACGTCTTCTGGCTGGACGTGCAGTCGTGCGACAGCCTCATGATCGGCGACATCAGCGCCACGATCGCGGCGGTGGACGCCAGCAGTCTCACCACGATCGAGCTCGCAGCGCCTTGGTGCGGCGAGACGGCCGAGGACGTCACTTACCTGATCCGCTTCGACGCGCCGTCGCGCTTTCCGGGATATATGGGGCACGCCGATGCCTGACATTTACACGACCGGCACCGTGTCGGTAGCAGCCGGCACGACCACCGTTACAGGCTCCGGCGTGCTCTGGAGCGACGTGCGGGCCGGCGATGAAATTCAGATCGGCGACCTTCCGGGGCGGGCTATCGCGTCGCTCACCGACGCCACGCATCTCGAGCTCGCCACGCCGATCGGCGTCGATGTTGTGGGGGAGGTCTACACGCTGCTCCGCAATGCCCCCTCCCGCTTCACCTCCGGCTACCTTGCCGAGCAGGTGCGCGCCCTCGTGGCGCGAGCCGGCGTTCTGGAGGCGGCCCGTCCGAACTACGAGGTGCAGAGCCTGGGTAGCAACGCGCCGCCCGGCTCGCCCGTAACCAACGACATGTATGTCGTGGGTACGTCGCCGACCGGGGCGTGGGCCGGGCGGGCCAACAACCTGGCGCAGTGGACCGGCTCGGCGTGGCTGTTCACGGCGGCTGACCATGGCATGTCGGTGGTCAGCGTCGCTACTGGCGTTATCTCGGTGTGGAACGGCACGTCGTGGCTGGCCTATGTGGCGCCGACGTCGTTCATTCAGACGCTGATGGACGACACCACAGCCGCGGAGGCGCGAACCACGCTTGGTGCGACGGCGTTCCGTGCCATGGGCACGTTGACCGCCGCGGCCGGCTCGTTCGCCCGCTTCACCGGCACGGGCGGCGCCGATGCGGTGATGCAGGCCATTGCCGGAACGGTGAGCCAGAGCGGCGGCACGCCGACAGGTGCACTGTTCGAAAGCGGCTCGAATGGCAACGGCAACTACGTGAAGTTCGCCGACGGCACGATGATATGTTGGGCGACGTTCACCACCCGCCAGGTCAACGTCGCCAGCTCCGCCGTGATAGGCGGGTTCCGTTCGGCAGAGATCACGCCGACGTTCCCGGTGGCGTTTGCTTCGGCTCCTGCCGTCGTCACGTTTGCGACGGGCGGAACTGGCAGCGGAGGGGCGTCTACTGGAGCCGCGACGACGGTCAATAATGCTGCGGCCACATCTGCTACAGGTTTTGCTTTCTACCTGGCCGCGTCGCAGAGCACCACCGTAGCTGCTGCTGGCTATGTAGCTATCGGCCGTTGGTTCTGACGGCCGGCCGCCGGGCTCGTTGGGGCGCGGCGGCTCTACGTTGGCAACAGACCGAGCCGCCAAAACCTATCGCAAGCACCTTTGCCGCGAGCCGTTAGCCGGTAAACGGTGTGGCCGCTCAGGTTCACACCGGAACCCTCGGCGAGTCCCATTTTAAGTAGGTCGTCCACCGCCACTTGGTCGACGCCAGCCATCGAAGAAAGTGGGATGTCGCGGCCGCGAAGCCTCGCCAGCGCCATGCGTTGCAACTCCGTAACCGGATGGAAATCCATTATTGCCCCCTGGTCACCGCGGCCGGGTGACCGATCAAGATCGCACGCCGAGAGGGCACTGTCACGCGCGAAAGGCGAGATGGATCGCGAGCACAACTTTTCGCGGCAAGCACCGCGAGGGTGGCGTGAGGCCGATGGTGGTGGCTCGGCGGTTAGCTGCCTGCAGGAGCCGGCGCAGCTGGCGGGAACTCAAAGAACGGCCCCTCGCCGCGCTCCCGCGCCGCCTCTGATAGCCAAAGCTTCCACCTCAGGATGGGGGCGCTGTGATGGCCCGGAGGATCACCTATAGTTAGCGTCGGAAATGTTAGCCCCAGCGCACCGTGCCCGTCTTCCGTTGCGTCATTTAGTACAATGCAAACCCCCTTAACCGTAAGGTGAAGCGAGCCGAAAACCTCTGTGTGTATCGCGTTTTCCGGCCGCGTTTGCTCGTTGGCTATTGGTTCTATTATCCAATCGGCTCCGAAGCTAACACAATATAAGCTGCTCGCGATTCGCCTGTACTGGAACTGCGGATCAATTATTGCGATCCCATGTCCTATATGCTGATCTCCTAGAGCAATCGCCAAATCCACTCCGTTGCGAAGCCTTACAAGTTCGCCAGCCACACAGTCTTTCAGTTCTTTATAGCGAAATTCCGGATCAATCTTCATCCCCACCTCCTAGAGCGAAACCTGCCGAGGCTGCAACCCAGAGTGACGTTGCGGTGCGCAAGAGAAAGTGGCGATTTAATGGCCACTTTCTTGGTGGCTCACAGCCCCGCGACGAACGTCCGCACGTCTTCGAGCGTGGCGTCATAGGGGCGTTGAGAGCATCCCAGGATCAGCATGTCGCCCTCATCGACCACCTCGTACCCGGTCCCAAACTCTGCGCGGGTCCAATGGTGCGCAGGCGTCTTCTGCAGGCGGAAGCCAACCTTGGCGAGGCGGCGGCGGATAGTGGATTCTGACATGTCGGCACGCATCGTCGATCTCCTATGGAGTTGATGACCGTTGCGTTGCCAGTTGAGGCGCGTGTGTCGGTTCACGCCGCTGGTGCCTCGGCCGACAGGCTTGCCGGCGTCATGGGCTGGATATTGGTGTTCGAAGAGGCCGTAGGCGTCAAGCGGCGACGCACGGCCACGCCGGCCGCTAGGCTTGCACCTTGGCTAACCGAATGAGCCTACGATGCGCAGCGATCATCCGCTGCCACGATCGCCCGGTGTGGTGTATCAGCCTTATGCACTCTGCCGAATCGGCCGACCGTCCGGCCATAGCCAAGGCTGCAGATTGGTCGTCCAAAGCCAATTCGAGATTGGATAGTGCTTCGCGGATGTTAGTCATGACATCCCACCCTCTACGACGAAGCATCATTACATTGCCGGCGCCTAGCGTCACGAATGGCCCGCAGCGTACCGTTCACAATCCCGCGTGGAGCCTCAACACTACCCCATCGCCGCCCGCCTCATCGCCTTGGCTGACGAACTGGACGCCTGCGGCTTCGAATGCCTGGCGCAGCACAACCAGCGTCGCGTGCTGGGGCGTCGACTTCTCGCCCTCGAAATTGCGGATTGTCGCATTGCCGATGCTGGACGCCTCGGCAAGACGCTGCTGTGACCAATCGAGAAGGGCGCGAGCGGCCCGACACTGCGCGGGTGTGATCATGACGCTCGTATACACGGGATCAGGACGTTTGTCGCTAGGTGTAGCGTTTTTCGCTTGCGTTAGCGTTAAGTGATCGTTTATGGCTATTGATAGCGATAATCGCTATTGGAGAGCCGCCCCATGACCATCCACACTCCCACCCCCCGCCTTGTCGATCGCGCCACCGAGACCGAGGTCCGCATCATTTGCGAGCGCCAGATCGCTGCCAAGATTTGCGGCATGCTCCCGGCGGACGAGAATTCCGCCCAGCGCATCCTCGCGAACGCCAGCAAGATGTTCGAGCAGTTCCTGTCGCTGGAAGCGGTTCGCGCCGACTGGGTGGAGGGCTGATCATGAACCTTCAGACCCGCACCGACATCGACCGCGCCATCGAGGCCGCGTGCGACATGCACGACCTGCGCGCCGGCCAGACCGGCACCATCCGCACGCCGCATCAGCCGAGCTACGACCAGCCGGTCGACCAGCCGCCGATGGAGCTCACCGCCGAGGAGGACGACAGAACCGTTCCCGCCCTCGCGGCCGACTACTGGCGTCGCCGCGCCGAATGGCTGCCCCTAAAGGCGCGCTGGGAACCGATGCACACTGTGGCCCTTAATGCCGCCGAGGCCGTCATTAAGGTGCTCGCAAGCACCACCGGCATCCCACCGGGTTGCGGCAGTGGAGCATTGTGGAGGCAATCTCCGACGCCACCGGCGCGACGGCTGCCGGCCGGGACGACAGCGCCGCCGAGGAGCGCATGAACGCAGTGCTCGGGCGTCTCATCGATCGCCCTGCGGCTTCGCTGCCGGAGTTGGCGATCAAGATCAAAATCGCGTTGCTCGAGCTTCACGACATCGAAGACGCCAGCGCCGTGGACATCGCCGAAGCCGATTGGCCGGTGCACGTTTGGACGCGGATCTACCAGGACGTGGAGCGGCTGGCCGCCTGACGTGCTAGCGTCCTTCTGCTGGCGGGCCTCCCAACGGTCGCACCCCTTTGCCGGCGTGCCCGCCAGTCACCAACATCGCCGGCATCTGGCGTCGCAGTTTGGTGGCACACCTGTGAACAACATCCGGAATACTCCCTGGCCGCACTGGCGGCGCTGGCCGGTCGGCAAGCCGCTGCTTTAGCGCTGCCAATTTTATGCTGCTCATACAGCCGCAACCTCGGGATCATTCGACACCTCAGGGTCCCGAATTTTTCCGACGCCGAGAACGAAAACAGATAATATTCATAGTCATACCTCTGCGGGACATCGAATAAACAATAACTTTTCTCATACGAAATTATACATACTCCTATGTACGATTAAATACTCAGACGAGATATATTTTCGATTTTACGAAACAATTATCGGAACGCCTCGTTGTAATTGCAATCGGCCGTCATTAGGAGGCAGAAATGACCAAAAGAGATGTTAGCCTTTCAGCCCTCGCCGCCGTGGCAATCCTGCTGGTTGCCACCCCTGCCGTCGCCGCATCGTCCGGCCCCCGCAACGAAGCGCGGCTCGGCGACAGCGTCGAGACCGTACAGCGCCGCGAACATGAGAGCGTGCGTCGCCAGCAGGTCCGGCAGACGCAGGGCGTGCCGAAGCTGCAGATGTTCTTCGGTCCGCTCTATGAAGGTCGCAACTCGCCTTGGCAGCGCACGAAGCGCGCCGTCGACTGAGCAGCCCGTCCACTTTAGGCGAAGCGGAGAGGGGCGTCCTTGAAGAGGCGCCCTTCTTTTTGTGATCGATGGTAGCTCCCCGTGCCGCGTATCGGCGCGCCTGATCTCGCTGCCCCCTGCTCCACCAAGATGACCTCATCGCGCGCAGCGAGACAAACCTGTCGAGAGCACGCCTTTGTGCAGATACAACCTAATGGCGAAGGCGTACTGTATGAAATCGTCGCTAGAAATAGCGTGCGCCGAGAAATGTTCGGACGGCGGCCGTATCGCTCGTCCGCAAATCTCGAACCCCGGCCACCGCCGAGATTGGCATCCAAGATGGACAATCGAGAAATCGCGCAGGGATGCGAGATGCATTGTTATGCTTGCGAGTCGACGAACGTCATTGTGACCGCCGACGGGCCCAACTCCTTTATCGTTGACTGCATGGACTGTGGCTCCGGCCGGAAGGAAGATCTTGGCATGACAGTCCTTACATCAAAAGAAAAAGACACCGCAGGGCTAATTCTGCCACGAAACATTGCGCCTATGAACAGCCCGATGTTCATTGCAGACAAATATTCTGAAATGGCAGAGGATTACAAAAGCCTGGCGAGCATGACGGACAATTTTTCCGAAATTGCAAAATTTCGGAAATTACAGAAAAACGCCGAAGATATGGCCCAGAATGAAGCCTGGCTAAACGAAAATTATGAAAACACCCTGCATTCAAATGATTCCGTGCGGGACAACAAGCCTGCCTTTGCAGCAGAAGAAGAGTATGTGCTTCGTTGCCTGGGAGCTGCACTTCTCATGCAATGGCCTAGCCTTCCTGCGACGATACAGCGAGAACTGTTTGACAGTGCAGGGGCCTTAGGGGAGCTGCAGAACACCGCCTTGCTGAGAGGGCAGATAGCGCGGTTCCTGCACAGACACAAAGATGACGCGTCTCCAACGTCGGATTTGGCGGGATCATCCTGAACGGCACCATAAGACCGCACCCCGCCCGTTGCTCCGCCGCCCCGTCGCCCTAACCGGCGGCGGGGTTTTTCATGAGGTTCGACTCCACGGTGGAGCCAAGGGGCAGGGCAGGGGGCCGATTCTCACCCTCAATGGCGCTTCAGGGCCGCCGACGCAGTAGGGAATACAGTAGGGAAGGAAAATTCACCGTCGCCAGAAAGCTAGCAATATCAAGGCTTTGGCGAGAAATGATGGCTCCCTGAGCAAGCAAAAAATACCTTCAGCAGAGCATTCAAATGTATGTGATACGTATTATTTCAGAATAGGTGGAGCCAACAAATAGGCCAACAATTTCAAGGTACTATATGAGTTGGGCTGGGCTCCATTGAGACGCTATGCGAACTTGGGCGGAGCGCAAGGATTAATTCGGGCCACCGGCGCGTTATTCGGCTTCGGCCGTAATGATGACCCCGTCGGCCCACTGTATCGGCGAAGGCGCCGTCAGTTCGATTCGGAGGGCTTCCGGAAGCGCACGCCAGCGCCGCCCCCATTCTCCGGAATAAACTCGATGCCGGCGGCCTCAAAGGTGGCACGGATGGTTTCCATCGTTCCAGCCCGAAGACGCTCACCGCGCTCCAGACGCGCGATGGTGTCAGGCGAAACGCTCGCCTTTTGCGCCAAGTCGCGGGTACCCCAGCCGAGCGCCACACGTGCCATTTTCGACTGGATGGGCGTCATTTCGTAACGGTGATACGATTATTCATTGAAGGCTGCCGTCGCGAGAGTTATCGTACCAAGGTTACGATTATCGTTTAGGCGGCCGTTCAGAGCGTTGGCCCGCTCAGAACGGCCTGACCACAACCCAAGCTGTCTGGAGCTCGGATCATGGCTGATTCTGAGATTAGCACGACTCTGTCCCGGCCATCCCGGAGGGACGTTCTCTCCGCCGCCCTGCTGACGGCCGGCGCCGCTTCCTTCAACAGTTCGTCTGCGGCCGCGCCGCGTGATGGCGGCACGACGGATGCCGCTATCATTGCATGGAAAGCGTGGCGCACCGCGCATCGGCGCACGCTCGCTCTGTGCCGGAAACAGCAACGCCTGGAGTCCGAACTTGCGCGGACGATCGGTTTTCCGCAGGTGGTTCTTGCTGCAGCCGAGCTGCCGTCACCAGTGCGGATCGGCTCGCTGTGGCAGTTCGATGAGCTTGCAGCCGATCTGCCGTCGCTCTGCTCACAGCGCGAAGAAGTTGCTGCCGCGCTGCGCGCGCATCAGCAGCGATGGGACGAGGCGGATCGCACTATCGGCTACTCCGTCACCCGAGAGCAGGAGGCGGCGGCGTGCACCGCTGAAGAGCGTCTGATCGCGAGGCTCTTTGCGGCAGACGCCACGTCTCTGCGCGGACTCTCCGCAAAGCTCGACGTGTTGATCGCCATCGGCGCGGACGGCGCCGAGGGGCGGCATTTTCCGTGGCCGGAGCTGCGGCGTATCCGCAGGGATGTTGCGCGCTTGGTGCAGCTGCAGCGTCACGATGCAGTCGGCTTCACTGATTGAAGCAGTGCTGTCGAGGCCCGTGCGGAAGCACGGGCGGGCGCTCGAATTCCGTTAAGGCAATGGCACATCTGTTCTCGGCCCGGCACCATCGGGACTGTGGCTGAGATTACGAGACCTTCGCGACGGTCGTTCTGATCTACCTTGCCATCAGCGCTGGCATCGTCGGCGTGCGGAAGCTCGCCGAATGGCGCCATCCGGTCAAAATCTCTTCTATCCTTATAGCTGACAAATCTACGATGGATTTGGAGTTTACAAGGCGGCCCTTTAACATGAGAGCTCAGCCTGCGGCCTGATGACGTCCCGACGCTTCCATCGCAATTTATCCGCGTTTCCAACGCGATCTGCAGACGCTATGGTCGTTGAAGGGGGCGGGTGCCATGAGAGTATACGCGGGCGCGAATACGTTACTTGGGGTGATTATCGCCGCTTTGATCGTGTCGAGCGTGTTTGCGCAGGACGTCCCGTATAATGTCAGCCAGATACAGCGCGCGCTGGTCGATCACGGCTACAATATCGGCGCTGTGGATGGGCTTTGGGGACGCCGGTCGATCAACGCCCTCGCGGCTTTTCAAAAGTCCGAAGGCCTTCCCGCGACGGGAGAACTCAGCGATGAGACGGTAGAGAAGCTCCTGCAGTCCCCGCAGCCTAGGGTAATGGCGCCGGCAAGAGCGATCACGCCCGCTTTACCGGCCGGTCCAACTCCGTCTCCTCAAGCGCCGGTCGTGCCTACTCCGGTCCAGCGCCGCGATCCGGAACCGCCACCTTCCATGTCGCCTTCGAAAGAAGAGGCCGTCCTTTCCCGGCCGGTGGAGGTTGCGCGGCAAGCTCCTGCACCAGCTTCTACCCCGGCACAAAACGTGTCGCCACCCGCTACTTCTTACCGGCCGGGATGGATTGGGATCGCTATCATTGCTGCAGGCGTGTTCTTGGTTCTTGTCCGCCGGGGTAGGGCGGCGCGGCGTGCCGAAGCGACCCGAGCCCGGGATACTGCCGGCATCAAGGCGCCGCCGCGTGACCTCAAGCAGACGGCCCCTCCCTCCGTCGTCGCCACTTCTCCCAAGGTGCAGCCCAAGCCGGTACCCGCCACTGGCCATATGTCCGAAGATTTGAAGGCCTCGATCGCCGCTCACAATGTGAGTGTTGGCAAGGCCATCAACGTCAAGCAGGCGGCGGACGATCTCGGCGTGTTGGCGGTCGCAGCCGCCATCGGCGCTGAGTTGCCCATGCCTGTGGCCCCTTCCCGTGCCGACGATGCGTTTCCGCTGGATGCGCTGAAGGCCAGCCTAGCCGCCCACAATGCCGGTGTGGGGCAAGCTATCCGCGCTGCTCCAAAGATAGCCAGAGACCGCTCGTTCATCGAACGGCTGACAGGGAGCATGGGCCGAGACACATCTCCGCGGTCCGATGGTTGGATACCGGCAAACCAGACCGTCACGGTCGGTAAGCATGTCCTCTCCGGCGGGCTGATTTATGTTGGCAGCCGCCTGCCGCAATCAGGCAATGGCCACCAGGCAGAGAACTGTCTGATCAACCCTCGCCTTGCTATTGGGAGTCGTGGCGACCCGGGCGGCCACACGATGGGGTACTGGCCGTCATATTCGGAGATCACGGCCGAAGCCCGGCGTTCCTATCTGGACTGGCTCGCAGGGCCGCGGTCGGATCCGTCGACCTATATCGGCTATGTGTTCCTGTACTTTTATGGCCTTGAACGTCGGTTGATGCTCGAACAGCACGCGCCCGATGCGGAGCGGGTAGTCGACGAAGTGCGACGGCTGTTGCGGATCTATGGCAGCCATCACTCGTTCCGGCGCTATGCCCAGGACCTCTTGTCGTCGTACGAGTTGCAGTCTGCGCGTGATCCGGAACCGGTAAGCCCCGGGGAAGCGGCGGGAGGCTATGAGGTGCCGCTGTCGATCAAGGCGGCGCTGGGTGTTCGGGTGCGAGACGGGCGAGCCATCGAGGCTGACCTGTTGCTGGCTTATGTCATGGCGCACCCCGAGACCAGTGTGCGGACACCTGCGAAGCGGGCGCTGGAGGAACTCCGGGCGCTTTTCGCCCTGGAACTCGGCAAACGAAACCCCGATGGTTTCATGATCTCGGCAAGCCGAGCCAAGCGTCTCTCCGCCAGCTATCGCGCGTGCAGCGGCACGTTCGAGGTTGAGATATCGCCGTTCGGTGGCGATCTGCCTGACATTTCAGGCTATAGTCGACCGCTAAAGGCGGGTCGGGAACTGCTCGAGATCTGTACTGGACAGCTTGAGGACTATAGCCGGGCTGTCGGACGTGCAGGTGGCCCCCCGACCTTGGCAATCCTTGCCCGTCTGCCGCTTTCTATCAGAGAGGTGCGCGCTAGGCTGGTGTCAAATGCGCCCTTGCGGCAGCTTGAGGCTTTGAGCGGCGCGACCTCGGTGACCAGTATTGAGCAGCTCCGAACGATCGTGGGCAGCGCTGATGGCACTGACCTCAGTCGCGCGAAGCTTCGGGATCTGGCGGGTGTCCTGGCCGCCTTTGGCTTCGGTATCACTGCAGACCCGGCCTTTGCCGCGCGCACGGCAAAAGCAGACGAGCCTGTTGTCCTCTTCCGGCTGTCTCGCCCCGCTGCCACGCCTACAGAATTGGAGCCGAGCCCGCACTACGCTCACATGCAGGCGACGTTGATGCTCGCCTTGCTGGTCGCGACCATCGACGGGACCCTTCATGAGCAGGAGCGGCAGGGTCTTATCGCGCGCGTGGCCGCTGCGAAGGAGCTGCCTGAGGACGAAAGGAGACGCCTGATGGCCGAATTGGTCGCGCAGGGGAGCTCACCCGGACGTCTGTCCGACTGGATGAAGCGCCTGAAAGACCTTGAGGCGGTGGACGGCGATCGCGTGGCCGACATGCTGGTAGCCGCCGCAGCCGCCGATGGTCGTATTGAGCCAGGCGAGGTCGCACTGCTTGAGAAGCTGTTCTCCCGTCTCGGGTTGGAGGATTCCGCACTCTACACACGCCTTCATGGCGGCATCGCCACACCTCTCACAGACATGGACAACGAGCTGCCGGTTGTGGTCCCGGCCGGACAGCAGCCAGCGGCGGCGTCAATCCCGCCGCCTCCCACCGGCAAGGACAGCCGGCCGGCTTTGCGCGTCGATCTGTCCCGTCTTGAAGCCATTCGCCGTGAAACGCGGTCAGCCTCTGGTGTCCTTGCCAATATCTTCGCCGAAGAAGAGACTGCCGCGGAGCCCGAGATCCTCATCACAGCCGATCGGGACACGGCGGAGGATGTCATGTTTGAGGGGCTGGAGGGACGTTACGGGTGTCTCCTCGCGGATCTCGCCGAACGGGATGAATGGTCGTCCGCCGATTTCGAGCAGCTTGCCCGCCAGGCGGGCCTCATGCCGGGCGCGGCACGCCAGATCTTGAACGACTGGTCGCTTGATCGATACGACGAACTCGTCCTGGAGGGCGAAGACGTCGTCCTCGTGAACCGTCATCTGCTTCCTTCGTCTTCTGCCGCCATCCCCGCTGCTTCCGTTGCTGATTCACGAGTCGACGCATGAGCCAGAAAGCCCCCCTCATCCGCCCCCGCGACCGTGACACTATTCTCACCGCGCTCCGCGCCGGCGTTGTGCCGCGGGTGGGTCTTCACCACATCCAGGTGGGGCGGCAGCGCGAGATCGAGGCGATGATCCGAGATGTCGACCGGATCGCCGAAGGCGGCTCCAGCATCCGCTTCGTGATCGGGGCCTATGGCGCGGGCAAGACGTTCTTCCTGTTTCTAATCCGACAGATCGCGCTTCAACGAAAGCTGGTGGTCTGCCAGACGGACCTGTCGCCGGACAGACGCATCCATGCCACCGGGGGGCAGGCCCGGACGCTATATGCGGAGCTGGCCAAAAGTCTGGCGACCCGCGCGGTGCCCGATGGCGGTGCGTTGCGCAGTGTGCTGGAGAGTTTTGTTCAGAAGGCAAACGAGCGCGCGCTGGCACGAGGCATCCCGATCGAGGCCGCCGTACGGGAGGGGCTCGGCGACCTCCGCGAAATGGTGGGTGGTTATGATTTCGCCGCCGTGGTCGCGGCTTATGCCCGTGGCTATGAGGAAGGTGACAGCAACCTGCAGGATGCCGCCCTGCGCTGGCTCCGTGGCGAGTACACGACCAAGACCGAGGCCAGAGCCGAACTTGGTGTACGGACCATCATCGACGATGCGATGGTCTACGATGCTATACGCCTCCTGGCCCGCTTCGTTCGGATTGCTGGTTTTTCAGGTCTGCTGGTGTGCCTGGACGAACTGGTGAATCTCTACAAGCTGCAGAGCTCCCAAGCACGGAAGCAGAATTACGAGCAGATTCTTCGCATTCTCAATGACGTTTTGCAGGGAACGACAGAGGGGCTCGGGTTCATCCTGGGAGGGACGCCCGATTTCCTTCTGGATACGCGACGCGGGCTCTATTCATATGAAGCGCTCCAGTCGCGTCTGGCCGAGAACAGCTTCGCGACGAACGGGCTTGCGGACTATACCGGACCGGTCATCAATCTGCCGAACCTGACCCCGGAGGAGCTTTTTCATCTCCTGGAGAGGCTTCGCGATGTGTTTGCGGCGGGCAAGGCCGAAGACTGGCTGGTGCCCGACGAGGCCTTGCATGCGTTTATGGAGCATTGCGCCAGCCGGATCGGGGAGGCCTACTTCCGGACGCCCCGTAACACCGTCAAGGCATTTGTGGACCTTCTGGCGGTACTCCAGCAGAATCCTGGGGCCGACTGGCGCGAGTTGCTTGGCACGGTTGACGTTGCGGAGGACCGTGGCGACTTGCTTGACCAAGAGATCATCGCGGTCGAAAGCGATCCGGACGACGAACTTGCTACCCTCCGCCTTTGACAGACTGGCCATGCCAGTCCGTCGTTGGATCTGGCAGCAAAAGTGGGCCACGCTGCGCGACGTTCAGGAAAAGGCCATCCCCGCGGTTCTCGCCGGGGGCGATATCGTTATCTCTGCGCGGACCGCAGCCGGTAAGACCGAGGCCGCGTTCCTGCCGCTGCTCTCGCGACTGGTGAACAGCGAGCAGACGGCCGACGGCTTTGCCGTCCTCTATGTTGCCCCGCTAAAGGCGCTGATCAACGATCAGCACAGACGCCTGGAAAGCCTGTGCGAGGCCTGCGGGGTTCTCCTGCACAAATGGCATGGCGACGTCGACGAAAACGCGAAGGCACGTGCGCGCAAGCGGCCTTCCGGCATCGTCCTTATCACCCCAGAATCACTCGAAGCCCTGCTGGTTCGCCGTGGTAGCGAGGTTCTCCGCCTCTTCAGTCGGCTTGACGCGGTCGTCATCGACGAACTGCATGCTTTCATCGGTACAGAACGCGGCATGCAGTTGCAGTCGCTGCTGACCCGCATCGAAGTTGCGGTCGGGCGTCCGCGCATCGACCGTATTGGGTTGTCAGCCACCCTAGGCGACATGATGCTTGCGGCAGAATCCCTGCGGCCAGGCGGTGGTTCGTCGGTTTCCATTGTAGAAGGTACCGATGCGGGCAATGGGCTGAAACTTCAAATCCGCGGCTACGAGCTTCATCCGTTCGAAAAACCTGAAGAGATCGCGGATGACGATCCGGAAACGGACCCAGCAACTGCCGAGCCCTTCGATCGGTCGGAGGTGCCAGGCGCGCTTGCTGAGGATCTCTTCCGCTTTCTCCGTGGCCGCAGCAACTTGCTGTTCGCAGGTTCGCGCGCGAGGGTTGAGATCTATACCGATCGCCTGAGCACAATGTGCTTGAAGCAGAAACTGCCCAATGAGTTCTTCGCCCATCATGGCAACCTGGCCAAAGCGGTGCGCGAGGAGGTCGAGGTCCGCCTGCGGGACGATCCCCGCCCCACTACCGCCGTTGCGACCATGACGCTGGAGCTTGGCATCGACATCGGCGACGTGGCGACGGTTGCGCAGATCGGGCCGGGATTTTCGGTCGCCTCACTGCGACAGAGGGTAGGGCGGTCTGGCCGCCGCGCCGGACGTCCGGCCATCCTGCGCATCTTTGCGCCTGAGATCGTGGCTGGTCCCGGCAGCCATCCCCTCGATCGGCTCTACCTTGAGCTGATCCAGTCCATAGCCATGGTGGAATGCTTGCGAGAGAACTGGTGTGAACCACCGGCGCACGCCGGACTGCACCTCTCGACGCTGGTTCATCAACTTCTAGCTCTCATCTTGCAGTTGGGCGGGGTTAGTCCCTCTGTTGCCTGGGAGGTGCTTTGCGGTCGGGGGCCTTTCCGCCTAGTGAGCAAACCCCTTTTCGCCGACCTCCTGCGGTGTATGGCACACTCGGAAATCCAACTCGTCGAGCAGTCGCCGCAGGGGCTGCTGATGCTGGGGGCCAGAGGCGAGCAGATTGCGGAGTCCTACGAGTTCTATGCGGTATTCATGTCAGAGGTGGAATATCGCATCGTTCATGAAGGCCGCACGCTGGGCACCTATCCGCTGGGCACGCCCCTTGCGGCCGGCGAGACGTTAATATTTGCGGGACGGCGTTGGCTCATCATTGAGATTGACGACGATGGGCGAGTGATCCTGGTACGACCGACCCGTGCGGGCAAGCCGCCCCAGTTCTCAAGCGGTGGCGGAGAGATACACGATTACATCGTCGACAAAATGCGGGCGATTCTGGCCGGGAACGAGGCGTTTGTTTATTTGGATGCCTGTGCCAGCCGGCTGCTTGCCGACGCCCGAATAGCCTTCGGCAACCTCGGGCTGCACCAGCAGAACATCCTGCCGTGCGGCAGGAACACCCTCGTCTTTCCATGGGTTGGCAGCAAACGGCTGACTACGCTCCTTCTTGCCTTGATGGCGCGCGAGCTGAAAGGGACGGCGGCGTGGCACGCCCTCGAAATCCAGGACGTGCGCTGTGATGGTGTCGCCCGGCATCTCCAGGCGCTGGCCGATGAGCCGGAGCCCGACGCCATGCGTCTAGCCGAGAGGCTCTCGCAGCCGCAACTGGCCAAGTTTGACTACGTGCTCTCACCGGAGCTTATGAAACGTGTGACCATCCAAGAGAGGTTAGATGTATCAGCAGTTCCCTGGATGGCGCGACGAATTCTTGAGCTAGACAGGTCGTAATCCCCTTGCACTAGACGACGGCGAGGGCGCAACGATTGTGTGCGCCGTAGAGGCCGGCGCCTTTGCTCTTCTGACGAACGCAGGGCGTGTATTCTGTGCACCGGATCGTTCGCCACACTGGCGCTCGGCTGCTCTACCGAGCTGCTGATGCACCCCCTCCATCGCGCCGATTACTCCACGCCTGTCTCCGGAAGAATTCGGCAGCGCGTTTCGGCTGCCCTCCGGAGGGCAACGTCTTGGGCATATGAGGTCCGCATTGCTGTGGGCTGCGGCGTTTCCGGGCTCCCAATAGACAATCTTCTTGCTACTCTACCTTGAGATGCAGGATCGGGGATTTACGTGACGACAGTCGAGAACGATGCGCACGTCGGCTACATCATCGATCAGGAAACCCGTGTCGACCTGCTCCGCAACGAGGCGATCGCAGCGACCGTCGTCGAATTGATCACCGCAGGCCACGAACACGCAATCACTGTGGGAGTGCACGGGGATTGGGGGGGCGGGCAAGTCGAGCGTGCTCCACATGGTGGAAGCGGCGTTCGAGAAGGATGGCTCCGCCCACCAAGACAGTCGTCTCTGCATCCGCTTCAACGGCTGGGAATTCCAGGGATTCGAGGACGCCAAGATCGCCCTCATCGAAGGCGTCGTCACACAGCTTGTCGCCGAGCGGTCGTTGATGACGACCGCGAAGGAAGAAGTTGCTAACGTCTGGAAGCGGATCGACTGGTTGAAGGTTGCGAAACGCGCCGGCGGCCTGGCCTTCAACGCGGCGACGGGACTGCCGAGTCCCGACCAGATCACGGCGCTTATTGGGACCTTTCAGGCCAAGATCGAGGATCCATCCACCTTCCTGACCAAGGAAAACGGTGAGGCGGCCCTCGCCGAGCTGAAAGAGGTTTGGAGGGAAAAGCCAGACTCCAAGAAGGTCCCCGAGGAACTCCGCCAGTTCCAGAAAGCCTTCAAGGAACTCATCAAGAAGGCGGGCGTCACTCGCCTGGTGGTGCTCGTCGACGACCTCGACCGCTGCCTCCCGGAGACAGCGATCCAGACCCTTGAGGCCATCAGGCTGTTCGTGTCGCTGCCGAAGACGGCCTTCGTGATCGGCGCCGACGAGGCGATGATCGAGTACGCCGTCCGGCGACATTTTAAGGATCTGCCAGAGACAGGCCCGTCGAAGGGCTATCCCAAGGCCTATCTCGAGAAGCTCATCCAGGTCCCGTTCCGAATCCCCGCGATGGGTGAGACCGAGACCAGGATCTACGTCACGATGCTGTTGGTCGGGACGTTGGCGGGCGAGGATTCCCCGGGATTCGTCAAGCTGCTCGACGTCGCTAAAGACCGAATGTCGCGGCCTTGGCTCCGGGAGACGATCGAGGACGCCGATGTGAAGGCGGCGCTTGGGGCCGAGTACGTGCCGGCGATCGCGAGGGCTGTGGCGATGGCCGACCGGATTAGCGCGGTTCTCGCCCGCGGCGCCAACGGCAACCCACGTCAGGTCAAACGCTTCGTCAATGCCTTGAACCTTCGGCTGCGCATCTCCCGAGCCCGTGGTTTCGGCACCGCCATCGATCCGGACGTGCTGGCCAAGTTGATGCTCGTCGAGATGTATCACCCCGATGTCTTCGAGCACGTCGCGCTTTCGGCGGCCGCTGCGCAAGACGGCAAATCGCCCGCGCTCCGCGCTCTCGAGGAAGCAGCGCGGCGAGGAGGCGCCCCGGACCCATCCGACGCGGGAGACAAACCTGCGGCCGAGGACGGAAGCGATGCCGCTGCGCCCGACAGTCTCGTGGAGAGCTGGCTCACTCGAGAGGACATCCATCGCTGGGCCAACGTCGATCCGGCGATCGGGGCTCTGGAGCTCACGCCCTACCTGTTCGTGGTCAATGACCGGCGATCTTACGTCGGCAAGGGCCGGCCGCTGTCGGCGCAGTTGCGTGGCCTTCTCGAGAAACTCTCAGGTTCAAGCTACTCCGCAGCAAGCGTGAAGCAGGAAATTAAGGGCTTGGATCTGGGAGACGTCGAGACCTTGTTCGTCAGCTTGAGGAGCGCGCTTCTCGTCGAGAAGGACCTTCAGCAAAGGCCTGGCTGCACGCACGGTCTCGGCGTGATCGTCGAAACCCATCCGGGCTTCCAGTTGCGTCTGGTCGAGACACTCGGCGAGCTTCCCGTGGGCAACCTTGGCGCCTGGGCGGCGTCCGCCTTCGACAGCGTCGTCGTCAGCGGAACCGCCAAAGAAAGGTTCGCCGCCATCCGAGATCGCTGGCGGAAAGACGGCAGCACGCGTCTGGGTCGAGCACTCTCGCTGACGGCCGAGGCGGGTGACTGACATGGGCACCTCGACGCCGTTCGAAGGCGGCCGCAACGGCAATCCCCTCATCCCGACATGGTTGGACAGCGGCGGTGACGGGCCCGCTCCTGCGGCCTCCGGAGGCGCCCCTCCTACGACTTCACCGGAAGCGTCGCCCTCCAACGGCCAGCCTGAGCTGAAGAAGGAGGAGCCCCCGGCGACTGCCCAGTTCCGTTCGGGCAGGACACTGTTCAACAAGCACATTCGGTCGTCCCATTCGGAAGGAGACGGCGGCGGTGATCGCTCGTCTGGGGTCCGGCGGTCGATTGGTGCATACGTCAGCCGCGGAGGTGGCGGAAGCGCGGCCGCTGCCAGGCGGATGTCGGCGGCCAGCGCGGGCGCCGCATCCAGGCTCGGAGACCTTCTCCTCGACGCGTCGAGGGATGGCATCCGCGAGGTCGTGCGCAGGCTGCGCCTTGATGCCCTCGCACAGAGGTCGCTTCGAGAGATCTACGCCTCGCTGGTCGACTTCGTCTGCGGCGACGGGGGAGACCTGGACGAGGCAATGAATCGGGAGGCCTACTCACAGGCCGTCGATGAGATCGAAGGGACCGGAGCCGATCTGGAGAAGCCGTCGGTTGAGACCATCAACCTTCTGATCGAGCGCTTCATCGTGGGTACGATCGACAACCGGATCGTCAACGCCATCGGTACGAAGGTGATCGTGCTCCCCGGATCCGTGGCGGAGGTCGAGGCGGTGAAAGGCGAAGTGCGCGGATATGTCGAAGGAGCGGTCAAGAACGCCATGTCGAAGGTCGGCGGCATTTTTGACCGGGACAAGATCCGCTCAACCATCGACCGGATCTACGAGCGCGCACTGACGGTGCTCGGGTCGGACGAAGACGAGTGACAGCGATGACGAAGTACGTGATCAACGCCATCCTCGGTCCGCATGACGGCTACCTGCCGGATCTGCGGGACGACGAGGTCTGCACCGCAGTCGACCTGTTGGATCCCAACGGGAAGCTAAGGTTCGGCCTGCAGGGCGCGCTGGCGAAAATCGCCGCGTTCGGAACTCCGGCAACGCCAACCGCGGTCGATCTGCTGATCGTCGCGGCGATCGTGCATGCGGCCGACACCCGCATTTCCCGATGGCAGACGGCACAGGACGCGTGGACACGCGAGATCAAGATCGTGGTCCCGGTCGCGGATCCGGCGGTTTGGAACGCCGCAGCGCCTCTCCTTAAGCGCATGCTGCGCTTCTTGACGGGCGACCGGTGGGAGCTTTCGTTCAGGGAGTCTCCTCCCGATCGTCGTCCGGGCGACATGGCGTCATCGCTTCATGGCACCGCACGCCAGTTCGATTGCGTGTCGCTTTTTTCGGGCGGATTGGACAGCCTCATCGGCGCCGTCGATCTGCTGGATAGGGGTCGTACGCCTTTGTTCGCCAGCCATGGCGGAGACGGCGCAGTCAGCGGGCCGCAGCGCAGGCTGTTCGACGCATTGGGGAAGACTTTCGTCCGGCAGGGAGGGCTTGCCCGCGTTCGGCTTGGACTGACGATCCCGAAGCAACTCGTTCCCGGTGTCGGTTCAGAGGACACCACGAGAGGCAGGTCGTTCCTGTTCTTCTCGCTGGGGGCAGCCGCGGGGTCAGGATTCGGGCGATCGTTCGAGCTTCGGGTCCCGGAGAACGGCCTCATCTCCCTCAACGTACCACTCGACTCAACACGTCTCGGCAGTAACAGCACAAGGACGACGCATCCCTTCTACATCCACCGTTGGAACGAGCTTCTGAAGACGCTAGGGATTCCGGCGACCGTCGTTAATCCCTACTGGGCGAAAACCAAAGGCGAGATGGTCTCCGAATGCGCAAACCAGACCGTACTCGAGGCCTTGTCTCCTCTTTCGAGCTCGTGCGCGCATCCCGCGAGCAAAAGATGGAACCAAGGGAAGGACCACTGCGGCTATTGCCTTCCCTGCATCATCAGGAAGGGGGCGCTCCTCAAGGCGTCGTGGGCCGTCAAGGACGCCACCGACTACTCGGTTCCAGACCTGGCCGCTCAGCCGCGCAACACGCACACCGCAGAAGGGAAGCAGGTGCGAGGGTTTCAATTCGCACTCGCACGGCTGCGGTCCAAACCCGAAATCGCGAAGGTATTGGTCTATGTGCCCGGACGTCTCGTGGAAGACGTGGATATCGTCCCGGAACTTGTCTCGGTGTATGAGCGAGGCATGGCCGAAGTCGCTCCCGTTGTGGATGGGGTCGTCACCTACTCATCGGACCTGATACGTGAGCGATAAGCTTGTCGACTTCCACTGTCATCTCGACCTTTTCCCCGATTTCGAGGCCAAGGTCCGAGAGTGCGATGACCTGGGGATTTTCACGCTGGCCGTTACCACGACGCCGCGCGCGTGGCGAAGGAATGAGGAACTCGCGTCCAAGACGAGACATGTGCGCGCCGCGTTGGGCCTCCACCCGCAACTCGTCGCAAGCAATGGCCGAGAGATCGATCTCTTCGAGAAGCTCCTACCGCTGACCCGCTATGTCGGCGAGGTCGGACTGGACGCCGGGCCTCGGTTCTTTCGCTCCATGCCGCAGCAGCGAGAAGTGTTTGGGCGCATCCTCGACGCGTGCGTTAGCGGCGAACCAAAGATCCTGTCGGTGCATAGTGTGCGGGCGACGACGGAAGTCCTTGACATGGTTGAACGCCGACTGGCAGGCTCGGGAAATCAAGTGGTTCTTCACTGGTTCTCTGGCACCCGCTCCGAAGCGAGGCGTGCGGTAGAGTTGGGCTGTTGGTTCTCCGTGAACGCGCAGATGATGGCAAAGCCGAAGAGCAAGGAGATATTCGCCGCGGAAGTGCCGCTCGAGAAGGTGCTCACGGAAACGGACGGCCCGTTTTCGGAGACCAATGGAAAGTCTTCCACGCCATCAAACGCAAGAGAGAGTGTCATGGCTTTCGCCGCGGCGTATGGGCTGTCGCATGCCGACGCCTCGAGTCAGGTCCTAGAAAATCTGCGGACTTTGGTCGGCTAGCCGCGCTGTCGGTTATTCCTCAGTGGACACGCGGCGCAGGCGTTGGGGCGGCCTTGCCCGCGCGATCCTCCTTGTATTTCTTGATGAGGGCCTCGAGCAGCTCCGACCCTGTCGCGTCCCACGGCCCAGCGAGCTGTCGAAGACGGTGCTGTCACGGTGCTCAAATTTTGTCGTGCATCGCATCCAAAATCCCGACGGCCTGTCGCAGATCCGTCAGATGTCGCCGTCGATATCGGGAGGGGTGCTCCGTCGGCTTCCAACGCTGCCCAAGCAGCATGCGCTGGTGTTCGGGAACTCGGTCAATCTACCGACCACCTTCAAAGTCCGCAGCGCCAACCCGTTGCCCGCAAGTGACGACGCGAAGATCGTCGATATATGGCTCCACGAAGCCGGACGGAAACCCCGGATCGCTTTGGTGACCGCCCCTGCAGCTTTAATCGCGGAACAGGACGATCCCCTCACATAGCGATCGTGTCACATTATGTTTCTCTTATTCGTCTGTCTCCAGCGATCGCTTCCGCAACCGGTAGTCGCGGAGCCCCTCCTCGAAAAACGACTGCTTTAGAGTTCGTGTGTGATGGGCTGAACGGCGGAAATGCGAGCGCACAGCGGACGTCGCTAAAAGCGCTGTGGAGTGGCGGCTATGGTCGGGACCGCCACAGTTTTCACTCGTGGCGGCCTTCTTCGAACGCCTGCGTTCCCTTGGCTTTCCAAAGGGCGCGCGCTTGTTCGCTCTCCTCACTTCTGAGCTTGTTCGCCATCCAGAGCAGCGCGCCATAGATGACGGCGCGATCGTCGCCGGTCAATTCAACTACCCCCGACTTGACCACGAGCCCGCCGAGTTCGATGAGGTGCCGCGTGCGCCTGCGGCGCTCGACCTGCCAGTCCCGCATGTCATGCCGGGCCCGTGCCGCCTGATGGCGGTTGCGTGCCGCCCGGTTGCGCCGAAGTGCTGACCGCGTCGCGTTCAGATGCTGGTGCAGATCGGCGTGACCTGCCGTGAAAGAACGCCGCGCCCCGTCGCGCCCACGCCTCCCTCCTGCCGAGGTCCTTGGTCTCGGCGAGCACCAGCAGTGCGCCGGCCAGTTCCTCCGCCGTTAGCGCGTCGGCGCCGGTGGCGATCACCAGATCGCCGAGCTGCTGTACCTTACGGGTCTTGAGCTCTCGTGCCTTGTCTTCGAGCGCCTTCAGCTCCGCGTCGAAGTCCCGTGGTTTGCGCATGGTCACCTCCATCAGCAGTCGATGGAGTAATGATAGTTGAGCGTGTTCGCCGTGGCTGTAATGTTGCCGGGACAGACTGAGATGGGCTCGTCGCTCCCGAGATTTTTTCGAGGGAGGGCGCGCTTATACGTCGTTCCGACGTGCGCTTCGCCGTGCTGATGTTCGGATCGCGATGGCGATCTATCATCTTCACGTCAAGGTCATCGGCCGCAAGGCCGGCTCCAGCGCGGTGGCGTCCGCAGCTTATCGCTCGGCCTCGCGGCTGCGCGACGCGCGCATCGATCGCATCCAGGACTTCTCCGGTAAGCGTGGCGTGGTGCATTCCGAGGTTCTGCTGCCAGATGGGGCACCCGAGGCGTGGCGCGACCGCGAGCGGCTCTGGAACGATGTCGAAGCCTTCGAGGTCCGCAAGGACGCGCAGCTCGCCCGCGAGGTCGAGTTCGCCCTGCCGCGTGAGATGACGGAGCGCCAAGGCATCGCGCTCGCCCGTGATTTCGTCCAGGCGGAGTTCGTCGATCTCGGGATGATCGCCGATCTCAATGTGCATTGGGATATTGGCGAGGACGGCATGGCCAAACCCCATGCCCATGTCATGCTGACCATGCGCTCGGCGGACGAGGACGGCTTCGGCCCGAAGGTTCGGGAGTGGAACGCGACCGAGATGGTCGAGCGCTGGCGCGAACGTTGGGCCGAATTCGCCAATGAGCGGCTGGCCGAACTCGACATCGACGCACGCATCGATCATCGCAGCCTGGAAGCGCAAGGCATCGCGCTGGAGCCGCAGAGCCAGATCGGCGCGCCCGCGCAACGCATAGAAAGAGAGGGGATCGGGGCAGCCGATCGGGCCGAGGTTCAACGCGAGATTGCGCGCGGCAATGGCGCGCGCATCCTCGCCGACCCGGCACTAGCACTGGACGCCATCACGCATCAGCAATCGACCTTCACCCGGCGTGACATGGCGCGCTTCGCGCACCGCCACAGCGACGGCATCGATCAGTTCAACGATGTGATGGGCGCGATGGGCCGTGAGCCCAATCTCGTCGAACTCGGCAAGGACGGACGCGGCGAGGACCGCTTCACCACGCGCCAGATGATCGAAGCTGAGCAGCGCCTACATAGGGCTGCCGACCTCATGGCGGAGCGCGAGCGCCACGCGGTGAGGGATGGCGACAGGAAGGCGGCTCTGGCGCGTGCCGAGCAGCGCGGTCTTGTGCTGTCCGTTGAGCAGTCCGACGCGCTGGCGCACATCACCGGCACGCGCGATCTGGGCATCGTCGTCGGCTATGCCGGGACGGGGAAGAGCGCCATGCTGGGTGTCGCGCGCGAGGCCTGGGAGGCGGCCGGCCTGGAGGTTCGCGGCGTCGCGCTGTCCGGCATCGCGGCTGAGAACCTGGAGAGCGGGTCGGGCATCGCGTCCCGAACGATCGCCAGCCTCGAACATGGCTGGGGGCAAGGCCGGGATCTGCTCACCTCACGCGATGTTCTGGTGATCGACGAGGCCGGCATGGTCGGCACGCGCCAGCTGGAGCGCGTGCTCTCCCATGCCGCAGACGTCGGCGCCAAGGTGGTGCTGGTCGGCGATCCGCAGCAGCTGCAATCCATCGAGGCGGGCGCGGCCTTCCGCTCGCTCGTTGAGCGCCATGGCGGGGCAGAGATCAGCGAGATACGCCGCCAGCGCGCGGACTGGCAGCGCGATGCTACGCGCGATCTCGCGACCGGCCGGATTGGCGATGCGATCCAGGCCTATGACCGAAACGGCATGGTGCATGCCGCTCAAACGCGGGAGCAGGCGCGCGGCGAGCTGATCGACCGCTGGGATCGTGACCGCCAGGCCGCACCAGACCGTAGCCGCATCATTCTCACCCATACCAATGACGAGGTGCGCGCCCTCAACCAGGCCGCCCGCCAGCGGATGCGTGAGGCCGGCGGGCTTAGTGAGGAGGTGCGTGTCACCGTGGAGCGCGGGGAGCGTTCCTTTGCCAGCGGCGACCGTGTCATGTTCCTGCAGAATGAGCGCGGGCTCGGGGTAAAGAACGGCACGCTCGGCACCCTCGAGCATGTCAGCGCGCAGTCCATGTCGGTGCGCACCGATGATGGCCGATCCGTCTCCTTCGATCTGAAGGAATATGACCGTATCGACCATGGCTATGCCGCCACCATCCACAAGGCGCAGGGAATGACGGTCGACCGCACACATGTGCTGGCGACGCCCGGCCTGGATGCCCATTCCAGCTATGTCGCGCTGTCGCGCCACCGCGACGGCATGGAGCTGCACTATGGCCGGGACGACTTCGCGGACGGGGACCGTCTGGTGCGCACCCTGTCGCGTGACCGGGCCAAGGACATGGCGTCGGACTACGAGCGGTCCGATCCGGCGCAGGACTATGCCGAGCGGCGGGGCATCACCTTCCGCCAGCGCGTCGTCGAGATGGTGCGCAAGGTGCCGGAAAAGCTGCGGTACCTCGTCGATACGCTAAAGCCGTCCGTCGACATTGCACGGGAAGCGCCAGCCCTGCGCGAAAAGCTCGGGAACAAAGCCGAGCAGCTCGCCCGGGAGGTTCCTGAGGATCCGGAGGCGCTGCTGCGGCGGGCGCGAACCCGCGCGCTCGTCCGGCATGCCCGGGCGTGGGATGCGATCCTCACCACGGCCGATGCGACCGGCCAGGGCACGCCTGAGCAACTGCGCGAGCTCAGCGATGCTCGCAAGGCGTTCGAGGAGTTGCGGCCCCATGGCTGGCGCGATGCGGAGGCCGCCTATGAGAAGAACCCGGCGCTGGTGCACGAGGCCGCCGACGGCAAGCTCAATCGCACTATCCGCGCCCTCCAGCTTGAAACCGAAATCCGTACCGACCCGGAGCGCCGCGCCGATCGCTTCGTCGAGCGCTGGCAGAAGCTCGACCGACAGCATCAGCACCAGTACGCGCAAGGCAACTACTCCGGCTACAAGGCGACGCGCATCCAGATGGGCGATATGGCGCGGAGCCTAGAGCGCGACCCGCAGCTCGAATCCCTGCTCGCCGCTCGCAAGAAGGAACTCGGCATCAGCTTTGAAACCGGACGCAGTCTAGGCCGAGAGCTTGCCCGCAGCCGCGGCATCGACTTCGACCGCAGCCGTGGCCTCGGTCTCTAGATCCGTCCGATATGCCGCCGCCGGTCCGCCGCGCCACACCGGCGCCGCTCATCCTCTTGCCGGCCGGCAATCCCATGCCTTGTCTTGCGCAGGCGCCCTCAGGCGCATCCAGCAGGAGGCAGCACCACCATGCAGACACCAGAGCGTATCATCCGCCTGAAGACCGTTCTCGCCCGTACCGGCCTGTCGCGCTCCACCATCTATCGCAAGATTGCCGAGGGCACCTTCCCCGCCCAGTTCAGGATCAGCACCAACGGCGCCGGCTGGCGGGAATCCGACATCAACCGATGGGTTGCCGATCCGCCCCGATGGCGGGCACCTGACGAGACGGCAGTCGATGGCTTTTGATAGCGGGCCGACCATTCGGCGAAACAGCGTCGATTTTGTCGCTTGCCAAGCCGCGCCGGCGGCCGCCTCTAATCCCCATCGTCGTCAACGGCAAATGCTGCCGCGTAGGCGCTTTCGACCCGCTCGATCTCCTCGGCCCTGAGCTCGCGGAATTCCTGCTCTCGGGCACGCTTTGAGAGAACTCCTTCATTCTGGCGCAGGAACCGGAAGAGGAGATCGACGGTGCGATCCGGCATGTCGACGATCTGTCCGATCGCGACGCGGAACGCGTCATACGCCCGCAGGAAGCGCGTCTCGGCCGGCATGTCGATCTCGATCGTGCGCTCCACGCATGCGTAGAGGAATTCCGCGTGAGGTGTCGCATCGAAATAGCGGTAGAAATCCGCCGTCTCATTCAGCACCCGAACGTTGCCGGTCGGCGTCGGCTCCCATTGGATAAAGGGGAGGAGGCGCGCAGACCAGCTTTCTAGCGTCCGCCGATAATCATCGATCCGATCGAGGATCGCCGCGGAGATAGGAAAAACAACCCCCGGCGGATTGAACCCGCGTTCAGCAAGGACGTGATGGATCAGGTAGCGGTGCAGGCGCCCGTTCCCATCCTCGAAGGGATGGATGTAGACGAAGCCGAAGGCCAGTGCGGCAGCTGCGATCACCGGATCAAGTCGGCGCTCGGCTGCCGTGCGGTCGAAGGCCACCAATCCATCGATGAGCTCATGCAGGTCCTCATGCCGGGCACTGATATGATCGGGGAGTGGCATACGAGTGTCGCGGTCATGCTCGCCGACGAATCCGCCCTCCGTGCGTAGTCCGAGCTGGACGAAGCGCGCATCGCCGATGACGATGCGCTGAAGCCTCAAGAGCTCGTCAAGGTCGATGGAGCGTCGGCCTGCCTCGCCGATGGCGCGACCCCAGCGCTGGATACGATCCTGCGTCGGATGCTCCCCCTCGATTGCAAAGCTTGAGCGGGAATCCCTCAGCAGCAGGAAAGCTGCGGTGCGGGCCAGCAGGTCGCGGGGCACGTCGGCAATTGCGGTGCGCGCCCGTTCGGCGAGATTCGTGCCGTGGAAGGCTTTCAGGGCTTCGGTCGCGAACACCATGGGGCAGAAGGCTGGCGTGCCAGGCAGATTGTTCCTGACACGATGGCGGGTCGACGTGGTGCCGGACGCCGCCCATTGCAGGTCGGGATCGACGACAAGGGCATAGGCTCCCTTTTCTGCGGCCGGAAGATCGAGCGTCTCGCCAAGCAGCCATTCATAGAGAAACCAGACGCGCCTTGCATAGGAGCCGGTCGGTGTTGAGCGCACCAGCGCTTCGATTGGCGCCGGACCCGTGGCGCGAAAAATTCTCTTGAGGACGAGGAGATCGAGCCCCTCATATTTCAGGGCGAAGGTGAGGTGGCCTTCGAGACTGGCATCTGGCGCATGGCGCGGCGTGTATATGCGCCAGCCATCCCGTTCATAGAGACGGTGATGAGCTCCGATGGCGCACAGTGTCCGCGGCAACGGCACGGCGAGGCGCAATGCGCCGACGAGTGCGGCGTAGCCGGCGGGTGTCGCGTCTTCAGGCAGTGACCGGTCCTGAAAAACCGTAACTGGGCCTGAGAAGTCGTATCTCGTGCCGTCGCTCATGAAAAAACACTCTGGTGCGTCGCGGATAGCGTGGCTCAAACTATCCTGAAAAATCGTAACTATCCATGAAAAATGATAACAGAAGCCCGTCTTATCTGAAGTTTGCGCCTAGGCGGGCGGCGAGCGACTGGCAGTTTTCGGCGCCACTCAAGAACGGTCGCTTCGAGCGGCGCCGCGGATCGACAGCTTTCACGTCGTCCGACAGCGGCCCGGTAGAGGCGCTACAGGATAGCCGCACCCAAGCCTTCCCCCACCAATGAGGGGAAGCACCGTCGACGGCCGTCACTAACGAGCCGATTGAAACTTTGCGGGCCTGCGCTGGGGATGGGCTTGGGGGCGGGCCTCCATGATAGCCGCATCTCGAAGCCGATCCAGTTCGTCTGCCCACCACTGCATCATCAGCACACGTTCGTCCCAATGCTCGCCGCGGGTATAAGCCCGGCGTACATTGTTGCCTTCAACATGGGCGAGTTGCCGCTCGATCGCATCGGGATGCCAGCGTCGGCTCTCATTGGCGAGCGTGGCAAACGCCGCCCGAAAGCCGTGCGCGGTCATCTCCTCCGCCCCTATATCCAGGCGACGTAGAGCGAAGTTCAGAGTGTTCTCGCTCATCGGCTTCCTCACCGATACTGTCGCTGGAAACACGAAGGTACTGATCCTGCTGCGGGTGGTGTCCCGCAGTTCCTGCAAGGTGGCTACGGCCTGTAAGGGCAGGGGCGTGCGGTGTGGTCGGCGCATCTTGGTTCGGCTGGCTGGAACGATCCAGACCCCCGCTTCAAGGTCAATCTCGTCCCACGTGGCGGCGCGGAGTTCGCCGGGACGGAGCGCAAGCAGGGCGAGCAGCTTCAGGCCTGCGACCGTCGTCTCCTGACCCTTCGTCCAGCCATAGATGGCCGCCATAAGCTCGCCAAGCCGCTTCGGGCGTGTGATGGCGGCGCGGTGCTTGGTCGTGGGTGCGATAAGTGCGCCTCGCAGATCGGCCGTCACATCCCGTTCGGCGCGGCTGGTTGCGATCGCATAACGGAAGACCTGACCGATGATGCTGCGGGAGCGGCGCGCGGTCTCGTAGTGACCTTTGACCTCCACCGCCCGCAGGACGGCGAGGATCTCTGGCGGTGTGATCTCGGCGATGGGGCGGTTGCGAAGAGGGGCTGCGATTTCCTCCAGCAGCCAGTGCGCTTTCAAGAGGGTGGCCTCGGCTCGCCCTTCCTTGGTCATCTTGTCGATGAACTCCGTCGCAATGACCCCGAAGGTGCTTGTTGCTGCTGCGGCAGACGCCGCGACGGCGGCCTTGTTGGCTCGTTTGTTGGCTCCGGGGTCTACCCCCGAGGCCAACACCCTCTTGGCCTCGTCCCGAAGCCGCCGCGCATCTGCCAGCGAAATGAGCGGATAGGGCCCATGGGTGAGTTTCTTCTGTTTGCCCGCGAATCTGTAGGCCTGCTGCCAGACCCGGGCGCCGTTGGGCTTCACGAAAAGATAGAGGCCGCCACCGTCGGAAAGTTTGTATTCGCCTTCCCGGCCTTTGGCCGTCCGGCACGCTGCATCTGACAAGGCCATGTTCGCCATCCCTGTTGATTGCTGGGATCACGAAAACACGGCCTGCAGGCCAACAACAAGGCCAACAAATTCGCGGGATGGGATGGCTCTGGCCGATCCTGGATGGGACAGGGAGCGGAGGCTGGAGAAGAAATTATCCAGCGATTTCAATGGTTAGGAGAGCGTTCTGGGAAAAGCTGAGCCGCCCCGGAAACGGGGGAGTGGCTCCCTGAGCAGGACTCGAACCTGCGACCATTCGATTAACAGTCGAACGCTCTACCAACTGAGCTATCAGGGACCGGGGACGCCGAGGGCGCCGCGGAGGCCGGCCATATAGCAATGCAGGACCGGTTTGTGAAGCCGAAACCCGCCGCCATGTGGATAGGTCTAAGCTCCACCTCCATTTAGCGCGTCGGGCGACGTGCGCAAGGCGGAGAAATCGGCGCGGCGGCGATGGGCGGCCGCCGAGCATGGGAATGGGCGCGCCCTCAGGCGCTGAGGCGCTCCTGCTGGCCGGCGAACTGCAGCTGGTGGAAGCTGAAATAGCGCCCACGCTTGGCCACGAGCTCGTCGTGGCGGCCGCTTTCCACCACCCGGCCCCGCTCGACCACGCAGATGCGGTCGGCGTTGATGACCGTCTGCAGGCGGTGGGCGATGACCAGCGTGGTGCGGTTCATCTGCAGCGACTGCAGCGCCTTCTGGATCTCCGCCTCGGATTCGCTGTCAAGCGCCGCCGTGGCTTCGTCGAGCAGCAGAATCGGTGCGTCCTTCAGGAAGGCGCGGGCGATGGCGATGCGCTGGCGCTGGCCGCCGGAGAGCTGTGCGCCGTGCTCGCCGACGCGGCTGTCATAGCCGCCCTGGAAGCCCATGATGAAGTCGTGCGCATGCGCAGCCTTGGCGGCGGCGATGATCTCTTCCTCGCTCGCCCCGGCGCGGCCGGCGAGGATGTTCTCGCGGATGGTGCCGGCGAAGAGGAAGGCGTCCTGGCTGACATAGCCGATGGAGGAGCGCAGCGAACGGCGCGTGACCTGATCGATCTTCTGGCCGTCGATGGCGATGGTGCCGGATCCGATCTCGTAGAAGCGCTCGATAAGCGCCATCACCGTGCTCTTGCCGCCGCCCGAGGGGCCGACCAGTGCGGTGGTCTTGCCGGCTTCCGCGACGAAGCTCAGCCCGCGCAGCACCGGCTCGGTCTCGCGATAGCCGAAGAAGACATCGTCGAACTCGATCTTGCCGCCCTTGACCTCAAGCTCCGGCGTGCCGGCCGGATCGACCTCGACGGCCGGCTTGTCCAGCACGTCGAACAGCATGCGGGCGCCGAGCAGATGCGTCGTGAGGTCGATGTTGAGGCGGGCGAGACGCTTGGCGGGCTCGTAGCTGAGCAGCAGGGCGGTGATGACCGAGAAGAACTCACCCGGCGTGCGTCCGCCGTGCAGCACGCCCCAGCCGGCATACATGATGACCAGGCCGATGGCGACGCCGCCGAGAGCTTCCATCAGCGGGCCCGACTGCGACTGCGCCCGGACCATGCGGTTCGACGCCTTCTCCAGCGAATCGATGCGGCCGTAGATCTTCTGGGTGAGTTGGTCCTCCATGGTGAAGGACTTGATGGTGCGGATGCCCTGGAAGGCGTCGATCGACTCCGTCATGATCAGCACCGCGCTGTGGAACTCGCGGGCGAAGATCTTCTGCACCTTGCGGATGAGCGCGCGCACGCCGCCCACCGCGATCGGCATCACGATGAGGCCGATGAGCGCGGTGAAGGGGTCCTGGATGATCATCACCACGGTCAGGCCGACCACGGAAAGCAGGTCGCGGCCGAGGCTGGTGATGATCAGGTTGAGCACGTTGCGCGCGCCCTGGGCGCCGGCGTTGAACCGCAGCATGATCTCGGCGGTGTGGTTGCCGGAGAAGAAGGCCACGTCCTGGCTCAGCAGCCGGTCGAGCACGCGCTTCTGGTTGTCGGCAACGATGCGGTTACCGACCCGCGACAGCACCACCGCTTGTCCATAGGCGGCGAAGCCCTTGACGACGCTCATCGTCACCACCGCCGCGGACAGGATCCAGATCGCCGACGAGTTCTGCTGGACGAAGATGCGGTTGATCACGTCGCCCATCAGATAGGCGAGGCCGGAGGTGGTCGCGGCCATGATTCCCATGAAGACGAAGGAGAGGGCGTAGCCCCTCCAGTGACGCCGGCCATCGGTCATGAACAGCCGCTTGACCGTATCCCTGGTCTCGGGGCTGATCATGTTGCGGAACGCGTTAGCGCTCTTCGGTGACGACATCAGGCAGCATCCTTTGCACGAAGACCCGGCCGGCCGGGCAGTACCTCCCGCGCGCTTGTGCGGCGCGGGAAAGCGGGTTCATCAACGACGAACCCGAGGCGTTGTCAAACCACACTGGTAACGTGACACCAATGCTACAGCCGGTCGGCGCCGCCTGTGGCCATTTGGGCGCAGCGGGGAAACCTCCGGCCGGTGGCGCGACACGCGCCGCCGGCGCTGCATGAGGCCGGCGGCGCGTGCGTGAACTGGAGGCCACGCCCGGAATCGAACCGGGGTGCACGGATTTGCAGTCCGCTGCGTAACCACTCCGCCACGTGGCCGACCGGGTGCCAGCATCTCTGCCGCTTCGCCCGATTGGACCGGCGCGCCTCATAACAGAGCTCTTTGCGATGAGCAACGCGGATGGGCGGCGGGGAGGGCGCGGCGATCTGCCCGGCGGGCATGCCGGTGCCTGGCGCGGCGGCAGGGGAGCGGCTGAATCTTTTAGGATGCGGCACCGAGAATGCTTGCATTGCGCGCGTGCGTGCCGCAATTCTCTGCCGGTTTCGCAGCCGCCCTCGCGCGCGGCTGCGCGCCTGCCTGTTCCCTCAATCGAGGTTGTCGCCGAATGATCGATTTCGCCGAGATGCGCCGCGCCATGGTCGACGCGCAGGTGCGCGCCAACGACGTCACCGACCTGCGCATCGTCGCCGCCATGCTGGAGACCCCGCGCGAGCGTTTCGTGCCGGCCGGGCTGCGCAACTTCGCCTATATCGACGACGATCTGCTGGTGAAGGAAGGGTCTCCGTCGCGCTACCTGATGGAGCCGATGGTGCTCGCCAAGCTGCTGCAGGCGGCGGAGATCGGCCCAGAGGCGCTGGTGCTCGATGTCGGTGCCGCGAGCGGCTATTCGACGGCGGTGCTCGCGAAGCTCGCCGGGCAGGTGGTCGCGCTCGAGGAGGACGCCGAGCTGGCGGGGCAGGGTTCGAGCGTGCTCGTCGATCTCGGCCTGCTCAACGCCGCCTATGTCCATGGGCCGCTCACCGCCGGCTGGTCGGCCGAGGCGCCCTACGATGTGATTCTGCTGAACGGTTCGGTCGATTCGGCGCCCGAGGCGTTGCTGGCGCAGCTCAAACCCGGCGGGCGGCTGGTGGCAGTCGTCGGACGGGGGCGCGCAGGGCGCGCTACGGTGTTCACCAACACGACCGGCGGCGTCGGGTCGCGCGTCGTGTTCGATGCCGCGGTGCCCACCCTGCCGGGCTTCGAGGCGCGTCCGGGCTTTGTATTCTAAGGGCTTGCGGGGGCGCTGTGGCTGATCTGCCGCGTGTCCGATTAAATCGTCCGTCCGAGTGAACCGAACGGTTCACAGCCCCTCTTCCAGCACCTATTCTGCGTTAACGTTGAAGAGCGATATGAGAGTCGCCCTAGGGCAGGCGGCTCCGGTCAAGTAGAGCGTTCGCAGAGGTTGGACCATGTGGCTGTCGACTACCGGGGGCAAGGTCGTCGCGTTCGCGGCGGTCATTTTTGGCATGGGATTTTCGCTCCCGGCTCACGCGCAGACCTTAGAACAGGCTCTCGTCGCAGCCTATCGGAATAACCCCACCCTGAATTCCCAGCGCGCGGCGACCCGCGCGACGGACGAATATGTGCCGATCGCACTGTCGGGCTACCGGCCGCAGATCTTCGGTTCCGCCTTTACGGGCGTGCAGTGGAGCGAGACCCGTCTCGACCGCTCGGCGGCCGCGCTGCAGGGCACGGGGGCGCTCAGCAACATGCTGACCTTCCCGTCGGGCTTCGGTATCACGATCAGCCAGACCATCTATGACGGCCTCAAGACCGCGAATTCCGTGCGCAGCGCCGAATCGCAGGTGAGGGGCCAGCGCGAGCTGCTGCGCAACACCGAGCAGCTCGTCCTGCTCGACGCCGCCACGGCTTATATGAACGTGCTGCAGAACGCCGCGCTGCTGGAGCTGCAGAAGCAGAACCTCGAAGCGCTGCGCGAAGAACTGCGCGCCGCCCGCGACCGCTTCGCGGTGGGCGAGATCACCCGCACCGACGTCGCCCAGGCCGAGGCGAGCGTCGCCAATGCCGAGAGCGAGCTGGCGCTGGCGCAGTCCAACCTGAACACCGCCAACGCCGTGTTCTACCAGGTGATCGGGCTGCGCCCGAACAAGCTGACCCCGGGCCGGCCGATCGACCGCCTGCTGCCAAAGAACCTCAATCTCGCGGTCGATCTCGGCCTGAGCCGCCATCCGGCGGTCAAGGCGGCCGAGTTCGCGGTGGATGCGGGCCTGTCGAACGTGAAGGTCGCCGAGTCGGCGTTGTCGCCGACGCTGACGCTGAACGGCAGCGCCTCGTCCGACTACAACAGCACGGACAATGTCGAGCGGCAGACCGCCGCGGCGGCGACGCTGAACCTCACCGTGCCGATCTATCAGGGCGGCGCCGAATACGCGACGATCCGCCAGACCAAGGAGACGCTCGGTCAGCTGCGCATCGAGGTCGACGTCAACCGCGAGCAGGTCCGCGCCAATGTGGTGCAGTTCTGGGGCGCCTGGGAAGCGGCGAAGGCGGCGATCGAATCGGCGCAGGCCTCCGTCGCCGCCAACGAGATCGCGCTGCGTGGCGTGCGCGAGGAATGGCGCGTCGGCCAGCGCACGACGCTCGACGTGCTGAACGCGCAGACCGCGCTGTTCGACGCCCGCGCGAGCCTCGTCATCGCCCAGCGCGACCGCGTGGTCGCCTCCTACTCGGTGCTGTCGGCGAGCGGCGAGCTGAGCGCCACGAAGCTCAGTCTCAAGGTGCCGCTCTACAACCCGCAGATCCACTACAACCAGGTGCGCGACGCCTGGATCGGGGTACGCACTCCCGGCGGGCAGTGAGGACGCGGACGGCCGTCCGCGGGTCGCTGTCCACAGTCATCAAGCTGTTGCGGCTTGGCGTCCAGCCTTTGCCGGTACAGACTTCATGAAGTGTTAAGAAGTGATTCGTGCGGTGCGCGGCAGCACTGTTCGCGCCCGTCGGTCTGAGCGATCGGAAAACAGCACATGTCGGCGAGTGCGAGGGCCAGCGAGCCGTCCATGGAGGAAATTCTCGCCTCCATCCGGCGCATCATTGCCGACGAGGTTGCTCCCGAACCGGCCCCCGTGCCGCCGGCACCCTCCGCATCCCGGCCGACATCGGCCTCGGCCCGCTCGATCCCCCCACGCGAGATGCCGACACGCGAGGCGCCGGTTCGCGAAACCTCGGCGCGTCCGCTGCCCGTCCGCGAGACGCCGCTGCGCGACGTGTCGGCCCGCGAGCCGGCTCCCCTGAGCAGCCGCCCGGCGCCGGCGGCCCGCGAGCCCCTCAACGGCACTGCGAACGGCACGATCCCTTCGTCCCGCAATGGCTTCGCCACGCCGACGCCGCTGCGTCCGCGCGAGCCGGTGATGCCGGTGGCCTCGGCCACCACCCGTCCCGTGCCACCCGCCTTCTCCGCGGCCCGTCAGCCGACGGAATCGCCCTATTCCTATGCGGCCCCCGCTCCCGGCTTCCGCAGCTCGTCCGCCGCGCCGAGCTACGTACCCGCCGGCCGCGCTCCGGCGGCGGACCCGTTCGCGCCGCGCACGCGCAGCGCGTCGGGCCTCGCCTCCGCACGGGCCCTGCCGGTGGAGGAGCCGGTGCCGGCCGCCGAGGCTGTCGCGGCACCGATTCCCGAGGCTAGGCCGATTGCTTCCGATCCCGTCGCCCACAGGCCCGTCGCGCTCAAGCCGGTCATCTCCAGGGCTGCCGCGGACAATCTCGACGCGCCGCTGGCCAGCGTGCTGCTCGACCTCGCTCTGGTCGAGCAGGCGGTGCAGGCGGAGCTTGCCGCTTTCGAGGCGCCCAAGGCCCGGATCGCCGAACCCGTCATGGACGCGCCGGCAGTATCGGATGCGCCGGCCGCAGAGACTCCCTCCGCAGCGGAGACCGCCGAGATGCAGCTCCAGGCGATTAAGCAGGATGTGAGTGAGCCGGCGGTGCCGGAGGCCGCCAAGGCGGAGGCCGTCGAGGCCAAGAGCGCCGACGCGGTCACGCCCGAGACGGTCACGCCGGAGGCGGTCGAGGCCGCGCCCGCCAAGCCGGCTCCCAGCCTGCCGCGCGCCTTCGTCCCGTCCTTCCGCGCCGAGCCGCGCCTGCCCGAGAGCCGTCCCGGCGCCGCCAATCGGCCGGCGGCGACCGCCGAGCCGGCCACGGCCGAGGCGCCGCGCGAGCGGCTGGTCTCCGGCCAGACCAACAACGCCGTCACCTCGGCCTTCAGCTCGCTGCACCGGAGCGTGACGCCGAGCGCACGCAGCGTCGACGACCTCGTCACCGAGGCGCTGCGGCCCATGCTGAAGACCTGGCTCGACGAGAACCTGCCCTCGCTGGTCGAGCGCCTCGTGCGCGCCGAAATCGAGCGCGTCGCCCGTCAGGGCCAGTGAACCGCCGGCGCGGAGACGAATCCGCGCCGCCGCAGCCCTACCTTGCCCTTTGCCTTGTTGACTTGAGAGGCCGGCTCCGCTTTCTCTCGCACCCGTTTCATTCGAGGTGCCGGAGCCAAAATGCTCGACAACAGGTTCGATCCCGCCGCCGTTGAGGACCGCATCTACCAGGCTTGGGTGGAGGCGGGCGCGTTCAAGGCCGGACGTCCCGAGCGCGTAGATGCCGAGCCCTACTGCATCGTCATTCCGCCGCCGAACGTCACCGGCTCGCTCCATATGGGGCACGCGCTCAACAACACGCTGCAGGACATCCTCTGCCGCTTCGAGCGCATGCGCGGCAAGGACGTGCTCTGGCAGGTCGGCACCGACCATGCCGGCATCGCCACGCAGATGGTGGTCGAGCGCCAACTCGCCGAGCGCCAGCTTCCCGGCCGCCGCGAGATGGGCCGCGAGGCCTTCGTCGAGCGCGTCTGGACGTGGAAGGAAGAGTCCGGCGGCACCATCATCAACCAGCTGAAGAAGCTCGGCGCCTCCTGCGACTGGTCGCGCGAGCGCTTCACCATGGACGAGGGGCTGTCGCGCGCCGTCCTCAAGGTGTTCGTGCGGCTCTACAAGGAAGGGCTGATCTACAAGGACAAGCGCCTGGTCAACTGGGACCCGAAGTTCCAGTCGGCGATCTCCGACCTCGAAGTGCTGCAGGTCGAGATGAAGGGCCATCTCTGGCACTTCCGCTACCCGCTCGCCGATGGTGTGACCTATGAGCATCCGATCGCCTTCGACGAGAACGGTCTGCCGTACGAATTCGAGACACGCGACTACATCGTCGTCGCCACCACGCGCCCCGAGACCATGCTGGGCGACACGGCAGTCGCGGTGCATCCGGAGGACCCGCGCTACCAGGGGCTGGTCGCGGCGAAGGCGAAGGTGCGCCTGCCGCTGGTCGGCCGCCTCATCCCCATCGTCGCAGACGAATATTCCGACCCGACCAAGGGCACCGGCGCGGTGAAGATCACCCCGGCGCACGACTTCAACGACTTCGAGGTCGGCCGCCGGCACGATCTGGCGATGATCAACGTGCTCGACGCCGAGGCGCGGATGACACTCGCCGGCAATGCCGACTTCCTCGAAGGCGCGCAGGCGGGTGCCGACCTTGACGCCGTGCTGGCGCTGGACGGCCAGAGCCGCGAGGCTGCCCGCAAGGCGGTGATCGCGCTGATGGAGGAGCGTGGCCTCGTCGACAAGATCGAGCCGCACACCAACATGGTTCCCCATGGCGACCGCTCCAACGTGGTCATCGAGCCGTGGCTCACCGACCAGTGGTATGTCGACGCCCATACGCTCGCCCAGCCGGCGCTCGCCGCCGTGCGCGAGGGGCGCACGAACTTCGTGCCGAAGAACTGGGAGAAGACCTATTTCGAGTGGCTGGAGAACATCCAGCCCTGGTGCGTCTCGCGCCAGCTCTGGTGGGGTCACCAGATCCCGGCCTGGTACGGGCCGGACGGCACGGTCTTCGTCGAGGAGACGGAGGAGGAGGCGGTCGCCGCCGCGCTCGCCCATTGCGTCCAGGCCGGCATCATCACCGATGCGGAGGCGCAGGAACTGGCCGTCGACGCCGACAAGCGCGCGAACCTCATCACCCGCGACGAGGACGTGCTCGACACCTGGTTCTCCTCGGCGCTGTGGCCGTTCTCGACGCTCGGCTGGCCGGACGAGACGCCGGAGCTGAAGCGCTACTACCCGACTTCGGTGCTGATCACCGGCTTCGACATCATCTTCTTCTGGGTCGCCCGGATGATGATGATGGGCCTGCACTTCATGGACGACGTCGTGCCGTTCAAGGACGTCTACATCCACGCCCTCGTTCGCGACGAGAAGGGCGCCAAGATGTCGAAGTCCAAGGGCAACGTCATCGACCCGCTCGACCTAGTGGAGAAGTACGGCGCCGATGCGCTGCGCTTCACGCTGGCCGCCATGGCGGCGCAGGGCCGCGACATCAAGCTGGCGACCAGCCGCGTCGAGGGCTACCGCAACTTCGCGACCAAGCTCTGGAACGCTGCCCGCTTCGCCGAGATGAACGGTTGCGGGCGCGATGCGGCCTTCGATCCGCGCAAGGTGGAATCGACGCTCGCCCGCTGGATCCTCGGCGAGACCCAGAAGGCGGGCGAGGAGATCACCGAGGCGATCGGGGCCTACCGCTTCAACGAGGCGGCGGGCGCGGCCTATCGCTTCGTGTGGAACATCTTCTGCGACTGGTATCTCGAGCTCGCCAAGCCGGTCTTCACCGGCGTCGACGAGGCGCTGAAGGCGGAGACGCGGGCGACCACCGCCTTCGTGCTCGACGAGATCCTCAAGCTGCTGCACCCGTTCATGCCCTTCCTCACCGAGGAACTGTGGGCTCGTACGGTGGAGGGGGGCGTGCCCCGCACCAGCCTGCTGGCGCTGGCGCCGTGGTCGACGCTCGACGGGCTGGAAGCGCCGCACGCGGAAGGCGAGATCGGCTGGGTGATCGACCTCATCGCCGAAATCCGCTCCGTCCGTGCCGAGATGAACGTGCCCGCCGGCGCGCAGATCCCGCTGGTGCTGGTCGCGGCGCGGCAGGCGACTGTCGACCGCGTGACGGTGTGGAACGACGTGCTGGTGCGTCTCGCCCGGCTCTCGGGCATCTCCTTCGCCGAGGACGCGCCGGCCGGCTCGGTGCAGCTCGTCGTGCGCGGCGAGACCGCGGCGCTGCCGCTCGCCGGCGTCATCGACATGGAAGCGGAGGCCGCGCGGCTCGGCAAGGAGCTCGCCAAGGCCGCCGACGACATCGCCAAGGTCGACGCCAAGCTCGGCAATGCCGACTTCATCAAGCGGGCGCCGGAAGAGGTGATCGAGGAGCAGCGCGAGCGCCGCGAGACGGCCCAGGCGCGTGCCGAGAAGATCCGCGAGGCACTCGCCCGGCTCGGCAAGGCGGCGTAGCGGTCGGCTATTCCAAGATCACCGTCATGGCCGGGCTTGGCCCGGCCATCCACGCCTTGGCGGCAGCGGATGGTCAGATGGGCCGGAACCCGTTCATCCAGCCGAGCCCTTCGACGGTGTCGCCGCGGGGGACATACTCACAGCCGATAAAGCCATCGTAGCCAACGTCTTCGAGCGTCCCATAGAGCCGTTGGAAGTCGATGGTGCCGGTTCCGGGCTCATGGCGACCGGGATGGTCGGCAATGTGGATGTGGTAGATCAGCTCCGCATGGTCGCGGATGAAGCCGAAGGGATCGGAGCCGATCATCGTGGCGTGGAACACGTCGTAAAGCAGGCGGACGTTCGATGCCCCGATCTCGGCGATGGCGCGCACCGCGTCCATGGGGTCCTCGATGAAATAATCCGCGATGCTGCCGCTGCTGATCGGCTCGATCAGCAGCAGTATGCCGCGCTCGGCAGTCGCGCTCGCCGCCGCGCGCATATTGGCGATGTAGGTGTCCCACATCTGCCGCGGGTCGGCGCCGGCCGGGCGCACGCCCGCCATGCAGTGCAGCGCGGGAATGCCGGCTTCCACTGCGTAGTCGACGCTCCCCGCCAGGGAGGCACGGAAGCGCTCGATCTCATTCGGCAGGGCGGCAAAGCCCTTCTCGCCGCGCGCGATGTCGCCGGCGGGAAAGCTCGACTGGACGAGGCCCAGGCCGCATTCGGCAAGAAGCTGCCTCACCCGCGCCGCCGGCAGCGAATAGAGCGTGGGATGTTCCACCATGCTGAAGCCGGCATCCCGCGCGGCCGCGAAACGCCGCTCGAGCGGCACTTCGTTGAAGAGATAGCCAATGTGAGCGCTGAAGCCCTTCATCTTGTCTCGTCTTTCATCGTCCGGCCGCCCGCGTGAAATTCCTCGTCCGCGGGGAGGCTCCGGTACTGCACGGTCTTCAGCTCGCCTTGCGCCGCCACGCGTCCCTCACGAGGCGGCCAGCCAGGAGGCGAGCCGCTCGCTGCGCTGATCGAGCCGCCGGAGCAGGTAGTCGACCTCGGCCCTGGCCGTGGCGGAAAGCGTGGAGCCGGGGCGGCGCTGGGCATCGCAGGCGAGGGTGCCGCGGCGCATCAGCACATATTTGCGCACCGCGAGCCCCACACCCGGCTGCTGTTCGTAGCGGAGCAGCGGAAGATGGGCGTCGAACAGATCGTGCGCGTCGTCGCGGCGTCCTTCCTTCTGCAGTCGAACGACGGCCGTGAGCATTTCCGGGAAGGCGTAGCCGGTCATCGCGCCGTCGGCGCCGCGCTCCATCTCGAAGTCGAGGAACAGGCCGCCATTGCCGGTGAGGATGGAGAGCTCGCGCATCGAGCCTTCCTTCTGGAAGGCGCGCAGCGCGGAGATCTTCTCCAGTCCCGGCCAGTCCTCGTGCTTGAGCATGACGCAGGAGGGGTTCTCCTCGACGATCCGGCGGATGACGGAAGGCGTCATCTGCACCGTGAGGGTGAGCGGATAGTCCTGGAGGACGAAGGGAATGTCGGCGCCGATGGCCTCGACCGCCTGACGGAAATAGCCGACGATCTGCTCGTCGGTGCGCAACGAGGGCAGGGGCGCGATCATGACGCCGGCCGCGCCCCGCTCCATCGCAGCGTGTGCAAGCGAGCGCATGGCAGCGAAGCCGGGCGCCGACACGCCGACGATGACGGGGCGCGCCCCGAAGCCTTCGATGAAGCGCGTGGTGATCGCCAGCGATTCCTCGGGCTCGAGCTTCGGCGCCTCGCCCAATATGCCGAGCACGGTGACGCCATCGGCCCCGGCGGCCAGATAGCGTTCGATCAGCCGGTCGATGGAAGCCTCGTCGATGCGGCCGTCGGCGTGGAACGGGGTCGGCGCGATCGGGAATACACCCGAGGCACTGGCGTCGAGTTTCATGAGCGGTTTCCTGTGCGTTTCATTGGCGCGGCCAGCGGTGTGACCGACGGCTTCGTGCGGGCGATGTAATCGTTCTTGCTGCCCTGCATGTGATCGATGTTGAGCTGGGCCAGTGCCCAGCCATCCGTACCCTGAAGCAGATCGAGCATGATGTCGTGCTCGCTGAGCGAGCGGCGCAGGCCCTCGGGATCGGCGAGGTTGGAAGCCCGGACCGGGAGGGTGAGGCGCATATAGTCCTTCGCGGTCCGCACCAGATAAGGATTGCCGCAGGCCTCGAACATCGCGAGATGGAAGGCATCGTTGATCTCGTGCAGGCGCCGCAGGTTCGGCGCGGCGGCCTCGCGGCGGTAATCGGCCTGGATCGCGGTCAGCTGCGCGACGAGGGATGCGGGTGCGGGCAGCGGGATCATCAGGATGATCTGACGGGTCAGCATTTCGCGCACCTCGTAGATCTGGCGCACTTCCTCCGCCGAGAAGGAGCAGACGGTGGCGCCGACATTGCGCGCCAGATGAACCAGGCCGTCGCGTTCGAGGACGGCAAGGGCGCGGCGGACATAATGCCGGCTGGTCGCGTAGCGCTCGATCATGACGTCCTCGACGAGGCGCGTACCCGGCGCGATCCGGCCGAAGATGATGTCGTCCTCGAGCTGGCGCAGCACGGCCTGTTCCGCATCGGCTTCGGGGGACGACACCGTTCTCGCGCGCATGTCAGGCTCCCGCCTCTAAGGCTCCACACGGCCAAGGCAAACACTGGCGCCGCCGCATTGTCAATAATATGCGCTATATATCCCGAACATAGGCATTAAGATCGGCATATTATTGACAATATGGCCCTGTGCACCAATGCTGGCGTCAGCGCCGGAGCGTTGCGTGGCAGAAGGAACCCATCATGGGAAAAGGTCTCGGCAAGGGGCTCACCAGCTATGGTGACGACGGATTTTCCCTGTTCCTGCGCAAGGCCTTCATCAAGGCGATGGGCTATTCGGACGACGCGCTGAGCCGGCCGATCGTCGGCATCACCAACACCCACAGCGACTACAACCCCTGCCATGGCAACGCGCCGCAGCTGATCGAGGCGGTGAAGCGCGGCGTGATGCTCAGCGGCGGCATGCCGATGGTGTTTCCCACCATCTCGATCCACGAGAGCTTCGCCCACCCGACCTCGATGTTCCTGCGCAACCTGATGGCGATGGACACCGAGGAGATGATCCGCGCACAGCCGATGGATGCGGTGGTGGTGATCGGCGGCTGCGACAAGACGCTGCCGGCCCAGATCATGGCCGCGGCAAGCGTCGATCTGCCAACGGTGGTTGTCCCCGTCGGCCCGATGGTGGTGGGCCATCACAAGGGTGAGGTTCTCGGGGCCTGTACCGACTGCCGTCGCCTGTGGGCCGCCCATCGGGCGGACACGATTGATGCCGAGGAGATCGAGGTGATCAATGGCCGCCTCGCACCCTCGGTGGGCACCTGCATGGTGATGGGCACCGCCAGCACCATGGCGTGCATCACCGAAACGCTCGGCCTCTCGCTGCCGATGAGCGCGACCGTGCCGGCGCCGCACGCAGATCGCGTGCGGATCGCCGAGGCCAGCGGCCGCACGGCGGCGCGTCTGGCGGTGGAGGGTGGACCGCGGCCGAGCGAACTGCTCACCCCGCAGGCGTTCCGCAACGCCGCCGTGGTGATGCAGGCGATCGGCGGCTCCACCAATGGCGTGATTCATCTCGCCGCCATCGCCAACCGCACGCCGCATCGCTTCGATCTGGGAGAACTCGACGAGATCGGCCGCCGCGTGCCGGTACTGGTGGACCTCAAGCCCTCCGGCGCCCACTACATGGAACATTTCCATCACGCCGGAGGCGTGCCGAAGCTGCTGAAGGAACTCGGGGACCTGATCGATCTCGACGCACCGACGGTCGCCGGCGGGACGCTGCGCGAGGTGGTGGCCGCGGCCGAGGACGTGCCCGGACAGGATGTCATTCGGCCGCGTGGAGCGCCGATCAAGGCCGAGGGCTCGATGGCGGTGCTCCACGGCAATCTGGCGCCCGGCGGCGCGGTCATCAAGCAGGCCGCCGCTTCGTCGCACCTGCTCGCCCATACCGGCCGGGCAGTGGTGTTCAGCTCGGTGGCCGACATGATCGCGCGGATCGACGATCCGGAACTCGACGTGGCAGCCGATGACGTGCTGGTGCTGCAGAATGCCGGTCCCAAGGGCGCGCCGGGAATGCCGGAAGCCGGCTATCTGCCGATTCCGAAAAAACTGGCCCGCCAGGGGGTGAAGGATATGGTGCGGATATCCGATGCGCGGATGAGCGGCACCGCCTTCGGCACCATCGTACTCCACATCACGCCGGAATCGGCCGTCGGCGGTCCGCTGGGGCTGGTGGAGACTGGCGACCTGATCCGGCTGGATACCGGCGGGCGACGGATTGACGTCCTGGTCGACGATGACGAACTGCGCCGGCGCGAGATGGCCCGGGCCCGGCAAGGCCGCGGCAGGACGCCTGAGCGCGGCTATGCCCGGCTGTACCATGCGAGCGTGCTGCAGGCGGATGAGGGATGTGATTTCGACTTCATGCGGCACCCCTCGCGCATGAGTTCCGACAGCGAATGATCGACATTGGACCATCGTGATCCTGCCGGCCCCGACCTCGCACCGGAGCCGATGAATTGGCGCTAGGCCTCAATCAACTGCTTCATCAGATCGACAGCGGCGTCGGGGGCGGTGAGCACGGGCACGTCGACCACCTTGCGAACCGCCTCGGCGGCGCGGGACGTGGAGAAATGCGCGAGCATGATGGCATCGGAGTTCTGGAGCTCCGGTGCGCGCGCCGCGACGAGTTCGTTGTGAGTAGAGGCATCGCCCTGACGGAGCAGATCGATGGCTCGATCGACCACGATGGTGGTGAGGGAGGCCGTCGCCGATCCTTCGCGCACGAAGTCGTCGAACTCCTCGGTCATGGTCGCTACCGCCGGCGCGAAGGTGGCGAGCATGCCGATGTTGTTGCCCTGGCTGATGGCCGCACGGAACATCGCCTCGTTGGGCTTGAGTACCGGTATCGGCAGTTCGTCGATCAGCCGGTCGATCGCCGGACCGAAGGCGGAGCAGGTGATCAATATGCCGTCGGCGCCGGTGCTGTGCGCATAGCGGCCGAAGGAAACGAAGCGTTCGATCATCGCTTCGGTCAGCTCGGTTTCGCGCGCGCGGTCGATCGAGAGACCGTCATCGAGCAGATTGACGGTCTCGGCGGCCGGCCACCTCCGCGCGAAGGCATTCCGGATGGGCTCCATCGCCACAGGGGTGGCGTGAAGCAGGGTGATGCGGGGAGCCGCGGCCATTTCTCGATCCTCCTGCGTGTCAAAATCAGGCGGCGGTAGGCGCGCGCACGAGGGAAGACAGTCCGCCCTTCTCGTAGGCGGCGACGGCCGCATCGGAGCCCAGAAGGTCGAGGAACGCCTGCGCGGCCTCCGGGTGGCGGGCATCGGCGAAGATGGCGGCCGAGAAATCGGTGAAGGTCTGGATCTCGTCCGGGAACCGGCCGACGACATCCACCCCGTCCACCGACATCAGTTCGCTGACCTGCTGGACGGCGAATTCGGCCTCGCCACTTACGACCTTGGTGGCGGTGAAGCCGGCGGGGATGGTGACCGCCCGTGCGTTTACCGCATCGGCGATACCGAGCCGCTTGATCAGGTCCTGGAAATAGATGCCGCTGGCGCCTCCGAGCGAATAGGCGACGGAGCGCGCGCCCACCAGCACCTCCTTCAGCGCCTCGACCGTCGAGATGTCCGGCTTGGGCGCACCATGACGGACGCCGAGCCCGACCATCGCCCGCGCGACCGGAATGCGGGTCTCGCGTCGGATGACGCCATCCCGCTCCAAGTCGTCCATTGCGTAGTCGATCGCCAGGATGACGTCGGCGCGTTCGCCCTCGCGTACACGTCGCATCAGGACCGTGGTCGGGTCCCAGACAAGGGCGGTCCGGATGCCGGTCTTCTGTTCGAAGCTCGGGACGATCCAGCGCTTGAACGCCACCTCGACCGCGAGCGCGCTCATGATCGAAAGGGATTGGGTGTCATCGCCCATTGTTCTTCTCCACTCGGTAATGCGAGGCGCCTACCCGCGGCTAGGGATAGGCCGCACCATGTCGGGGGTGAGCTCGTCCAGGGTGCGCAGCCCCATCAGGGCCATGTCCCGGTGAATCTCCTCGGACAGCAGCCGGATGGCGTGCAGCACGCCCTCCGTGCCGCCGAGCGAGGCGGCATAAAGGAACGGGCGGCCGAGGAAGACGAAATCGGCACCGAGGGCCAATGCCTTCAGCACATCGGTGCCGCGGCGAATGCCGCCATCGAGCATGACGGTCATCTCCTGCGCCTCGGCGCGCAGTTCCGGCAGCGCGCGGATCGGAGCCAGGGCGTAGTCGAGCTGACGGCCGCCGTGATTGGAGATGATCACGCCATCGACACCGATCTGTCGCGCCTTGCGGACATCGGCGGCGGCCAGCAGCCCCTTGACCACCAGCTTGCCCTTCCAGCGGCGGCGGATCGCCTCCACATGGCACCAGGCCAGCTGGTCGCGGCTGTTCATGTTGCGCACGAAATCGCGGGAGAACATGGGCGGGCCCTGTGCCGCGTCCATGTTCTCGAAATGCGGTACGCCGTGACGAAGAAACGTCCGGCCGACGGTGCCGATCAGCCAGCGCGGATGCAGCACGCTATCGAGCGCGACCTTCGGCGTGATCCGCAGCGGCATGCTGAAGCCGCTGCGGGTGTTGTTCTCGCGATTTCCGGGAACCGGCGTGTCGGCGGTGACGACCAGCGTGCCGAACCCGGCTGACGCCACGCGGTCGACCATCGCGTCGATGCGTGGCTGATGGCCGGCCAGATAGGCCTGGAACCAGGCATCCGGATTCTCGCGGTGCACATCCTCCAGCTTGATCAGCGAGGAAGCGCTGAGGATCATCGGCACCTGCGCCGCGCGCGCCGCCGCGGCGAGCTCGATATCGGCGCGGTAGGCGACCATCGCGGCGCCGCCGAGAGGGGCGATGCCGAAGGGGCTCGCGTAGGACGGACCGAACAGCCCACGCGCCTGGTGTCGAGCGGCCACGTCCATGAGCGTGCGCGGCACCAATGCGAGATCGGCGTAGGCTTGGCGCGCCTCGCGCATGCCCGAGCCGGTCTCCACCGCTCCAGAGACATAGCCGTAGATCATGCGCGGCAGATGCCGGCGCGCCGCCCGCTCGAAATCGTCGAGCGCCAGATAGTTGCGGAACCGGCGAGGAACATCCGAAGCCACCGGCCGCACGGATGCCTGGATCGGGGCCGTCTCGGCAAGCGGATCGCGCGCGTCGGATGGCAGCGGCATCGAACCCGCGTCGCTCATCGCCGAAGCTCCATCGCGGTTGAGAACAAGTTGTTATTGGATGATCGCATGGCGATTGAACTTCGATATTCGCTGAATTTCTTGCAATTTCGACTATTCGTCAAAATAGACTCCGCGGATCACGGCGAATGGTCGATTGCGGTCTCTGTCGGGGGCGACATGTGGAAGCTATACATAGCTCGCATAAGTCATGTTCGGTGTCAACGCGGCGTCAGCAAGAGCTAATTCGCCATAAAGTTACGTATAATCAGTTAGTTAATGACAAACGTAGCGATGTGTAAAAATTACATACAACGCGAATCCTGCGATGCTGATTGCGTACGGCGAGGGTGTCCTTGGAGGGAATATGTGGTTGCATGAAGCTGCATCTCACTCGCCCGACATTGGCTGTGATCTGCGTGATGGGTCTGTCATGTTATTCAAAATACCAAGGGGTGGCGATTAATAGGCCAAAGATCGGCATAGGAAGCGACTTTTATTGATTGATGTAAATTTTACAAGAGATGAAATTGATTATCACATTGATTTATAAGGGAAATTATCTGCATAACGGTACTTGACGAGGTGATTTTCGCTGAAATAATGTAATCTCAATCACAAAAAGGGCGTTGATGCCCACATCTTAGGGAGCAGGCGATGAAGGGTTGGGTGGCGCATATTCGCGCGCTAGTGGCGGCCGGGGCGTTGGGCGTTGGTGCGCTCATGGGATCGACCGCGGCATCGGCGGTCGAGATCAAGATCGGCTACATGAAGCATCCGATTCAGGAGGCTTCCATTGCCATCATGGAAAAATGGGCCGCCAAGAACGGCGTGACCATCGTCAAGATTCCGATGGCCTACGAGATCTTCATGGAAAAGGTCACGGCGACGCTGACCTCCGGCGGCGATCAGTACGACATCATCTGGCACAATGACGACTGGGGCCAGCTCTGGAAGGGCTGGCTCGCGCCGACCAACGACGTGCCCGGCATGGACACGGCGCTGAAGCAGACGGTGGACGTCGCGTTCCTCAATGACAACGGCAAGCCCACCGTGGTGCCGATGGCCCACACCTTCGGCGTCTTCTACTATCGCACCGATCTCGTCGATGAAGCGCATCTGCCCAAGACCTGGGATGAGCTTTCGACGCTCTCCCAGAAGCTCCAGCAGGACGGCAAGGTGAAGTGGGGCTTCGTCGGCAGCATGGCGATGAACCACAGCTGGTTCAGCTGGTTCTGGGCCAACTGGACGAATAATTGCGACGTGCTGGCCCCGGCCTATGAGCGCGACAACAAGGTGCTCGCCGCCAATGGCTGGAAGCCGATGATCGCCGAGCCCTGCTCGCAGCAGGTCGTCGAATATTGGTGGGACGCGATCAACAAGACCAAGATCAGCCCGCCGGCGATGATCTCCTATACCCGCAACGACGCCAATGCGATCTTCCAGGCGGGCGACGCCGCCTTCACCGTGGCGGACCTCACGCTCTACGGGCAGTTCAACGATCCGAAGAAGTCCAAGGTCGCCGGCAAGATCAATATCGGCTTCCTGCCCCTCGGGCCCTCGCGCAAGGAACACGTCGCGTGGAATGACATCTGGGGCTGGGCCATTCCCAAGGGCGTGCCGGCCGAGCGCCAGGAAGTCGCCAAGAAGATGCTGGGCGCCATGATGCTCGACAAGGAAGGCCAGATCGGGCTGTGGAAGGCGACCGGCGGTCCGCCGCCGAACACCGAGGTGTGGAAGACGCTCGCCGAGACCGATCCCCTGTTCCGTCGTGCCGACGAGGTGGTCTTCAAGGTGATGCAGGTCATCGCCGGCGGCTATTACACCCCCGAATGGCCGGCCATCCACAAGGCTTACAATGACGGTGTCGTCGGCGCGCTGAACGGCTCGCGCGAGGACATTCCGAAGAAGCTGGAAGACGCCGCGCCCGCCATCCACGCCGCGGCGGCCCGGACGAACTGATCCCTCCCGGGAGCCGAACCTGGCGGAAGCCCGACGCGGCTTCCGCCCCTCTTTTACGCGCGGGGAAGCTCAATATGAGACGCCTGGCCTCATTCTTCGGGGAAAAGGAGCGCTTCATGCTGGCGCTCATCGCGCCGGCCGCCATCACCATGGCGCTGTTCCAAGTGGTCCCGATCGTTCTGGGCGCGAACGCCTCGTTCCGGGACTGGACGCTCTACGATCCGAAGAAGACCTGGGTCGGACTGAAGCACTATATCGAAGTCATTACCGATCCGGCGTTCTTCGGCCTCGCCATCCCGAACACGCTGCTGTTCCTCGTGCTCAGCGTTTCGCTCTCGCTGGTGTGCGGGCTGGGCCTTGCCCTTCTGCTCAACCGCAACTTCGTCGGCCAGTCGGTAGTGCGCACCATCGTCCTGCTGCCGCTGATGGTGGCTCCGGTCATCGCCTCGATCATGATGCGCTGGATGTTCAACGACCAGTTCGGCATCGTGAACGTGGTGCTGGAGGGCATCGGCCTGCCTCCCGTCGCCTGGCTCGCCTATCGCTGGACCACCATGATGGTGATCGTCCTGGCCGACGTCTGGCTGTGGACGCCGTGGTTCGCCGTGCTGCTTCTCGCCGGCCTGCAGAGCCTGCCGAAGGAGCCGTTTGAGGCGGCGGCCATCGACGCCGCCGGCCGCTGGCGCGTCTTCCGTTCCCTTACCTTGCCGATGCTGCGCCCGGTCATCGTGGTCTGCGTCGTCATCCGCTCGATCGACGCGTTCCGCGTGTTCGACCAGGTGTGGGTCATCTCCGGCGGCGGCCCCGCCCGCACCACCGAGATGTTCAGCATCTACGCCTATGTCGAAGCCTTCCAGCGCATGAATTTCGGTAAGGGCTCCGCAGCCGCCCTCATCGGTGGCGTGGTGATCGTGATCTTTGGCCTGGTGCTCTACCGGCTGCTCAACCGTGCGGTGGAGGTATCGAAATGACCGTTGCCAGTCTCGATGCGCAGTCTCCCATGCACAAGAGCGAGCGCGGCTTCTTCGCCCTGATGGCGCCGGGTGCGCGGCGGGCCTTCTTCTATCTCTTCGTCATCGGGATCGGTTTCGTCATCGCCTTTCCGGTGCTGTGGCTGGTGCTGACCTCGCTGCGCCCGGCCTCCGGCATGTTCTACGTTCATCGCGGCACGGAGTTCACGCTCGATAACTTCACCGAGGTGTTCGAGAACCGGACGGTGATCAAGGCCTATGTGAACAGCGCGATCATCGCCACGCTGGCGACGGTCCTGTCGCTCGGCATCACGGTGACCAGCGGCTACATGCTCTCTCGCTTTCGCGGTCCCATCGCCAGCGGCTGGTTCTCCATCATCTACGTGTTCCGCTGCGTGCCCTACATCTCCTGGGTGCTGCCGCTCTACATCGTCACGCAGAACCTCGGCGTCTACGACACCTATCTCGGCCTGCTGCTGCCGCACATCGCCGTTCACATCTGCTTCTTCTCGTGGCTGATGAAGGGCTTCTTCGACGGGATCGATCCGTCGATGGAATATGCGGCTCTGATCGACGGCTGCACGCGGTGGGGAGCTTTCGTCCGCGTCGCGCTGCCTTCCGCCGTGCCGGGGCTGGCCGCGCTCGCGGTCCTCTGCTGGCTGTGGACCTGGAACGAGTTCCTGTTCGCGCTGCTGCTCACCAGCCACAACACGCCGGTGCTGACCGTGGTCATGGCGCAGTTCGTCCACGAACTCGGCATCGAGTGGAATCTCATGAGCGCCACCGCCGTCATGGCGCTTGGCCCGGCCCTGCTCATCACCTTCTTCGGCCAGAAATACGTCATCACCGGCCTGAAGATCTGATCACGCGCATCTTGTTGCGAATTCTGGAGTCCTACCGATGGCGGAAGTCGTTCTGAACCAGCTCGTAAAGAGCTATGGCGGCGTGACCGCGGTGCGCAGCATCGACCTGAAGATCCCCGAGGGCGCCTTCGCCGTGCTGGTCGGCCCGTCCGGCTGTGGCAAGTCCACCACGCTGCGCATGATCGCCGGCCTGGAAGAGATCAGCGGCGGGACCATCAGCATCGGAGGGCGGGTCGTGAACGACCTTCCCCCCAAGGATCGCGATATCGCGATGGTGTTTCAGAACTATGCGCTCTACCAGCACATGACGGTCTACGACAATCTGGCCTTCGGCCTGCGCAACCGGAAGGAAAGCGAGGCCAGGATCGCCGAGAAGATTGCCCACGCCGCCTCGATCCTGAGCATCGAGCCGCTGCTGCAGCGCCGTCCCAAGCAACTCTCCGGCGGCCAGCAACAGCGCGTGGCGCTGGGCCGCTGCATCGTCCGCCACCCGCAGGTCTTCCTGTTCGACGAGCCGCTGTCGAACCTCGATGCCAAGCTGCGTGCGCAGATGCGCGTTGAGCTCAAGCGCCTGCGCGAGCGTGTGCCGGCGACCTCGGTCTACGTGACCCATGACCAGGTGGAGGCGATGACGCTCGGCGATCTCGTCGTGATCATGAAGGACGGCCTCGTCCAGCAGGTGGGAACACCGCTCGATGTCTACAACCGTCCGGAGAACCTGTTCGTCGCCGGCTTCATCGGCGCGCCGGCCATGAACGTGTTCAAGGGCACGCTGGATGAGCTCGGCGAGCGTGTCAGCGTCGAGGGCGCGTCACTGGCGGTGGGCGAACGGAACAAGGCGGCTCTGCGCGGCTATGCCGGCCGGCCGGTCATGGTCGGCATCCGCCCCGAGCATATTTCGATCGGCGCCTTCGGCAATCAGCTCGAGGGAACCGTCGACGTGATCGAGCAGCTCGGCTCGGAAATGCACCTCGACATGCGGATCGGGAGTACGGCCCTCACCGTGGCACGGGTTGCCCCGGATGCGCCGATCCGCGTCCACGAGCCTGTGACGGTCTCGATTGCCGCCGACCAGATGCACTTTTTTGACGTCGACACCCAGAAGGCGATCCGCGTCATTCACTGACGCCGCGGGCGCGCTCGCCGCGCGCGGGCCAGGAGAGGAAGAGTCAAGTCATGCGCGTATTGATGACAGGTGCCGGCGGCATCATCGGGCGGGAGGCGCGGCACCGGCTCGCCGGACGCTATCCGCTGATGCGCCTGCTCGACCTGGCGGACATAGAGCCGGCGAATGCCGACGAGGAATGTCTCAAGGTCGACATCTGCAACCTTGAGGCGCTCGAAGCCGCCATGCAGGGCATCGACTGCGTCGTCCACCTCGCCGGCGTGTCGGTGGAACCCGAGAGCAATGCCTGGGAGCAGGTGCTGCCGGCCAATATTGTCGGCACCTATAATGTCTTCGAGGCCGCCCGGCGCGCCGGGGTAAAGCGGGTAGTCTTTGCCTCCAGCCATCACGCGATCGGCTATTACCGTCGCAGCGAGGTTCTGACCGGCGCGATCGCGCCTCGCCCGGACAGCTATTACGGTGTCAGCAAGGTGACCGGCGAGGCACTCGGCCGGCTCTACGCCGACAAGTTCGGGCTGAGCGTGGTGAGCCTGCGCATCGGCGCCTATCGGCCGAAGCCCGCCGATATCCGGCATCTTTCCGTCTGGATCAGCCCGCGCGACATGGTCGAACTGCTGCGTTGCTCCATCGAGGCGCCGTTGCTGCACTATGTCGTGGCCTACGGCATGTCGGCGAATTCCCGCCTGATCTGGGACAACCGCGAGGCGGGTGTGCTCGGCTATCGGCCCGTGGACGATGCCGAGGATTACGCCGAGGAGGTGCTGGCCAACGGCGCTCCGGAACTGGAGGGGGCCAAACCCTTCCATGGCGGATGGTATTGCGCCTGGGGCCTCGGCGATCACGGCCTGTTCATCGATTGACACTGCTTCCGCAGCTCGGCCAAGGTCGGCGCGGATCTGATGAGGGGAAGAGATTGCGGCCCAAGCGTATGCCTTCAGGTCGAGTACGGGTCGAGGACATCGCACGGGCGGTCGGGGTCTCCGGCGCGACGGTGTCGCGGGCGCTCAACGGCACGGGGCCCGTCGCTCCTGAGGTGAAGAGCAGCATCGAGGCGGCCGCCGCACGGCTCGGCTATGTCCCGCAGGGCGCCGCGCGCATCGCGCGGGCGCGGCAATGGCCGGTGATCGGGGCGATCATTCCGCATCTGGAGAACCCCAACTTCGCTGCCGGCGCAGAGGCCATGCAGAACCGCCTTCGCGAATCCGGCTACGGCTTCACACTGGCCAGCAGCGGCTATGACCGGAAGAACGAATTCGAGAAGGTGATGGCGCTGGTGGCGCACGGCGCCCAGGGCATGATGCTGGTGGGCGCCGAGCACGATCCCGAGATGCTGAACTTCCTTCAGCAGCGCAACATCCCCTTCGTCGTGACCTGGGTGCTGTCCAAGGACGTGCCCAGCGTCGGCTTCGACAATGTCGAGGCCGCCGGACGCATCGCCACGCATCTGCTGGACCTCGGCCACACCCGCATCGGCGCGATCGCAGGCATCACCCGCGACAATGACCGTGCGCGGGGACGTCTCGAAGGCATGCGCCGGGTGCTCGCCGAACGGGGCCTTGCACTCGGCCAGCAAGCCCTCATCGAGCGACCCTACCGTATCGTCGAGGGGCAGCTGGCGTTGCGGGCGCTGCTCGGCACGCCCAACCCGCCGACGGCGGTCTATTGCGGCAATGACATGCTCGCCTTCGGCGCCCTCATAGAGTGCGCCCGGCAGGGCATCCGGGTTCCGCAGGACATCTCGATCGCGGGTTTCGACGATCTCGACTTCGCGTCGCAGATCCGTCCGGCGCTGACCACGCTGCATGTGCCGGCGCGCGAGATCGGCGTGCGCGCCGCCGAATATCTGCTGGCACGGGTTGCCGGCGAGCCGGCGCCGCCGACGGTCGAAATCCCGGTCGGCCTGATGGTGCGCGACACCACCGCGCCGCCGCGCAAGTCCTGACTTCCTTCCTCTTCTGGCAGAACGCCCATGTACGCACCGCCGCCCGTCATCGAGACCACCGTCTTCGCGCGCGTTCCCGAGCGATTCCGCATACATGGCCGCACCTCGAAATGGGCGCAGGTCCAACGCGGCGGGCGGCCGACGCCGGTGTTCCTCGAGGGGCCTTCCTTCGACCGGCTGGGCAATCTCTACGTCGTCGACGTCGCCTGGGGACGCATCTTCCGTGTCTCGCCCGACGGCGAATTCACCCTGGTGATCGAGTATGACGGCGAGCCCAACGGGCTGAAGATCCATCGCGACGGCCGCATCTTCGTCGCTGATTTCCGTCATGGCATCATGCTCCTGGACCCGGAACGCGGTGCCGTCGAGCCGGTGGTTCAGGCTTCCGAATTCGGTCCGTTCAAGGGCGTGAACGACCTGTTCTTCGCCAGCAATGGCGACCTCTATTTCACCGATCAGGGCCTGACCGGCTTGCAGGACCCGAGCGGCCGGCTCTACCGCCTTCGTGCCGATGGCGGGCGGCTCGACATGCTGCTGCAGGGAATCCCCAGTCCCAACGGGCTGGTGCTCAACCTCGACGAAGATATCGTCTTCCTCAACGTGACGCGCGACAACGCGGTCTGGCGCGTGCCGCTGAATGCCTCGGGAGCGGCCTTCAAGGTCGGCGCCTATATCCGGCTGTCGGGCGGCAACGGACCCGACGGGCTGGCGATCGACGAGGCGGGCGGTCTCGCCATCGCCCATCTCGGTCTGGGAAGCGTCTGGATCGTCAACGCAATTGGCGAGCCGGTGGCGCGGGTAAAGTCATGCGCGGGGCTGGCCACTACCAATCTGGCCTATGGCGGCGAGGATCGCCGCACGCTCTACATCACGGAATCGGAGACCGGCCAAATCCTGACCGCCAGAGTGGAAACACCAGGGCGCCTGATGTTCTCGCACTGCTGAGAGTGTCATGTCGGACTATCGGAGGTCGTCGCGGCGGAGCGCTTCGCCTGCACGGGCGATGACGTCGGCGAGAGGGCGGTCGATGTCGACCGGCACGACATCCGCCTCGCCGGTCGGGTCTTCCAACGTGGCGAGCTGGCTGTCGAGAAGCGCGAGCGGCATGAAATGGCCTTCGCGCCGGCTCATGCGCTCGGCGAGCACCGTCGTGGAACCGTTCAGGAAGACGAACCGCAACGGCCCGGCGGTGCGCAGATGGTCGCGATAGGCGCGGCGCAGCGCCGAGCACGAGACCACCACGCCGCGCCCGGCGGCACGGTTCTCCGCGATGGCCCGGCAGATCGCCTCAAGCCAGGGCTTGCGGTCCTCGTCGTCGAGCGGCTCTCCGCGGGCCATCTTGGCGATGCTGGCGGGCGGGTGGAGCGCGTCGCCTTCGATGAAGGTGGCGCCGAACTGCTCCGCGAGCGCCTGACCGATCGAGGACTTTCCGCATCCGCAGACACCCATCACCACGATGGCGGGAAGCGCTTCACGCGCCATGGCGGTCACACTGCGTCACTGAAGCGGAACTGCACCTTCATCGCCCGCCGCCGGTCCGAGGCCAGCGCGAACGCCGCTTCCGCCTCCTCGATCGGGAAGCTGCCGGTCAGCATCGGCGCGAGGTCGACCTGCCGGCTGGAGATCAGCTCGGCGGCGCGGGCGAATTCGGCGTCGAAGCGGAAGCTGCCGGAAATGTTGAGTTCCTTGGTGACGATGGCGTTCATCGGCAGGGGCTGCTCGCCGCCGAGGCCGACCAGCACGATGACGCCGCGCGGGCGCGTCAGCTCGATGGCCGTGGCCAGCGCGCGCCCGTTGCCGGAGCATTCGAAGGGCACGTCGACCCGGCCCTTGTCGATCGCGAGGTCCGCCAGTTCGCCCGTTCCGCCGGAGACGTCGACGCAGCGCGTCGCGCCAAGGCGGGAAGCGATGGCGAGGGCCTCCGGCGCGATGTCGGTGGCCACGATGGTGCCGGCGCCCGCGAGCTTCGCGGCGGCGATGACGAGGCAGCCGATCGGCCCGCAGCCGGAGACCAGCACGGTCCTGCCGGTCAGGTCGCCCGCCTGCGCCACCGCGTGCAGCGCCACGGCGAAGGGTTCGCACAGCGCGGCGAGCGACAGGTCGAGGTCGTCGGCGACCTTCACCGCCTGCGTTTCAGGGACGGTCATCTCCTCGCGGAAGGCGCCCTGGACATGGGGAAACCGCATGGCGCTGCCGTAGAAGCGCATGTCGAGGCACTGGTTGCGCAGGCCGCGCCGGCAATAGTCGCACTCACCGCAAGGTCCCGACGGGTTCACCGCGACCTTGTCCCCGACCTTGACCGCGGTCACCGCCGTCCCGACCGCCTTCACCGTGCCGGCGACCTCATGGCCGAGCACCATGGGCTCGCGAAGGCGCACCACGCCGAAGCCGCCTTGGTGGAAATAGTGCAGGTCCGACCCGCAAATGCCGCCCGCTCCCATCCGCACGACGACGTCGTGCGGGCCGGGCACGGCGGCCGGCATGGACTCTAAGCGCACATCGTGCGGAGCGTGGATGACGATGGCGCGCATGTCGGTGACGTCCTTGAATACAGAGAAGAGAGATGACCCGCCTCAGCGGGTCATCCAGTGCAGCGGCCACATGACGATCTGCGGGAAGGCGACGAGCAGGAACATCACGATGGTCTGGGCGATGAGGAAGGGCAGCACGCCGCGGATCACGCCGCTCATCGGCACCTTGGCGACGCCGCAGACCACGTTGAGGACGGTGCCCACGGGCGGTGTCACCAGTCCCAGCGCGTTGTTCATGATGAACAGCACGCCGAAATAGACGGGGTCGATGCCTGCCTGCTTCACCACCGGCATCAGCACCGGGGTGAGGATCAGCACGGTGGGGGTGAAATCCAGCGCCGTGCCGATGATGAACACCAGCACCATCAGCACGGCCATCAGCAGGATCGGGCTGTCCATGAAGGGCGCGACGATCTCGGCGAGCTGCTGGGGAATGTCGGCGGTGGTGATCAGCCAGGCGGAGACGCCGGCGGCGGCGACCAGGAACATGATCACGGCGGTGGTCTCGGCCGCGCGGTAGATCAGGTGGAACAGGTCGCGCAGCTTGATCTCGCGATAGATGACCACGCCCACGAAGAGCGAGTAGACCGCGGCGATGACGGCGGCTTCCGTCGGGGTGAAGATGCCGAACTTCAGGCCGCCGACGATGACCACCGGCAGAAGCAGCGCCCAGAAGGCGTCGCGGGTTTCGACGAGGCGCTCGGACATCGGACGGCGCGGCTCGACCCGCGGATTGTCCTTCTGGATGCACCAGCGCCAGGCCAGCATGATGGCGATGCCCATCAGCACGCCCGGCACGATGCCGGCGATGAACAGCTTGGTGATCGACACCCCGCCGGTCACGCCGAAGATGATCATGCCGATCGAGGGCGGGATGACGGGGGCGATAATGCCGCCGCAGGCGATGAGGCCGCAGGAACGGTTCACGTCGTAGCCGGACCTGCGCATCAGCGGCACCAGCACGGAGGCGAGCGCGGCCGTATCCGCCACCGCCGAGCCGGAGAGCGAGGCCATGATCACCGCCGCCATCACCGCGACATAGCCGAGGCCGCCGCGAATATGGCCCACCCAGGCCATGGCCATGGTGATGATGCGCCGCGTCATGCCGCCGGCATTCATGAACTCGCCGGCCAGCATGAAGAAGGGAACGGCAAGCAGCGGGAAGCTGTTGGCGCCGTCCCACATGTTCTGAATGATGATCTGGGGATCGGTGATCCCCATGTAGAACATCATGGCGAGACCGCAGCCGATCAGCGCGAACGCGACCGGCATGCCCAGCGCCATGAGGCCCAGCAGCGAGCCGACGAAGACCAGCACGATCATGACGCCGTCCCCTTGCGGATGCCCTGGTCGGCAAGCTCGTGCTCGATCTCGTGCACCTCCGACATCCCCTCTTCGTTCACGTCGATGAGCTCTTCCTCGGCGACGTGGCCCAGGAAAAGGCCGATGAGATTGGCGATGCAGATGAGGCCGATGGCGGTGCCGGTGACGTAGCTCACGCCGTAGACCCACAGCGTCGAGATCTGCGCGACCGGCGAGGAATTGCCGGCGATGATGTCGTGCTGCAGCCAGGTGCCGTAGAGCATGTAGAGGCTGCACACGAGCATGATCGCCTGGCTTATGCCCCAGCACAGCTTGCGGCCGAGCAGCGGCAGGGCTCGTACCACGAGATCGACGCCCAGATGCGCGCGCCGGTGCAGGCCGACGATGGCGCCGAGGAAGGTGAGCCAGACGAAGGCGAAACGCGGCAGTTCGTCCGACAGGTTGATGCCGGTGTTGAAGCCGAGCCTCAGCACGACATTGCTGAAGACGGTGACGAGCATGACGACCATGCACAGCACCATCACGACCTCGATCACGCGGTAGAAGGCTGCGATAGCCAACTTGAGCAGTTGGTTCATCGAGACACCTCGGGAAAAGCCGAGCGCCGTTCCGTCGCCGGAAGAAAGGGGTGCGCCGGTGAAGGGAGGCCCGGCGGCCCACTCGGGCGGACCGCCGGATCGCGATCGCTCAGTTGGCGCTACGCGCCTTCTGGATTTCGGCAAAGAAGCCGTCGACGAAGGCGTCGCCGATCTGCGGCTTGAACTTCTCCACCACCGGCTTCACCTGCGCCTGGATGCGGGCGAGCTGATCGGCGGGGACCTCGTCCACCTCGACGCCGGCTTCCTTGAACTTGGCGATGACGTCGCGATCACCCTCGTCCAGCAGCTTGCGCTGAAGCAGGCCGGCTTCCACCGCCGCCTTGCGGATCGCGTCCTGGTCGGCCGGCGTCAGCTTGTCCCAGAACTTCTTCGAGGCCACCAGCGCCACGGGCGTATAGACGTGGTTGGTGAGCGAGATGTACTTCTGCACTTCCTGCATCTTGTTGGCATACATATGCAGGAGCGGGTTCTCCTGGCCGTCGATGGCCTTCACCTCGAGAGCCGGGAAGACCTCCGAGAAGGGCATCGGCGTGGCGTTCGCGCCGATGGTCTTCCAGGTGTCGAGGGCGACCGGGTTCGCCATCACGCGCAGCTTGAGGCCGGAAACATCGTCCAGCTTGGTCACGGGATGGCGGCTGTTCGACAGGTTGCGGAAGCCCATGCCGGTCCAGGTGAGGCCGACGAGACCCGACGGCTCGATCTTCTCGAAGATCTGCTTGGAGGAAGGACCGTCGAGCACGGCGTACACTTCCTTGGTGTTCTGGAACATGAAGGGCAGATCCCAGACCTGCACTTCCTTCACGCGCGAGGACAGCGGCGCCAGCGTGCCGATGTAGAACTCCTGCGTGCCGGCCTGCACGGCCTGAAGCTGCTTCTCGTCGCTGCCGAGCAGGGCGCCGTGATAGGTCTGCAGCTTCACATTGCCATTGGTGTAGGTGCCGACAAGCTCGGCGAACTTGTTCATCGCCGCGGCCTGCGGATGGCTCTCCGGCATGGCGTGGCCGACCTTGGCCTTGATTTCCGCCGAAGCGGGGCCGGCCATCAGGGCGATGGTAGCGAACGCCGCGACGGCGGCGCGTAGTCCGATAGCGGTCTTCATCTGTCTTCTCCTTGGTGCATCCGGTTAGGTGTGCGGCTTCGTCTTGAGCCGCTTAGAGGACGGCCAGCATGCCACCGTCGACGTAGATGAGCTGGCCGTTGACGTAGTTGGAGGCCGGCGAGGCGAGGAACACCGCCGCGCCGACCAGTTCGTCGGGCTGGCCCCAGCGTCGTGCCGGGGTGCGCCCCTTGACCCAGGCATCGAAGGCCGGATCGTTCATCAGGGCCTCGTTCATGTCGGTCGCCATGTAGCCGGGACCGATGGCGTTGGCCTGGATGTTGAACTGCGCCCACTCCGCGACCATGGAATAGGTCAGCGTCTTGATGCCGCCCTTGGCCGCCGTGTAGGGCGCAACCGTCGCCCGCGCCGCCTGGCTCATGAGCGAGGCGATGTTGATGATCTTGCCGCCGCAGCCCCGCGCGATCATGCGGCGGGCCGCCTGCTGGCTGACCAGGAAGGCGCTGGTGAGATCGACTTCGAGCACCCGGCGCCAGTCGGCCGGGTCGAGGTCGACCATGGGCTTACGGAACTGGATACCGGCATTGTTGACGAGGATGTCGATGGCGATGTCCTGCGCGTCGAGCTCGGTGAAGGCATCCGCGACCGCGGCATCGTCCGTCACGTCGAAGGGTAGCGCATGGGCGAGAAGGCCCTCGCCCTCGAGGGCGCGGCGCGCCTCCTCCGTGGTGTCGGCCTTGGTCCCGTTGAGCACGACCTTTGCGCCAGCCTGGGCGAGGCCGCGCGCAATTCCGTAGCCGAGCCCGCGTGCGGAGCCGGTGACGAGGGCGGTGCGGCCGGCGAGAGAGAAGAGGGAGGTGGACATGGTCGTGTCTCTCAGAGCGTGCTGCGGCGGAGGGTGACGTCGTCGCGCTTGAAGACCTCCGGCTTGAGCTCCAGGCAGAGCCCGGCGCCCTCCATCGGATAGGCGTAGCCGCCTTCGATCCGGGGCAGGTTGGTGACGAGCTCGGTGTACCAGCCGCGATAGAAGGCGCGGACCGACTCCTGGATCAGCGTGTTCGGCTGGCTGAACGAGCAGTGGATCGCGGCGGCGAAGGCGACCGGCCCGGTGCAGTCATGCGGGGCGAAGGGGCGGTGATAGGTGTCCGCCTGCGCGGCGATCTTGCGGCCCTCGGTGAGGCCGCCGGTCCAGCACAGGTCGACCATCACCACATGGGCGGCATCGACGTTGAGATAGTCCTGATAGGCATAGCGCGAGCCCAGCGTCTCGCTGGCGCAGACCCACACATCCGTCGAGCGCGCATATTCGGCGAGCGCCTGCGGCGAATTCATCCGGATCGGGTCTTCGTACCAGGTGGGCGCATAGGGTTCGAGCGCACGCGCGATCTTCTTGGCGGTCGGCAGGTTCCACAGCGAATGGAACTCGACCATGATCTCCATCTTGTCGCCGACCGCCCTGCGGATCTTCTCGAAAGGCTGGATCGCCGTCTTCATCTGCTCGGCGGAGATGAAGTTGCCGCCGGTCTCGATGCCGGCCGGATCGAAGGGCCAGATCTTCATGGCGGTGATGCCCTCGTCGAGCAGGCTCTCGGCCAGCTCGTCGGAGCGGTTCATGAAGGCATCGAGGTCCTCATAGGGGCCCTCGGCCTCGCCAAGTCCCCAGGTGGAAACCGGCTTGATGCTCATGGAGCGGACATATTTGTAACCCGCGCACGTATTGTAGAGCCGCAGCCGGTCGTGGGCGAGGCCGCCGAGCATCTGGTGGACCGGCTGGTTGCAGACCTTGCCGAAAATGTCCCACAGCGCGAAGTCGATGGCGGATGCTGCGCGGTACTCGACGCCGGTCGACGCCTGCGCCAGCGGCAGGTTCACCATGTCGCGGTTGAGCGCCTCGATGCGCAGCGGATCGCGGCCGAGCAGCCGGCCGGCCAGCGTGTCATGGATGTGCGCTTCGACCGCCCCGGCGCCGTAGAAGGTCTCGCCAAGGCCGATCACGCCTTCGTCGGTGTGGACGTGCACCCAGAGCAGGTTGCCGAACTCGGCGACGCGTATCGTCTCGATGGCGGTGATTTTCATGAGATTGCAGAGGCTCTAAGGGTGCAGGAAGGCATTGCCCGTCCTGGTGGACCGGCTGGCCGATGGATCACAGATAAGGTGCATGAGCCCGCCGCTGCACAGGACAGCCGGTGCGGCGCGAGCGATCACTGCGCGAGGCGCAGCGCGCTAGATCAGGACGCTTCGGTCATGGCGTTCCTCCAGGGCTTTATCGCTCTTTTTGCGGTCGAGCTCTTGATCGGCTCGTTTCTGGATCTCGGCCGCACTGGCCTTCTGGGCCGGCGTGAGAAAGGCTCCGGGGTCCGCATTCAGCAATCGGCGCATGTCGCTCTCGGCATCGTCGAGCAGCGCGATGATCGCGTCGCCGGCCTCCGAGGGCCGCCGCTGCTCGATGGCTTCGCAGACCCGGCGATGCAGCGGCAGCGAGTGGATGCGGCCGCCGGGAACGGCGGCGACCCGTTCGAAGCAGATGCGCAGTACCGTCGACATCACGCTCTGCAACTGGGTGACGAAGGGATTGGAGCAGGCGCGGATGATGGTGCTGTGGAAGGCGATGTCCGCGGCGACGTAATCACCCTGGCCGTCGACCGCGGCGGCGGCCATCGCCTCATAGGCGGCCCGCAACGCCGCCAATTCCTCGGGGCGCGCGCGCTCGGCGGCGAGGCGTGCGGCGGCCGGCTCGATGATGCGGCGCAGCTCCATGATGTCGGAACCGAGGGCGAGATCGACCCCGTTGGCATCGGCGCGCCAGATCATCACTTCCGGATCGAGCAGGCTCCAGCGGTTCTGCTCCAGCACCACTGTGCCGGTACGCCGACGCGCCTCCAGCAGCCCCTTCGACGCCAGCCCCTTGATCGCCTCCCGCAGCACGATGCGGCTGACGCCCAGTTGCGCGCACAGCAGCGGCTCGGCCGGAATGACCTGGCCGGGACGATAGCGTCCCGCGCAGATATCCTTCCCCAGTCGCTCCAGCGTGTCGTGGTAGAGGGTCATGCATTCATCATACGTATGATGAATGAGCCGTCAATGGCGCCGTCCACCCGCAGTCGGGGATGTCGCGCCGACCGCCCCGGCGGAGGCTCGCCGGCCGATCCCGAGCCGCGTGAGATTGTCCGCGACGTCGGATCGTGGTACTGACTAGCAATCGCAAACTGCGAACCAGGGAGGGGCGCGAATGACCATTCTGTTTCGTCAGCCCACCCCGGCTGTGAAGCCGCACGGCTAGTTCGGCAGGCCGCGGAGCCGCGCTCCCCCGCCATCCGGCACTCCGTTTTCCTCGCGCTGAGCACAGTTCCTTCGCAGGAGAGGCGCGCCTTCGCGCCTGCGTTCCCCATGTCCTTCTCGTCCAAACACGGCAGCGACGCGCTGCGCAACGTCCTTGCCTTCACCTTCCGACATTGGGCGCGCCGCTGGCCCATGGCGGCGGGCATCGGCGCGGCCATCGTGCTGGCGACGCTGACCGAGATCTTCGTGCCGCTCTATGCCGGCCGGCTGATCGACGCGCTCACCGCCGGCAAGGGCGAGGCGCCGGCCGCGCTGGATGCCTTCCTTGTGATGGCCGGTCTCGGCCTCGCCATGGTCGTGCTGCGCCATCTCGCCTGGTGGGGCGTGGTGCCGCTGACGCTCGGCATCATGTCGGATGTCGTGCGCGAGGCGTTCCACCGCGTGCAGCGCTTCTCCAGCGACTGGCACGCCAACAGCTTCGCCGGCTCCACCGTGCGCAAGATCACCCGCGGCATGTGGGCGCTCGACGTCATCAACGATGTGCTGCTGCTCTCGCTCCTGCCCTCGGTGGTGGTGCTCGCCGGCACGGTGCTGCTCCTCATGCTGCACTGGCCGGTGATGGGGCTGGTCATGGCGGTCGGCGCGCTGGCCTATGGCGCGCTCACCGTCACGCTGGCCACCCGCGTCGTCGCGCCCGCCGCGCGGCTGTCCAATGCATGGGACACCCGCATCGGCGGCATTCTCTCTGACACGCTCGGTGCCAACCAGGTCGTGAAGGCCTTCGGCGCCGAGGCACGCGAGGACGAGCGGCTGGCCGCGGTGGTGACGCGCTGGCGGCGGCGGGTGCGGCGCACCTGGATGCTGGCGACGTGGAGCGCCAGCGGCGAGTTCGCGCTGCTCTGGGTCGTGCGCACTGCCGTCACCGCCACGGCGCTGTGGCTGTGGTGGCAGGGACGCGCTACGCCGGGCGATGTCACCTATGTGCTGACCACCTATTTCGTGCTGCACGGCTATCTGCGCGATATCGGCCAGCACGTGCACAACCTGCAGCGCGCGGTGAACGACATGGAGGAGATGGTCGACCTGCACGGGCTCACCGCCGGCGTCGCCGACGGGGAGGAGGCGCAGCCTGTAGCCATACGCGGCGGCGAGGTGCGCTTCGAGCACGTCACCTTCCATTATGGCCGGCATGCCGCGCCCTTGTTCTCCGGGCTCGACGTGGTGATCCCCGCCGGGCAGCGCGTGGGGTTGGTTGGTCCCTCCGGTTCGGGCAAGACCACCTTCGTGAAGCTGCTGCAGCGGCTCTACGACGTCACCGACGGACGGGTGCTGATCGACGGGCACGATGTGCGCGAGGTGGCGCAGGCCTCGCTGCGCGGGCAGATCGCCATCGTGCAGCAGGAGCCGATCCTGTTTCACCGTACGCTGGCGGAGAACATCGCCTATGCCCGGCCCGGCGCCAGCGCGGCCGAGATCGAGCGCGCGGCGAGGCTCGCCAATGCGCACGACTTCATCGAGCGGCTGCCGAAGGGCTACCGCACGCTGGTCGGCGAGCGGGGCGTGAAGCTCTCCGGCGGCGAGCGCCAGCGCGTGGCGATCGCCCGCGCCTTCCTGGCCGACGCGCCGATCCTCATTCTCGACGAGGCGACCTCCAGCCTCGATTCGGAATCGGAAGGCGCGATCCAGCAGGCGATGGAGCGGTTGATGCAGGGACGCACGGCGATCGTCATCGCGCACCGTCTCTCCACGGTGCGGGCGATGGACCGCATCCTGGTCTTCGAGCACGGCCGTATCCTAGAGGATGGCCGGCACGAGACGCTGCTCGCCCGTCCGGGCGGACGCTACCGCCGGCTGTTCGAGCGCCAGTCGGACGGCATGGCGCAGATCGCGGAGACCGGCATCGACGATCGGCAGCCTGCGGAGTGACGACGTCCACCCGGCGGCCCGCACCAAGCCGGGCCGCCGGGTGATTGTGCTATCGGGAAAGCGACGTTCGACCGTCCAAAGATCAACACCGATGCGGGGAGGGCGCCGTACTCGTCGATCGGCCGGTCAGCCTTTCGGGAGGCTACGGTTCACGCAGTCGGCGAGGTCGGCGGCACCGGGGGCTGGGGGGCGGCATCGGTGACCGCCGGCGGCAGCAGCCGGTCGAGTTCGGCGCGCAGGCGCTCGATCACGTCCGCGGCCTCGGACAGTTCGTCCTCGACCTTGTCGCGGGGAAACCTGTCAAGGTCCGCCGCCATGGCCCTCAGCCGCTCGACGATGTTGCCGCTCGACATTCCGTCCTCCGTTACGCCGCTCACCTGCGGATAGCGGTGCGTAACATACCTCCTGCCAAGGAATGTGACGATCGCGCGACGGCTACTGCGCCGCCGGCACCGGGCAGCTCGTGTCGCCTTCCTCGCAGTTCAGCAGCGGCTCCAGTTCTGTGACGCGGCGGTCGGTGACGTCCTTCCGGCACAGCGTCACCGTCATCGAATGGATGCTGCCGCCCTCGACGCCCGCGGCGCGGAAGGCGCATTCGGCATCGCGGAAGGCGATCCAGGCGCGCTGGGCGGCAACGAGCTTCGCCTTGGTCGCGGCATCGCCGGAGAGACGGGCGGCGATCTGGCCATAGACCTGGTTGAGGCGGGCATCCGACTTCTTGAACGCCGCGCCTGCGCACTGGTCGAGCCCCATCTGGGTAGGATCGGCGCAATCCTGCGCCAGCGCGGGACCGGAGATCACGCCCGGAAAGGTGATGGCGGCAGCAACCGCCCACCTCAAGGCAAAAGCAACCATTTCATTTTCCCTTGGTTAACAAGGACTTAAGGTGCGAGACCATTCTCTGCCGGGCGTCGTTTTGCGGCATTCTGATACCTATTTTGCGTGTCGCTCCGGCAACAGTGTCACGCATTCGCAACCATAAGAGCAGCCGGAGGGCCTTGGTGCCGCGAAGCCGCCACAAACCGGCACGAAATCCGACGGATAGACGGGGGATAGTAGTGTCCGGGTGCCGTTACCCGAGTGAAACCTCCGCGCCGGGATGCGTGAAGTACAAATGGACGTCAGGACCATCATCGACAAGCGGAACCTGCCGAGCCGCCATGTGACCGAAGGTCCGGCGCGCGCTCCGCATCGCTCCTATCTCTATGCGATGGGCCTGACCAAGGAGCAGATCCACCAGCCGCTGGTAGGCGTCGCCTCCTGTTGGAACGAGGCCGCTCCCTGCAACATCTCGCTGATGCGCCAGGCGCAGGCGGTGAAGAAGGGCGTCGCTTCCGCCGCCGGCACCCCGCGCGAGTTCTGCACCATCACCGTCACCGACGGCATCGCCATGGGGCACGAGGGCATGAAGGCCTCGCTCGCCTCGCGCGAGGTGATCGCCGACTCGGTCGAGCTCACCATGCGCGGCCATTCCTATGACGCGCTGATCGGCATCGCCGGCTGCGACAAGTCGCTGCCAGGCATGATGATGGCCATGCTGCGCCTCAACGTGCCGTCCATCTTCATCTATGGCGGCTCGATTCTGCCCGGTTCCTTCCGCGGCCAGCCGGTCACGGTGCAGGACATGTTCGAGGCGGTCGGCAAGCACTCGGTCGGGCTGATGTCCGACGAGGACCTCGACGAGATCGAGCAGGTCGCGTGCCCCTCGGCGGGCGCCTGCGGCGCCCAGTTCACCGCCAACACCATGGCGACTGTTTCCGAGGCGATCGGCCTGGCGCTGCCCTATTCGGCCGGCGCGCCGGCGCCTTACGAGATCCGCGACAAGTTCTGCGCCGCGGCCGGCGAGCAGATCATGGATCTCCTCGCCCGCAACATCCGCCCGCGCGACATCGTCACCCGCAAGGCGCTGGAGAATGCCGCGACCGTGGTCGCCGCCTCGGGCGGCTCGACCAATGCGGCGCTGCACCTGCCGGCCATGGCGCATGAGGTCGGCATCAAGTTCGACCTGTTCGACGTCGCCGAGATCTTCCGGCGCACGCCCTATATCGCCGACCTCAAGCCCGGTGGGCGCTACGTCGCCAAGGACATGTTCGAGGCCGGCGGCATCCCGCTGCTGATGAAGACGCTGCTGGAGCACGGCTACCTGCACGGCGACTGCATGACGGTGACGGGCCGCACCATCGCCGAGAACATGGCCTCGGTGAAGTGGAACCCGCACCAGGACGTGGTGCGCCCGGCCAACGATCCGATCACCGCCACCGGCGGCGTGGTCGGCCTCAAGGGCAATCTCGCGCCCGACGGCGCCATCGTGAAGGTGGCGGGGCTGAAGAACCAGAAATTCACCGGGCCGGCCCGCTGCTTCGACGGCGAGGAGGCCTGCTTCGAGGCGGTGACCAAGCGCGCCTATAAGGAAGGCGACGTGCTGGTCATCCGCTATGAGGGGCCGAAGGGCGGCCCCGGCATGCGGGAGATGCTCTCCACCACCGCCGCGCTCTACGGGCAGGGCGTGGGCGACAAGGTGGCGCTCATCACCGACGGACGCTTCTCCGGCGCCACGCGGGGCTTCTGCATCGGCCATGTCGGGCCGGAGGCGGCGGTCGGCGGCCCGATCGGGCTGATCCGCGACGGCGACATCATCACCATCGACGCAGTAGAGGGCACGCTGGACGTGGCGCTCTCGGACGAGGAACTCGCCGCCCGCAAGGCGGAATGGGCGCCGCGTCCCTCGCCCGTCGGCTCGGGGGCCATCTGGAAGTTCGCGCAGGCCGTGGGGCCCGCCCGTGACGGGGCGGTCACTCATCCGGGCGGCGCGGCCGAGACGACGTGCTATGCGGATATCTGACCGAGTTCTCCTGGCCAGCGTTCTGGCCTTCTTCGCCGTCGCGCCGGCCGCGGCGTTCGACGGCACGCCCGGCGGCGGAGGCAACGCCGCGGCGCCGACCATCCTGTCGCCGACCGGCAAGCCGCGCTCGGTGGAGGAATTCGTGCGCTTCGGCGCGCAGGCGCTGCGCTCGGGCGAGACCGAGAAGGGCATCGATTCGCTGCGCTACGCGGCCGACCAGGGCCATGCCGGCGCGCAGTGGAAGCTCGGCCGCATGTATGCGGAAGGCGAGGGCGTCGAGCGCAACGACATCAAGGCGTTCGAATATTTCAGCCAGATCGCCAACATGCACGCCGACGACAATCCGGCCTCGCCGGAGGCGCGCTTCACTGCCGACGCCTTCGTGGCGCTCGGCGGCTACTATCTGGTCGGCATCCCCAACAGCAAGGTCCGCCGCGACCCTACCCGGGCGCGCGACATGTTCGCCTATGCGGCTTCCTATTTCGGCGACCCGGATGCGCAGTACCACCTCGCGCGTCTCTATATCGACGGCGACGGCGTGGAGCGCGACCCGCGCTTCGCCGCCCGCTGGCTGGGCCTCGCTGCCCATAAGGGCCAGTACCAGGCGCAGGCGGCGCTCGGCGGGCTGCTGTTCAAGGGTGACGACGGCATTCCCCGCCAGGCGGCACGCGGGCTGATGTGGCTCACCGTCGCGCGCGACTCGGCGGCCGGTCCGGACGACAAATGGGTGGTCGACCTCTACGACGATGCCTTCGCCGGCGCGAATGCCGACGAGCGCGCCATGGCGCTGGTCTATCTAGAGCAATATATGAAGACGCGGCGCTAAGTTGCGCTGAAATCATGCCTTGTAGGCGAGATCAACCCAGACCGGCACATGGTCTGAGGGCTTCTCCCAAGCCCGCACATGCTTGTCGATGCCGACCGCCTTGAGCCGGTCGGCGGCCTGCGGCGACAGCAGCAGGTGGTCGATGCGGATGCCGTTGTTCTTCTGCCAGGCGCCGGCCTGATAATCCCAGAAGCTGTAGAGGCCCGGCTCGTCGGTAGTGGCGCGCACCGCCTCGGTCATGCCGAGATGGATCAGCTCGCGGAAGGCCGAGCGGGTCTGCGGCAGGAACAGCGCGTCGTTCACCCAGGCGGCCGGGTTGGCGGCGTCCACGGGTTCGGGGATGACGTTGTAGTCGCCGCAGACGATGAGCGGCTCCTCATAGGCGAGGCGGTTGGCGACATGCGCCTTGAGCCGCTTCATCCAGTTGAGCTTGTAGGGGTACTTCTCCGTGTCGACCGGATTTCCGTTCGGCAGATAGATGCCGCAGATGCGCGCGACGCCCTCGGGCGTCGAGACCACCACCTCGATGAAGCGCGACTGGACGTCCTCATCGTCGCCCGGCAGGCCGGAGGAGACCTCGTCGAAGGGCAGGCGCGAGAGCACGGCGACGCCGTTGAAGCCCTTCTGGCCGTGCACGGCGACATTGTAGCCGAGGGATTCGAACGCCTCGCGCGGGAACGCCTCGTCGACGCATTTGATCTCCTGCAGGCAGACCACGTCCGGCCGGGTCTCGCCGAGCCAGGCAACCGCGTGCTCCAGCCGCTGCTTGACCGAATTGACGTTCCAGGTGGCGATGCGCATGCGCGAAGGTCCGTTCGTGGCTAGGCAAATCAGGCCGCCAGCATGCCGCCTCGCCGGATGCGGTGCAAATGCTCCGGCGTACTCAGTGCGCAGCGCGGCGGCGGATCTTCTGGTCGCTGACGCAATAGCGACCATGCTGGTAGGCGCCGTCGGTAAGCCCGCGGTCAAGCCAGCCGAACGCATGGGCGAGGGCGGCGCGCAGGGAGAGAAGGATCATCGTAGGCTCCATCGGCCGGGATCGGCCGTTACCGATCAATATCGGCAGCCGCGCATCAGGGTTCGATTGGAAACGCCCGTCAGCGCCATAAAATGTCGGTAAAGACCGTGCCCGCTCAGAGCACCGGCAGCAGCCGGCGCACGATGAGCGCGGAGGAGAGCGCCACCTCGTCGACGAACTGCTTGAAGTCGAAGTGTGATTCGCTCCCCGCGAGGTCGGAGAGCGCCCGCACCACCAGCCACGGCACGCCGAAGGCGGTGCAGGCCTGCGCCATCGCCGCGCCCTCCATCTCCACCGCCGCGCCGCCGAGCTCGCGGAACAGCCGCTCGCGCAGCGTCTCGGAATTGACGAACTGGTCGCCGGTCAGCACGCGCCCGTAATGCAGCCGCGGCGGCTGCCCGTCCGTGCGGGCCGAGAGTGGCGTGAGGACGAAATCGGCCAGCGCCGCGCGCACCCGCTCGATCAGCTCGCTCTCGGCGGCGTGGCCGAGGTCCTCGTGCGGGCTGAAGAAGGGCAGGTGGCCGGCCTGGTAGACGAAAAAGCCTTCCTCCGAGGTGTAGCCGGCGTCGTGCTGCACCACATGGTCGGCGATCACCACGTCGCCGATGGAAAGGGCCGGGTCGAGCCCGCCGGCGATGCCGGAGAACAGCACCATGCGGCAGTCGAAGCGCTCGATCAGCAGCGTCGCGGCGATAGCGGCGTTGACTTTGCCCATGCCGGCCTGCGCCAGCACCACCTCATGGCCGTCGAGCCGGCCGGCATGGAAGATCATGCCGGCGCGTTCGGTGGTCACCGTTGCCGTGAGGTTGTCGGCGAGGAAGGCGAGCTCCTGCGGCAGGGCGCAGAGCACGCCGATCGGACGCATTTTCAGAGCGCGAAGCTGGTGCCGCAGCCGCAGGAAGCGGTGGCGTGCGGATTCTCGATGCGGAACGAGGCGCCGATCAGGTCGTCGACGAAGTCGATATGCGAGCCCGACATATATTCGAGCGAGACCGGGTCGATCACCACCGTGGCCGCGCCCTCGGTCAGCACGAGGTCGTCGGCCTCGCGCTCGCGGGTGATGTCGAACTTGTACTGGAAGCCCGAGCAGCCGCCGCCCTCGACGCTGACGCGCAGCATGGCGTCAGCCGGCTCGCCGCTGAGAATCTCGGCGATACGGCGCGCGGCGCTGGCGGTAACGCCGACCGGGTGGAGGGAATCGGGAGTGATCGAAGGGCTTGCGCTCATGTCGCGGGACTTCGAGTTGAATATGACCTGCCTCAATAGTTAAGTGCTGCCGCCCCCGAGTCAAAGGGGGCATTTCGCAGGGCTCGCATTCATTCGAGGAGGGACGCGCATGGCGGTGGCCGGAGCTGAGCCGCGCGCGCCCTGGGCATCGAAGGCGGAGGAGAGCCGCGGCCGGCTCTATCCCGAGCCCGGTGGCGACGCCCGCAGCGCCTTCCGCCGCGACGCCGACCGCATCATCCATTCCAGCGCCTTCCGCCGCCTCGCCTACAAGACGCAGGTCTTCGCCCATCACGAGGGCGATCATTACCGCACCCGACTCACCCATACGCTCGAGGTGGTGCAGGTGGCGCGCTCCATCGCCCGCGCGCTCGGCCTCGACGAGGACCTGAGCGAGGCGCTGGCGCTCGCACATGACCTCGGCCATCCGCCCTTCGCCCATGCCGGCGAGCGGGTGCTCGACGCCTGCATGGCGACCTATGGCGGCTTCGACCACAACGCGCAGTCGCTGCGCGTCGTCACAAGGCTGGAGAATCGCTACCCCGATTTCGACGGGCTGAACCTCTCCTGGGAGGTCCACGAGGGGATCGTGAAGCATAACGGCCCGCAGCAGGGCGCGTTGCCCCATGCCGTCGCCGTGCATGCCGAGCGGCAGGATCTGTGGCTGTGGAGCTGGCCCTCGGCCGAGGCGCAGGTCGCGGCCATCGCCGACGACATCGCCTATGACGTTCACGACCTCGACGACGGGCTGCGCGCCGGCCTGTTCGGCACGGAGGAGCTGACCGTCCTGCCGCTGGTCGGTGGCATCATCGCCGGGATCGAGGAGCGCTGGCCGGCGATGGATCGCGCTCGCTTCATCCACGAGCTCGGCCGTCGCATGATCACCGCGCTGATCAACGACGTGGTGGCGGAGACCCGCCGGCGGATCGCCATCGCCCGGCCCGCCGACGCGGATGCCATACGCCGGCTCGGCGCGCCGATGGTCGGCTTCTCCGAGGCGACGGCGCAGGCGGAGCGGGCGGTTAAAGCCTTCCTGTTCCCGCACATGTACCGCCACCCGCGCGTGATGAGCGAGATGGAGGCGGCCGGCGACGTGGTGCGCGATCTGTTCCGGCGCTACATGGCCGACACGAGCGCGCTGCCGGAGGAATGGCGCGCCAGCGTGGAAGGCCGGGCCGAGGCGGCGCGGGCGCGGCGTATCGCCGATTTCCTCGCCGGCCAGACCGACCGCTACGCGCTGGCCGAGTATGCCCGGCTCTTTGACAGGGCACCGGAACTGCGGTAGCGGCAGCGGCCCTTGTCGGGCCTGCCTGCCGGAGTTTCTCGCCATGAATCTGTTCGCGATCTTCGCCGATCACGTCCGCGACGCCGTCGCCCAGCTGGCCACTGAGGGGGCAGTTCCCGCCGGCATTGACACCACGCGCGTGGTGGTGGAGCCGCCGCGCGACGCGAGCCATGGCGACCTCGCCACCAATGCGGCGATGGTGCTGGCCAAGGACGCCGGAATGAAGCCGCGCGAGCTGGCGGACAAGCTGACGGCCAAGCTCGCTGCGCTTCCCGGCGTGGCGAAGGTCGATGTCGCCGGCCCCGGCTTTATCAACATCGCGCTCGATGGCTCCTACTGGCCGCGCATCCTCGCTGCCGTGCTCAATGCCGGCCGCGACTATGGCCGCACCGATGCCGGTGCCGGCCAGAAGATCAACGTCGAATATGTCTCCGCCAACCCCACCGGGCCGATGCATGTCGGCCATTGTCGCGGCGCGGTGTTCGGCGACGCGCTCGCCAACCTGCTCGCCTTCGCCGGCTGGAAGGTGACGCGCGAGTACTACATCAACGATGCCGGCGCGCAGGTCGACGTGCTCGCCCGTTCCGCCTTCCTGCGCTACCGCGAGGCCCTGGGCGAGACGATCTCGATCCCGGAAGGGCTCTATCCTGGCGACTATCTCGTGCCGGTCGGCAAGGCGCTGGTGGCCAAGTACGGCCGCACCATGCTCGACAGGAGCGAGGCGGAATGGCTGCCGGCGGTGCGCAAGGCGGCCATCGACGCCATGATGGCGATGATCCGCGACGACCTCGCCGCGCTGAACATCCACCACGACGTGTTCTTCTCCGAGCGTACGCTGCATGCCCGCCCGGACGGGCAGCCGAGCATCATCGACCGGCTGCTGGACGAGTTGCGCGCTCGCAACCTCGTCTATGAGGGCCGGCTGCCGCCGCCCAAGGGCCAGCCGATCGAGGACTGGGAGGATCGCGAGCAGACGCTGTTCCGCGCTACCGATTTCGGCGACGACGTCGACCGTCCGCTGATGAAGTCGGACGGCGCCTACACCTATTTCGCCGCCGACATCGCCTACCACAAGGACAAGTACGACCGCGGCTTCAAGCGCATGATCGACGTCTGGGGCGCTGACCATGGCGGCTACGTCAAGCGCATGCAGGCGGCGGTGAAGGCGGCGAGCGGCGGCGAAGCCAGCCTCGACGTCGAGCTGTGCCAGCTGGTGCGCCTCCTGCGCGCCGGCGAGCCGGTAAAGATGTCGAAGCGGGCAGGGGACTTCGTCACCCTGCGCGAGGTGGTCGACGAGGTGGGGCGCGACGCGGTGCGCTTCATGATGATCAACCGCAAGAACGACGCCGTGCTTGACTTCGATCTCGCCAAGGTGATCGAGCAGAGCCGCGACAACCCGGTCTTCTATGTCCAGTACGCCCATGCACGGGCGAGCTCGATCCTGCGCAACGCCAAGGAAGCCTTCACCGACCTGCCGGCAGAGGCCGCCGCTTTCGCCAGCGCCGAGCTGACGCTGCTGGAGGACGAGGGAGAGATCGCGCTCATCAAGCTGATAGCCAGCTATCCGCGTATCGTCGAGCAGGCGGCGGCCGCGCGCGAGCCGCACCGGCTGGCATTTTACCTCTACGATTTGGCCAGTGCCCTGCACGCACAGTGGAATCGCGGGAAAGACCTGCCACATTTACGCTTCATTATCGAAGATGATCGAAAATCAACTTATGCGCGGCTGGCGCTTGTGCACGCCGTCGCGCTGATCATCGCTTCAGGACTTTCGATCCTCGGAGTCGGTGCTCCCGAAGAAATGCGGTGAGCGTGTCGCGCGACAGAACGTTCGGCCTGCCGCCGCTGTGATGCCGTCCGCTCCGGGCGGTGGTGTGTAACGGCGCAGCGAACAGGTTCTGTGATATGGGCAATGAAACCGTGCGCAATCGGCAGGAAGTCCCGGCCGAGGATCCGCTTGCCGAGCTTGCCCGCCTGATGGGGCAGGAAGACGAGTTCGCCGATTTGCTGCGCCAGTCCGAGGCTGCCCGCCGGCCGGCGGCGCCTGCGCCGCAGTCGGCCGCGCCACGCCCCCAGCCTTATTCGCCGGCGCCGCGTCCCGCTGTGCCGCGTAATCCCGAGCCGGGGCGTCCCACGCCGGGCTCCTTCGCCGCGCTGGCGGCCGAAGTCTATAGCGAGGGCGCGCCGCGTCCTGCCGCGCCGACGCCGCGTCATTCCATCGAGGATGCGGCGCGCGAGGCCAATCGTAGCTTCAGCCGCCCCGAGGCGCCGCGCCCTTCGTCGCCGCCTTCGCCGGAGGCCCGTTCCGCTGAGCCGCGGGCACCCTATGTGCCGCCGCGCCCGCAGCCCATCGAGCCGCCGCGCCGTCCCCCGGTCGCTCCGTCGCATACCGCGGCGGGCGAGACGGTGGCGCGTGCGCCCATGGCGCCTGCCGGAGAATCGATGCGTCCGGCGCCGCGGCCTGAGGCGCCGCGCCCGCAGCCGCCGCGCGCCGAGGCCGTCCGTCCGGAAGCCCCCCGTCCGCCTCAGCGCGCCGACGTGCCGCAGGAGCCCGCGGAAGCGGAATCGCGCCTGCCGTCCTGGATGGCGCGCGCTGCCGCCAACAATGCCGAGCAGGCTGCCGCCAAGGCTCCGCCCCAGGGTGCTCCGGCCGCCCCCTCGGCTCCGCAGGCGCGGCAGTTCGATCTGGACGAGGACGCCTACGATTATGGCCGCTCGGCCGCCGACTATGAGGGCGAGGCCGGGGAGGTCTATGAGGACGATATCGGGACCGACGCGCCGGAGCGGCGCGGTCGCCGCCGCCTGCTGCTGATCGGCGGGCTGATGGTCGCCGCCGTCGCCGTTACGGCCGGCGCCTATGTCGTGCTCATGCGGCCGCAGGGCGCTTCCGGCCCTTCGGGCGAGCCGCCGGTGATCCGCGCCGAGCAAGGCCCGAACAAGGTCACCCCGGCCCAGCCGGCCCAGGAGCAGCAGGCCAGTGACGGCCAGAAGCTGATCTATGACCGCGTCGGCGGCAACGCCACCACCGGCAACGAGCAGGTGGTTTCCAGCGAGGAGCAGCCGGTCGACGTCTCGCAGGCGGCGCAGCCGCAGCAGCCGCGGGTGATCCAGACCACGCCGTCGCAGTCTTCCACGCCGGCCAACTCCGCCGAGCCGAAGCGCGTGCGCACGCTCACCGTGCGCGCCGACGGCACCGTCGTCCCCGACGATTCCGCGCCGGCCCCGACGCCGGTCGCGCCGACTTCGCTCTCCTCGTCCGGCCAGTCGGCGGTCTCCACCCCGATTCCGCTGAACACCGGCACCGGCGCCCCGGTCTCGACCAACCCGACGCCGCTCGCGGCCACCCCGTCGATCGTCGACAACGTGAAGTCCTCGGATCGCGTGGCGGCGGCGCCGACGCCGGCCCCCGCGGCCGCTCCGGCTCCGGCTCCGGCGGCCCCGGCGAGCCCGGCGGCGGCACCCGCGGCGGCAGCGGCGGGCGCCTATGTGGTGCAGATCGCCTCGGTCCGCTCGGAAGCGGAGGCGCAGGCGACCTGGCGCTCGATGCAGGGCAAGTATCCCGGCCTCCTGAGCAACCAGCCCTTCTCGGTGAAGCGCGCCGATCTCGGCGACCGCGGCGTCTACTACCGAGCCCAGGTCGGCTCGTTCAGCGGCCGCGACGATGCGGTGAAGCTGTGCGAGGCGCTGCGCGCCCAGGGCGGCGACTGCATGGTCCAGCGTAACTGATCCAGTCATGACCGCTCCGCTGGCGCCCCGCGCCTTCATCACCGGCTGCGCCGGCCTCGTGCTCACGCCGGAGGAAGAGGATTTCCTTCGGCAGTCCGCCCCCTGGGGGCTCATCCTGTTCCGCCGCAACGTCGATACGCCTGCGCAGGTGGCGGCGCTGGTCGCTTCTTTCCGCGCCGTCGTCGGCCGCGACGACGCGCCGGTGCTGATCGACCAGGAAGGGGGGCGGGTGCAGCGCCTAGGCCCGCCGCACTGGCCGAAATACCCGCCGGCGGAGGTCTTCGCCCGCCGTGCCGAGGCTGGCGATGCGGAGGGCGCCGCGCAGGCGGCCCGGCTCGGTGCCCGGCTGATAGCGGACGATCTGGCAATCCTCGGCATCAATGTCGATTGCGTGCCCTGCGCCGATCTGCGCCTGCCGGAAGGCCACGGCATCATCGGCGACCGCGCCTATGGTTCGACCCCGGCGCAGGTGGCGCATCTCGCCCGCGCCGCTGCGGAAGGGCTGATGGAGGGCGGCGTTCTGCCCGTGCTCAAGCACATCCCCGGCCATGGCCGCGCCCGCGCCGACAGCCATGAGAGCCTGCCGGTGGTCGAGACTTCCCGCGAGGAACTGGAGGCGACGGATTTCGAGCCGTTCCGCCTGCTCGCCGACCTGCCGCTCGGCATGACCGCCCATGTCGTCTACGCCGCCATCGACGCGGAGCACCCGGCGACCACCTCAAGGCGCGTCATCGACGAGGTCATACGCGGTCATATCGGCTTCAACGGCGCGCTGATGAGCGACGACCTCTCCATGGGCGCGCTGGCCGGCTCGCTGGCGGGCCGCGCCGAAGCGGCGTTTGCCGCCGGCTGCGACCTCGCGCTGCACTGCAATGGTCGGCTCGATGAGATGGTCGAGGTGGCCTCCCGCTCGCCCCAGCTCGACGGTGAGGCGGCACGCCGTTGCGCGCAGGCGCTGGCGCGGTTGCATCCGGCCGCCCAGATCGCGCAAGGTGAGGCGCGCGCGCGTTTTTCGGATATGATCGCGGCGTCCTGAACGCCAGCCGCGGTCCGCAATGGTTCAAAGCCAGTTCTCCTTCGAAGCCGATGCCGTGCGCCAGGCGGGCGACCCCGCTCTGGTGGTCGACGTCGACGGCTTCGAGGGACCGCTCGACCTGCTGCTGGCGCTGGCGCGCACCCAGAAGGTGGACCTCTCGCGCATCTCCATCCTTGAGCTCGCCGAGCAGTACCTCGTCTTCGTCGAGGAAGCGCGGCGGATCCGGCTGGAGCTTGCCGCCGACTATCTCGTCATGGCGGCGTGGCTCGCCTATCTGAAATCGCGCCTCCTGCTGCCCGAGCCGCCGAAGGAGGAGGGGCCGAGCGCCTCTGACCTCGCCGCCGACCTTGCCGAGCGGCTGCGCAGGCTTGAACGCATCCGCGGCGCCGCGGCCCATCTCGCCACCCGCGACCGCATCGGCCACGAGGTCTTCGCGCGCGGCGCGCCCGAGCCGCTGGAGCGGGCCGGCCCGGTCGTCTACGAGGCGACGCTCTACGACCTGCTCGCCGCCTATGGCGCGCAGCGCCAGAAGCTGGCGCTGTCGCAGGTGCGCTTCCCGCCGCGCAACGTGATCTCGCTGGCCGAGGCGCGCGAGCGGCTGGAGCGGCTGATCGGTCGCCTCGCGCTGCATGGCGAATGGGCGCGGCTCGACGGCTTCCTGCTGAACTGGATCGCCGACCCGAAGATGCGGGCCACCGCGCTCGCCTCCGGCTTCTCGGCCACGCTGGAGATGGTGCGCGAGGGGCTGATCGACGTGCAGCAGGACGACGCCTTCGCGCCGATCTGGATCCGCAGTCGCGGTGGCGACGGTGGCTCGGGGGAGGGCGCATGAACGCGGAAGCCGCCCGCAGCGCCGGGACTGTTCCCGAGGACCTCGAACCGGAGACGCATGCCGCCTCGCGTAGCGCGCGCGAGCCGGCGCTGCGGCTGCTTGAGGCGATGCTGTTCGCCGCCGGCGAGCCGCTGGACGAGGCGACCATCGCCGCGAGACTGCCGGAAGGCTCGGACGTGCGGGCGCTGCTGGCCGAGCTTTCCGCCGACTACGCGCCGCGCGGGGTCAACCTCGTGCGTGTCGCCGGCAAGTGGATGTTGCGCACCGCGCCCGACCTCGGCTTCCTGCTCGCCCGCGACAAGCCCGAGCCGCGGCGCCTGTCGCGCGCGGCGCTGGAGACGCTCGCCATCATCGCCTACCACCAGCCGGTCACCCGCGCCGAGATCGAGGAGATACGCGGCGTTTCCACCAACAAGGGTACGCTCGACGTGCTGCTGGCCGCCGGGTGGGTGCGCATGCGCGGGCGCCGGCGCAGCCCCGGCCGGCCGGTGACCTACGGCACCAGCGAGACCTTCCTGGTGCATTTCGGCCTCGACGCCATCGGCGACCTGCCGGGCCTCGACGAATTGCGCGGCACCGGGCTGATTGACGCCCGGGTCTCGGCCGGCATAACCGTGCCGCTGCCGAGCGACGACCCGGCGCTGAAGGATGACGAGGATCCGCTGGAGCCGGAATTCGACCTCTCCTTCTCGCCTGAGCCGGACCAAGGCGATGACGACGAGCGCTGAGCGCGTCCTCCCGCTTCCGCGACAGGAGACCTCCCGCATGTACCAGGCGCCGGCCCGCACCCCCGTCTCGCTGGCGAGCCGCCTGATGCTGGAGGACGTGCGCCACGGCTATGACGAGGTGGAAGCCGTGCGCGGCCTCTCGCTCACCGTCGAGCCGGGCGAGATCGTCTGCCTGCTCGGCCAGTCCGGCTGCGGCAAGACCACCCTGCTGCGCCTCATCGCCGGCATCGAGCGCCCGACCGGCGGGCGAATCCTGCTCGACCGGCAGGTGGTGGCCGGGCCCGGTGCCTATGTGCCGCCGGAGAAGCGCAATATCGGGCTGGTCTTCCAGGACTATGCGCTGTTCCCGCACCTCACCAACGTCCAGAACGTCGCCTTCGGCCTGCGGGCGCTGCAGCCGGCCGAGGCGCACGACGAGGCCATGCGGGCGCTGGCGCGGGTGAGGTTGGAGGAGCACGCGGAAGACTATCCGCACGCCCTGTCGGGCGGCGAGCAGCAGCGCGTGGCGCTCGCCCGCGCGCTCGTGCCGCGCCCCGGCATTCTCCTTATGGACGAACCCTTCTCCGGGCTCGACAGTCGCCTGCGCGGCAGTGTGCGCGCCGAAACGCTGCAGGTGCTGCGCGATGCGCGCGCCACTTCGATCATCGTCACCCACGACCCGGAAGAGGCTATGCGGCTCGGCGACCGCATCGCCCTGATGCGCAAGGGCGAGCTGGTGCAGGTCGGGACTCCAGAGGAGCTCTACCGCCGTCCCGCCGACCTCGAAGTGGCGCGTTTCTTCTGCGAGATCAACGAGGTGGAAGGGATCGTGCGCGGTGGCCGCATTGACACCCCGCTCGGCCGTTTCCCGGCTCCCGGCCTTGCCGAGGGCACGCGGGCGGTGGCCGCCATCCGGCCGCAGGGAATCGACCTCATGGCGCCGGGCTCGGGCGCGCCGGGGCGGGTAGTAGCGCACCGATTCCTCGGCGAACTCGACCTCTACGAGGTGGCGGTGGCCGGCCTCGACCACCCGCTGGTAGCCAGACGCCGCAGCAAGGCAGGATTGTTGCGCGGGCATGACGTCGGCGTGAACGTCGAGCTGGGAGAGGTTCTTGTGTTCGCCACGGGCCGGCCCTAGTGTCCGGCTTTAATTGCGATGCGCGGCCGCGAGGGGCCGGCGGCGTTTCGGACAAGGAGTTCTGGTTATGGGTTCGCTGAGCATCTGGCATTGGATCATCGTTCTGGTGGTCGTGCTGCTCCTTTTCGGTCGCGGCAAGCTGTCGGAGCTGATGGGTGATGCCGCCAAGGGCATCAAGGCGTTCAAGAAGGGCATGGCCGACGACGAGGACACCAAGCCGGCCGAGCCGGTGCGCTCGATCGACCGCCAGCCCAAGGTGGAAGCCGAGCAGACCAAGGTCAGCTGATCCCGCCCGTCGGCCTCTGACCGGGGAGGGCCGCGGAGCGCGGCCCCGTCTTGATGCATGTTTGATATCGGCTGGTCCGAGCTGCTGGTGATCGGCATCGTCGCCCTTGTGGTGATCGGGCCGAAGGAATTGCCGCGCGTCCTGCGTACCGTGGGGCAGGGCATCGGCAAGCTGCGGCGCATGGCCGGCGAGTTCCAGGGCCAGTTCAACGAGGCGCTGCGCGAGGCGGAGCTGTCCGACCTCAAGGACAACGTCGCCTCGCTGAAGAACGATCTCGCCGGGCTGGCGACGGATGCGCGCAACTCGCTGTCCGAGGCGATGCCGACCAATCCGTTGCAGGACATCGAGACCGATCTGAAGGCGCCGACCGGTTCGGTCGAGCGCGGCGATCTGCCGTCGGCCGAGGCGGTGGAGGCGCAGCTGCCGCCGCCGGGCGACCTCGAACCCTATCCTTTCGAGACCATCGAAGAAGAGGTGCGCAGCGCCGCCGCGCAAGTGCCTGCGGAGCCGGGCAAATCCGAGCCGGCCAAGGCCGAGCCGGCGAAAGCCGAAGTGAAGCCCGTCGCCGCCGCGGCCCCGCCGACCAACGCGCCGCCGGCCGCGCCGGAAGCGAAGGTCGAGGCCAAGCCGAAGCGCACCCGCATCGCCGCCAAGCCAGCGGCGGTCCCGCCTGAAGCCGCTCCCAAGCGCGTCGCGCGCAAGCCTGCGGCCTCCAGGGTGGAGCCCGAGATCGCCGAGGCGGTGGCCGCTCTCGATGCGCCGGCGCCGGCTGCCACCAAGCCTGTGAAGACCGTCGCCAAGTCGGCAGCCAAATCGGCGGCCAAGCCGCGCGTCAGGGCGAAGGCGCCGGGCGGCGAAGGACCTGCGGCATGAGCCAGGAAGACATCGACGCGACCAAGGCGCCGCTGATCGAGCACCTGATCGAGCTGCGCGCGCGGCTGATCAAGTCGCTCATCGCCTTCTTCATCGCCTTCTTCGCCTGCTTCATGCTGGGCAAGTTCATCTACAACCTGCTGCTCTGGCCCTATGAGTTCGCGGCCGGCGGCACGGAGCACGTCAAGCTCATCTACACGGCGCCGCAGGAGTTCCTGTTCACCCAGATCAAGCTCGGCATGTTCGGCGCGGCGTTCATCTCCTTCCCGGTGGTGGCGACGCAGATCTACATGTTCGTCGCGCCGGGGCTCTACAGCCACGAGAAGAACGCCTTCCGCCCCTATCTCGTCGCGACGCCGGTCTGCTTCCTGATCGGGGCGGCCTTCGTCTATTTCGTCGCCATGCCGCTGGCGATGACCTACTTCCTCTCCATGCAGCAGATGGCCGGGCCGGATTCGCCGGAAATCTCCATGCTGCCGCAGGTCAGCGAGTATCTGTCGCTGATCATGACGCTGATCTTCGCCTTCGGCATATGCTTCCAGCTTCCGGTGGTCCTGACGCTTCTGGCGCAGATCGGCGTCGTCACCTCCGACCAGCTCAAGCGCTTCCGCCGCTACGCCATCGTTGGCGTCTTCGTGGTGGCGGCGGTGCTGACGCCGCCGGACGTGGTCAGCCAGCTCGGCCTCGCCATCCCGACCCTGCTGCTCTACGAGGTCTCGGTCTATCTGGTGAAGATGATCGAGAAGCGGCGCGCCGCGGCCGAGAGCGCGGAGAGCTCGACGGCCTGACGCTCTTGTCGCCGACGCCGTCATTCGGTAGTCCCCTGCGCAGAACGCAGACGCGAAAGCGAGACTTCCATGCACGACATCAAATGGATCCGCGAGGAGCCGCAGGGCCTCGTCGAGGCGCTGGTGCGGCGCGGCACCGTTGCGGCCGAGGCGAAGACGTTGGTCGACGGCCTGCTGGCGCTCGACGAGCGGCGCCGCTCCGGCATCGTGAAGCTGGAAGAGCTGCAGGCCCGCCGCAACGCTGCCTCCAAGGAGATCGGCGCCGCCAAGAAGGCCGGCGACAATTCCCGCGCGGAATTGCTGATGGCTGAGGTCGCGGCGCTGAAGACTGACATTCCGGCGCTGGAAGGGGACGTGAAGGCGGCCGAGGCCGAACTGAACGGGAAGCTCGCCGCTATCCCGAACGCGCCGCTCGCCATCGTGCCGGACGGCACTGACGAGCACGACAATGTCGAGATCGCCAAGGTCGGCGAGAAGCGCAGCTTGGCGTTCGCCCCGAAGCAGCATTTCGAGCTCGGCGAAGCCCTCGGCCAGATGGACTTCGAGCTGGCCGCCAAGCTCTCGGGCGCCCGTTTCGTCGTCCTGAAGAACAGGCTGGCGCGGCTGGAGCGGGCCATCGGCCAGTTCTTCATCGACACCCATACGGAAGAGCACGGCTACACCGAGGTCGCCCCGCCGATCCTCGTCAATGACGAAGCCATGTTCGGCACGGCGCAACTGCCGAAGTTCCGCAACGACCAGTTCCGCGCCGACGCGATCGTCGAGGCGACCCATGACTGGGACTATTTCCGCGAGAAATATCCCGAACTGCGCGCGACCTGGCGCGACATACTGAATGCTCGGCTCGGCGCCGAGCAGGACAAGGTCGATGGCCTCGTGCACGAACTCTCCGGGCGCCTCTCGACTGAGGACTGGGCGGCGCTGCACGACGCCATGAGTGGGCGCAACCTTTGGCTCATCCCCACCGCCGAGGTGCCGCTGACCAATCTCGTGCGCGAGAGCATCCTCTCCGAGGAGGAACTCCCGCTGCGCTTCACCGCTCTCACCCCCTGCTTCCGCGCGGAAGCGGGATCGGCGGGGCGCGACACGCGCGGCATGATCCGCCAGCACCAGTTCAACAAGGTGGAGATGGTCTCCATCACCACGCCGGAGGCCTCGCTCGACGAGCAGGAGCGCATGCTCGCCTGCGCGCAGGCGGTGCTGAAGAAGCTCGACCTGCACCACCGGGTGGTGACGCTGTGCACGGGTGACATGGGTTTCGCCTCCGCGCGCACCTTCGACATCGAGGTGTGGCTGCCGGGCCAGAACGCCTATCGCGAGATCTCCTCGGTCTCGACCTGCACCGATTTCCAGGCGCGGCGGATGAACGCCCGCTACCGGCCGGCCGGCGCTAAGCAGCCGCGTTTCGTCCACACGCTCAACGGCTCGGGCGTCGCGGTCGGCCGCGCCATGGTGGCGATCCTCGAGAACTACCAGAACGAGGACGGCTCGGTGACGGTGCCGGACGTGCTGGTGCCCTATATGGGCGAGGTGCGGCGGATCGAGCGCGCCTGATCGACACGTCATCCCGGACGGCCGCAGGCCGATCCGGGATTGCGCAAACATCGGAGAGCGATCCCGGCTCTCCGCTGCGCTTCGGCCGGGATGACGACTGGAAAGAAATGTGAGGGGCGAGATGCGCATATTGGTCACCAATGACGATGGCATCCACGCTCCCGGTCTCGATGCCTGCGCGCGCATCGCGCGGGCGCTGTCAGACGACGTCTGGGTGGTGGCACCGGAATTCGACCAGTCCGGCGTGTCGCATTCGCTCTCGCTCTCCGATCCGCTGCGGCTCAGGCAGGTTGAGGAGCGGCGCTTCGCGGTGAAGGGCACGCCGACCGACTGCGTGATCATGGCGGTGCGCCACATCCTCAAGGACGGCAAGCCCGACCTCGTGCTCTCCGGCGTCAATCGCGGGCAGAACGTCGCCGAGGATGTCGGCTATTCCGGCACCGTCGCCGGCGCCATGGAAGGCACTGTGCTCGGCATCCCCTCCATCGCGCTGTCGCAGGCCTATGGCTTCGAGACGAAGCAGGCGCCGCCCTATGACGCCGCCGAGCATTGGGGGCCGAAGGTCATCCGCACGCTGCTGGAGGAGGGGATTCCCGACGGCATACTGGTCAACGTCAACTTCCCCAACCGTCCGCCGGAAGAGGTGTCGGGCATCGCAGTGACCGCGCAGGGACGGCGCAACCAGGACCTGCTGCGCATCGACCAGCGCGCCGACGGGCGCGGCAACCCCTATTACTGGATCGCCTTCGAGAAGCGCATCTTCGAGACCGTGAACGGCTCGGACTTGCACGCGCTCGACCAGGGCTGCATCTCGGTGACGCCGCTGCGGCTCGACATGACAGACGAGCCGATGATGACCAAGCTGGCGCAAGTTTTCCGCCGTTGATCCTTTGGCCGTTGACAACTCCCCGTCCGGTGTTCCGATAGGATGAGGGAGGCCACCGTGACCGAGAGGGATGGGGCGCTGGAGCGCGCCGAGCTGCTGCTGGCGCTGCGCAAGCGCGGCATACGCGACACGATGGTGCTGCGCGCCTTCGAGCAGGTGCCGCGGGACATCTTCGTCGAGCCGGGCTTCCGCGACATCGCCTGGACCGACCAGGCGCTGCCGATCGACTGCGGCCAGACCATCAGCCAGCCGGCGGTCGTCGCGATGATGACCGACGCGCTGGAGCTCAAGCCTTCGCACACCGTGCTGGAAGTCGGCACCGGCAGCGGCTACCACGCCGCCATACTCGGCCATATCGCCGGCCAGGTGGTGAGCGTCGAGCGCTTCCGCACGCTGGCGGAGCTGGCGGCGGGGCGGCTCAAGGAGCTCGGCCTCGACAATGTCGAGGTGTTCATCGCCGACGGCATGCTCGGCTATCCCGCCCGCGCGCCCTTCGACCGCATCGTGCTCAACGCCGCGGTCAGCGAGGTGCCGGAGGTGTTGTTCGAGCAGCTCAAGCCCGGCGGCATCCTCGTCGCGCCGGTCGGGCCGGCGGAGGCGACGCAGACGCTGACGCGCTACCGGAAAGGCGAGGAAGGGCTCGAGAAACGCGAGCTGGGGCTGGTGCGCTTCGTGCCGATGCGGCCCGGCGTGGCCTCGGTGCTGTGAAGGTGCCGTGAATCCGCCATTTTTCCTGACGTGATGCAGATGACTTAAGTCGATGTTTACCTGTACGGGGCATTAATCTGGACGAGTCTAGCGTTCGGGTGTGGTGCGATGCGTAATCTTCTGTCGGCGTCCGGTTCTGGCCCACTGGTGCGGCTTTCCATCGTTGCCCTCTTCGCGAGCGGCGCGGCCGCCTGTAGTTCGGATACATCCCGCTTCAACGATCCCAACACCAATCCGTTCTCGGCGCAGGGCTCTCCGGCCTATACCGGCTCGGTCGCCTCCGCGCCGACCGCGCAGGTGCAGAGCTCGCCGCTCGGTGGGTCGCCCATGGGGGCGCCTTCCAGGCAGGGCGTCGCCTCCGCTTATCCCTCGCCCTACGGTGCGCCGGCTGCTTCCTCGTCGCCCTATGGCGCGCCGCGCCAGCTGGCGAGCGCCACCCCGACCTATACACCTCCGGCCCAGCCGAGCTATGGCGGCACGCAGCCGCTCTACGGCACGAAGCCGCAGCCGCTCGCGGCCGCCGCTCCCGCTGCGCCGCGCGCCGCCGCCGGCGGTGGTCACGTCGTGGCGCCGGGCGAGACGCTGAGCTCCATCGCCCGCACCTATGGCGTGCCACGCGGCACGCTCGCCGCCGCCAACGGCCTCGACATCAATGCGCAGGTGCGCACCGGCCAGAAGCTGACCGTTCCGGGTCCAGGCGCGCCGGTCGTCGCGGCCGCGCCCAAGCCCGTCGCTCCGGCTCCGGCGGTGGTCGCCGCGGCGCCTGCCGCCGCCAAGCCGGCTCCGACGCCTACCGTGATCGCGGCTCCTGCCCCGGTGGCGCAGGCCGCCGCCGAGAAGCCGCAGACCATCGCCGCGGTGAAGCCCTCCGAGACGCCGGACGAGGTGCGCACCAGCGCTGCCGGCCCGCAGTTTCGCTGGCCGGTGCGCGGGCGCGTCATCTCCGGCTACGGCCCGAAGCCCGGCGGCCAGCAGAACGAGGGCATCAACGTCTCGGTGCCGGAAGGCACCTCGGTCAAGGCGGCCGAGGACGGCGTCGTCGCCTATGCCGGCAGCGAGCTCAAGGGCTACGGCAACCTCGTCCTGGTCAAGCACGCCGACGGCTGGGTCACGGCCTACGCCCACAATAGCGAGCTCGACGTGAAGAAGGGCGACACGGTCAAGCGCGGCCAGGTGATCGCCAAGGCCGGCCAGACCGGCAACGTCTCCTCGCCGCAGGTGCATTTCGAGATCCGCAAGGGCTCGCAGCCGGTCGACCCGTCGCAGTACCTCGCCGGCCTCTGAACGCCGCGCCGCAACTATTGCCGGCGCGACGTTCGGACCTTGGCGCCGGTCAGCGCGGGGCGGCAGGCGGCTCGCTGAGCGAAACGCCCAGCCGCCCCGCGACATCCTGCACATATTGCCAGGCGGTGCGGCCCGAGCGCGCGCCGCGCGTGGTCGACCATTCCAGCGCCTCGCGGCGCAGCGTCTCGGCGTCGACCGGCACGCCGAAATGGGCGACATAGCCTTCCACCATGGCCAGATATTCGTCCTGGCTGCACTTGTGGAAGCCGAGCCACAGGCCGAAGCGGTCCGATAGCGAGACCTTCTCCTCCACCGCCTCGCCGGGATTGATCGCGGTCGAGCGCTCGTTCTCCATCATGTCGCGCGGCAGGAGGTGCCGGCGGTTGGAGGTGGCGTAGAAGATGACGTTCTCCGGCCGCCCCTCGATGCCGCCTTCCAGCACCGCCTTGAGCGACTTGTAGGAGGTGTCGTCGGCGTCGAAGGAGAGGTCGTCGCAGAAGACGACGAATCGGTACTGCGACGCCCGCATCAGGCTCATCAGCGCCGGCAGCGTCTCGATGTCCTCGCGGTGGATCTCCACCAGCTTGATCGGCCGCTTGCCTTCACGCCCCATGTCGGCGTTGACCGCGGCGTGGGACGCCTTGACCAGCGAGCTCTTGCCCATGCCGCGCGCGCCCCACAGCAGGGCGTTGTTGGCCGGGAGGCCGCGAGCGAAGCGCAGCGTGTTGTCCATCAGTTGGTCGCGCGTGCGGTCGATGCCCTTGAGCAGCTCCATGTCCACCTTGTTGACGCGCGGCACCGGCTCAAGCCGCTTGTCTTCGGCGTGCCAGACGAAGGCGTCGGCGGCGTCAAAGTCGGCGGTGGCGGCACGCGTCGGCGCGAGGCGTTCCAGCGCGTCGGCGATGCGGGAGAGAACGGCGCCGAGATCGTCCGGGGTATGGGTCATGATGAGGCTCCTTGGCGGAGCCGGAATAGCCATCCGCGGGCGCCGACACAAGCACAACCGTAACGCCGGTTACTCCCTTTCGCAGACGTGACGCAGCGTCGTGCTGTCCGCGTTTGCATTCGGCGGGCGCCTCAGTATAGTCCGCGCCGCTTCGCCGGGCCTTTCGCCCGCCTTCGATCGACGGACAAGGAACCGACATGTTCATCACGCCCGCCTTTGCGCAGGGTGCCCCCACCGCGGGCGGTACCGACATGCTGATGTCGCTGCTGCCCTTCGTGCTGATCTTCGTCATCATGTACTTCCTGATCCTGCGTCCCCAGCAGAAGAAGGTGAAGGCGCACCAGGAGATGGTGAAGAGCGTCCGGCGCGGCGACACGGTCGTCACTTCGGGTGGGCTGATCGGCAAGGTCGCGCGCGTGGTCGACGACAACGAGATCGAGCTGCAGCTCGCCGAAGGCGTGAAGATCCGCCAGCTGCGCGGCATGATCTCGGAGGTTCGCGCCAAGGGCGAGCCGGCCAAGGAAGAGAGCGAGTCCTGACGCTGACCTCTTGCGGCCGCCGAATGGAGAACTCCGTGGCCGGCGGCCGGAAGGAACCACATGCTTTACTTCTCGAAATGGAAGGCCTTCGCGATCCTGGCGGTCTCGGCCATCATCTGCCTGATGGTGGTGCCGAGCCTGCTCCCGCCAAAGGTCTATGACAGCCTGCCGGGCTTCCTCCAGCGCAAGATCGTGCTCGGCCTCGATCTTCAGGGCGGCTCCTACATCGTCCTTCAGGTCGACTCGAACGAGGTGCGCACGGCGCGCCTCGAACAGCTGCGCGACGATGCGCGGCGCGTGCTGCGGGACGCCAAGGTCGGCTATACCGGCCTGAACATCCAGGGCAATTCGGTGCAGGTGCGCATCCGCGACGGCCAGGACGCCGACGCGGCCTTCACCCAGCTGCGCACGCTGGCGCAGCCGATCGGCGGCGCGCTCTCCACGTCCGGGCAGCTCGACACCGACGTCGCGCGCGACGGCAACGTGATCACGCTCACCCCGTCCACGGCGGGGGTGCAGTCGCGCACCATCCAGGCGGTGTCGCAGTCCATCGAGATCATCCGCAAGCGCATCGACCAGCTCGGCACCACCGAGCCGTCGATCCAGCGCCAGGGCGCCGACCGCATCCAGGTGCAGGTGCCGGGCCTGCAGGATCCCTCCCGCCTGAAGGCGCTGCTCGGCCAGACCGCCAAGCTGACCTTCCGCCTCGTCGACAATTCGATGACCGCGCAGCAGGCGCTGCAAGGCCGTCCGCCTGCGGGCACCGAGGTGCTCTATTCCCAGGACAACCCGCCGGTCCCCTACCTGATCGAGCAGCGCGTGCTGGTCGCCGGCGAGGACCTGACGGACGCCCAGCCGGGCTTCGACCCGCAGACCCGCGAGCCGATCGTCACCTTCCGCTTCAACACCAACGGCGCGCGCCGCTTCGCCGAGGCGACGCAGGCCAATGTCGGCCGGCCCTTCGCCATCATCCTCGACAACCACGTCATCTCGGCGCCGGTGATCCGCGAGCCGATCCTCGGCGGCTCCGGCCAGATCAGCGGCAATTTCACGGTCCAGCAGGCGAACGATCTCGCCATCCTGCTGCGCGCCGGCGCGCTGCCCGTGCCGCTGCAGGTGGTGGAGGAGCGTACCGTCGGTCCGGGCCTCGGAGCCGATTCGATCCGCGCCGGCCTCATCGCCTCGATCGTCGGTGCGAGCGCGGTGGCGCTGTTCATGATCGCCACCTACGGGCTGTTCGGCGTCATCGCGGTGGTCGCCGTGGCCATCAACGTCGGCATGATCTTCGGCGTGCTTGCCATGCTGGGCGCGACGCTGACGTTGCCCGGCATCGCCGGCGTGGTGCTCACCGTCGGCATCGCGGTGGATTCCAACGTGCTGATCTATGAGCGCATCCGCGAGGAGGCGAGGGCGGGTCGGTCGGCCATCTCGGCCATCGACGCCGGCTTCACCCGCGCGCTGGCGACCATCCTCGATTCGAACATCACCACCTTCATCGCGGCGGCGGTGCTGTTCTATATCGGCTCGGGCCCGGTGCGCGGCTTCGCCATCACCTTCGGCATCGGCATCATCACCACCGTCTTCACCGCCTTCACGCTGACCCGCCTGATGGCTGCGGTGTGGGTACGCTGGCGCCGCCCCCAGCGCGTGCCGATCTGAGAAAGCGAGCGCCATGCGTCTGCTCCGCATCGTCCCGGACGACACCAATTTCGACTTCATGCGCTTCCGGCGCATCAGCTTCCCGATCTCGGCCGTGCTGTCGATCGTGGCGCTGGTGGCGTTCCTCACGCTCGGCCTGAATTTCGGCATCGACTTCAAGGGCGGCACGCTGCTCGAGGTGCGCTACCCCAACAACACGCTGAACATCGGCGACGTGCGCTCGAAGCTCGAGGCGCTCGAGCTCGGCGAGGTACAGATCCAGGAGATCGGCGGCGACGGCGAGGTGCTGATCCGCGTCGCCCAGCAGCCGGGCGGCGAGCAGGCCCAGCAGGCGGTGGTCGGCAAGGTACGCACCGCGCTCGGCGAAGGGGTCGAGTACCGCCGCGTCGAGGTGGTCGGCCCGCGCGTGTCGCAGGAGCTGCTCAGCTACGGCATCGTCGGCCTGATGCTGGCGGTGTTCTGCATCCTGATCTACCTGTGGTTCCGCTTCGAATGGCAGTTCGCGCTCGGCGCCTCGATCGCCAACTTCCACGACATCGTGCTGACCATCGGCTTCATGTCGATCTTCCAGATCGACTTCGACCTCACGAGCGTCGCCGCGCTTCTGACCATCCTCGGCTATTCGCTGAACGATACCATCGTCATCTATGACCGCATCCGCGAGATGCTGCGGCGCTACAAGAAGATGCCGACGGACGAGCTGCTCAACCACTCGATCAACTCGACGCTGTCGCGCTCGGTCATCACCCATGTGACCGTCACCCTGGCGTTGCTGGCGCTGGTGCTGTTCGGCGGGCGGGCGATCCACTCCTTCTCGGTGACGATGATGTTCGGCGTGGTGCTGGTCGGCACCTACACCTCGATCTTCATCGCCTCGCCGCTGCTGATCTATCTCGGCGTCACCACCCGCACCATGGCGGAGAAGGCCGAGGCGGCGGGACCGAACGCCAAGGCCGAGCGCATCACGCCCTGAGGGCGAGCGAATGGCGACACAGGACGCCCATCTGCCGCGCCAGGTGCCCATAGACGGCTATGGGCGCTGGTCGTTCCACTTCGCCGGCATGGCCTCGGATGGGTCAATCCTCGCGCTGCCCTCCGGCATTCATGCCTGGGCGCCGCGCGTGCCGGCGGAGATCGACGCACAGGCGCTGGCGCCCGTCTTTGCTGAAGCGGCGGCCATCGAGCTATTGCTGATCGGCACCGGCGCGGACCCCTGGCCGATCCCGGACGCGCTGCGCTGGCGGCTGCACGATGCCGGCATCGCTACTGACGCCATGCCCACCAGGGCGGCGGCCTCGACCTATAATGTGCTGCTGGCGGAAGGCCGCGCCGTCGCCGCCGCCCTGCTGGCGGTGCCTTGAGCCGGCGCTACGGACACTCTGGCCATGGACTACGCCGACATCGCCCATTGCACCGAGCTGGTGCGCGAGCTCGACCGCGACCGCTACATCGCCGACCTGTTCGCGCCGGCCGACGAGCGGGGCGCGCTGTTCGCGCTGCACGCCTTCAATGTCGAGATCGCGCGGGTGCGCGAGGCGATCACCAATCCCATGGCGGGCGAGGTGCGGCTGCAATGGTGGAGCGAGGCGCTGATCGGCGGCGCGCGCGGCGACGTGCGGGCAAACCCCGTGGCGGCGGCGCTGCTCGACACCATTCACGCCCATCGCCTGCCGCGCGAGACCTTCTTCGCGTTGCTCGATGCACGCATCTTCGACCTTTATGACGACCCGATGCCGACGGTGAACGACCTCGAAGGCTATGCCGGCGAGACCTCCTCGGCGCTGATAAGGCTGGCGACGCTGGTGCTGTCGAACGGCGAGGGCGTCGATTCGGCCGAGGCGGCGGGCCATGCCGGCGTCGCCTATGCGGTCACCGGCCTATTGCGCGCCTTCCCGATCCACGCCCGGCGCGGGCAATGCTACGTGCCGCTCGACCTGTTGAAGAAGCACGGGCTCACCCGCGACAACGCGGTGTCGGGGCGTGCCAGCCCGGCGCTGAAGGCGGCGCTCGCCGACATGCGGGCGCTGGCGCGGCGCCATTACGAGGCGGCGCTTGCCGCGCTCGCCGGCGTCGATCCGGCCGAGCTGCCCGCCTTCCTGCCGCTGATGCTGGTGCCGGGCGATCTCAGGCGCATGGGGCGGCCGCACGACCCGTTCAAGGCCGTACCGGCGATGCCGCCGCTCGCTCGCCTCTGGCGGCTCTGGCGCGGCGCGTCGGTGCTGCGGAAGGCCGTCGCGGCGCTCTAGTTCAGTTCGATCCGCCCTTGGCGACACGGTCGAAAGCCTGGAGCTTGGCCACCAGATCCTCGAACTGATTGAGCGGCACCATGTTCGGGCCGTCGGAGGGCGCCTTGTCGGGATCGGGATGGGTCTCGATGAACACGCCGGCGACGCCGACCGCCACCGCCGCCCGCGCCAGCACCGGCACGAATTCGCGCTGGCCGCCGGAGGAGGTGCCCTGGCCGCCCGGCTGCTGCACCGAATGCGTCGCGTCGAAGATCACCGGCGCGCCCGTCGTCTCCGCCATGATCGGCAGCGCGCGCATGTCGGTGACCAGCGTGTTGTAGCCGAAGGAGACGCCGCGCTCGGTCACCAGCACGTTGGCATTGCCGCTCTCGGTCAGCTTGGCGACGACGTTCTTCATGTCCCACGGCGCGAGGAACTGGCCCTTCTTCACGTTCACCGTGCGCCCCGTCGCGGCGGCGGCGATGAGAAGGTCGGTCTGCCGGCACAGGAAGGCGGGGATCTGGAGAACGTCCACCACCTCGGCGACCGGCGCGCACTGCTCGTGCTCGTGCACGTCGGTCAGCACCGGCATGCCGTACTTCTCGCGGATCTCGGCGAAGACGGGCAGGGCCGCCTTCAGCCCCATGCCGCGCTGGCCCTTGATCGAGGTGCGGTTGGCCTTGTCGAAGGAGGTCTTGAACACCACGCCGGCGCCGCGCCGCTGGGCGATCTCCTTGATCGCGGCGGCGCATTCGAGCGCGTGCTCGCGGCTCTCCATCTGGCAGGGGCCGGCGATCAGCGCCAGCGGCAGGTGATTGCCGAAGCTGACCTGCGCGGAGTTTGCCTCGCCAATGGTGACGATCGGGTTGGCGCTGACGCTCATGGAAATTCCTTAGGTGGCATGCGCGGCGTCAGAGCACGCCGGCGCGCAATATGTCGTGGATGTGCAGGATGCCGACCGGCGCGTCCTCGGCGACCGCGAAGACGACGGTGACGGGGCGGCGGTTCATCAGGCCGAGCGCGGCGCTCGCCAGATCCTCCGGCCGCACCACCAGCGGCGAGCGCGTCATCACCGCCTCGGCGGGCTGCGCCAGCAGGTCGGCGCTCATGTGCCGGCGCAGGTCGCCATCGGTGACGATGCCCGCCAGCCGGCCGGAATCGTCGAGCACGCCGCAGCAGCCGAAGCGCTTGCCGGTGATCTCGATCAGCACGTCACTCATCGGCGTGCCGAACCGTACCAGCGGCATCTCCGTGCCCTGGTGCATGAGGTCGGCGACCTTGAGGAGGCGCGCGCCGAGCTTGCCGCCGGGATGGAAAACGCGAAAATCGGAGGCGGAGAAACCGCGCCGCTCCAGCAGCAGCACCGCCAGCGCATCGCCGAGCGCGAGCTGCAGCAGGGTCGAGGTGGTCGGCGCGAGGCCGTTCGGGCAGGCCTCCTCGGCGCGCGGCAACACCATGCCGACGTCGGCGGCGCGCCCGAGCGTGCTCTCGGCGTTCGAGGTCATGGCCAGCAGCGGCACGGCGAAGCGGCGGGCGTAATGCACGACGTCGCTAAGCTCGGCCGTCTCGCCGGACCAGGAGATGGCGAGCAGCACGTCGTCCGGCGTCACCATGCCGAGGTCGCCATGGCTCGCCTCGGCGGCATGCAGGAACAGGGCAGGTGTGCCGGTGGAGGCGAGGGTGGCGGCGATCTTGCGGCCGATATGGCCGCTCTTGCCCATGCCGGTGACGATGACGCGCCCGCGCGCGCCCTCGATCAGCAGGGTGGCGCGCTCGATAGCGTCGCCGAGGTCGCCGTCGATCAGCGCGCCCAGCGCGGCGAGGCCCTCGGCCTCGATGGACAGCGTGCGGCGCACGCTTTCGCGCAGCGGATCGTCCCGGCGGGTGGTGCCGGCGGCGGGGGATTTCTGGGACTGGGCAATGCCCAAGGCCGTACTCCGTGTTCGTCGGCGCCCCGGCCCCGTGAAGGTGCCGGCGCGCCGGTCAGGGCCACGCCCGTGCGTGAATAAGCGCCAATCGGCCGCGATGCAATGGAAGCCGCCCGCGCGCCCGGGAACCGCGGTGGACGGCGCACGTTCTCACCTCACGCGATATGGCGGCGGGGCGAGGCAATAGACATGGACATGTGGCGGGGCACGGCGGGCCAGACGGTGGAGCGGGTGGCGGACGAGCCGAGGTCGGCCCGCATCGATCCGGCCGAGCACCGCAGCGACCGGCAGTGGCAGCGCGTCACCCAGATCGCCATCATCGCCACCGCCGTCATCGCCCTCGCCGCCGCCATGTTCGTCGCTCGCGCGGTGCTGATACCGATCGTCGCGGCGGTCATCATCGGCAGCGTCATCGGCCCCGCCATCGAGGGGCTGGCGAAGCGCGGCGTGCCTACCGCGCTCGCCTCGCTATTGATCGTGGCGGGCCTCATCGCCGGGCTCTACGGCGCGGCCGTGGCGCTGGCGGGGCCGGTGGCCGACTGGATGGGCCGGGCGCCGGAAGTCGGCGCCATCCTGCAGGAGCGCTTCGCCGCCCTCAAGCCGAGCCTGCAGACCGTCATCTCGCTGATCGAATCGATCCAGTCCATTGGCCGCGTCGCCGAGCCGCCCATGGCGGTGGAGATCGCCAATTCGCGCATGCTGGAGAGCATGGTGACGCTGGTGACCCCGGTGATCGGCGAGTTCATCCTGTTCATCGGCTCGCTGCTGTTCTTCCTGGCGGGGCGGGTGCAGATCAAGCGGCGCGTGGTGCAGGTGATGGGGCCGCGCTCGGCGCGGCTGACGGCGCTGCGCGTGTTCCGCGAGATCGAGGACCGTCTCGGCGCCTATCTCGTCACCGCGACCTTCATCAATATCGGCCTCGGCCTCGCCACCGCGCTGATGACCTGGGCTCTCGGCCTGCCCAACCCGCCGCTCTGGGGCGCGGCGGCCGGCGTGCTGAACTATGTTCCCTATGTCGGGCCGGCGGTGATGACGCTGATCCTGGCGGTCGCCGGCATCGTCACCTTTCCCGGAATCCTCGAGGCAATGCTGCCGGCGGCGTTCTTCCTGATGATCACCAGCATAGAGGGCCAGTTCCTCACCCCGCTCATCATCGGCCGGCGGGTGGCGCTCAATCCTTTCGCGGTCTTCCTGTCCATGGCGTTCTGGACCTGGCTGTGGGGACCGGCGGGCACCTTCCTCTCCGTGCCGCTGCTGATCGCGGCGATGGCGCTTGCCGACGCGCTGCTCATCAAGCGGCGTCCACAGCTCCCTGGCTGAGGTCGGGCCCTGGTGAGTTATGCCTTGGCGAGTTAAGCCTTGGAAAGCCGGCTGGACATGCTTGACACCCGGCGGGGGCTGCCTTAACACCCGCCGCACTCGACGCGCGGCCCGCTGCGGCCCGTCGTTGGGGGTGTAGCTCAGTTGGTTAGAGCGCCGGCCTGTCACGCCGGAGGTCGCGGGTTCGAGCCCCGTCACTCCCGCCATTCATCGCAATGACTTGCGTCGACTTCTACAAAATCCGCGACACTTTTCCGGCCGGCGCCGTGACACTTTTGGCTGCCGTTTGTTCTCTCGTGTGCCGAGCACGGTCGGGACAAAACCTGCAGCGATCCCCGCTAGCCGAACCATCGCAGGACCGGCGCGAGAACCCGCCAGGCGGTGCTCCCCTTGATTTGGGCAAGCTCGCCGTTTGCTCGCGCCAACTCGCCTTCCGCCCGAGCCCGTGCGGTATCCATCTCGATGACCCGCTGATCGAGTGCGTCGATAGCGGCTCTGATCTCTGCCACCTCGGAGCCGGCAGATGCAAGAGCCGCCTTGCTTCGCTCCAGCCGTTCAGCCAGCTCCGCGTTTGCCAACATGTCCCATGTGGCTCCGCTCTCCTTCTCCACGGCCATCGGATCGGCGAGCGCGATGTCGTGGATGTTCGCCGCCATCGTCTGGTCGGCGATACGTCCCTTGCGCTGCAGCGGCGGGCCGCCGGCCTTGCGGAACACCGCGATGAAATCGGCCCATCCCTCGGCCGCGGGGGCGGCGACGAAGGATTCCACCAGCTCGACCTCCATGCCGCGCCGCGTGGCCCACAGGGCCAGGGCGTGGCCGGCGTCGGGATAGAAGCGCCAGCAGTCGACCGGATAGCGGTGGAATGCGTGGTTGCCGGGTGCGTTGACGTAGAGCAGACCGCCCGGCTTCAGCACCCGGACCAGCTCCAGGAAGGTCTCCCAGAAGCACACGTCGTGCTCGAAGGCCGAGCTCGTGACCGCGACGTCGACGCTGCCCGCCTCAATCGGCAAAGGCTCCCCGGCGCCGACCACGAGATCGACGCCCTTTCCCGGCTCCATATCGATCCCGACATAGGTCGCTCCCGCCGGGCAATGGTCGCGGAGCGTGCCGTTCACATCCTGGCTGCCCAGCTCGATGATCTGCGAAAACTCCGGCCGCCAATATAGTTCGAAGAACTGGCGTCCATGCTCATAGGCAGTTCGATGCATCATCCCTCCAGGGGCGAGGTGCAAGACCAAGGATGGTTCCGTGCGGCACGGCAACGGCAGGCGATCCTGCCGCATCGGCGACCGTCATCCAACCGTCGATGGACCCTGCGAGCGGGACTGGTGTGATTGTAGTGCGTGGTCCGTGGCACGGCCAGCAAATGCCGCGCGATCGCCGGGCCGGTCGGGGAGTGATGCTTCAGCACATCGAGTCCGGCGCCGCGACGCGTCTGCCGCTTCACCTGACATCCCGATCTTTTGTTCGCGCCGGCCGCCTGCGCCATCTCGCGGCCCTGCCTGATCTGGCGTAGTTTCGCGCCGTCAACGGGGCCGCGGCCCCTCTGCGATGGCGAGGCGATCATGCGAACGGCTCTGTTGTCCCTCCCACTTGTGCTGGCGGCCATGCCCGCCCTGGCGCAGGACATGCCGAATTCCCTCGACATGACCTGCGCTGCCGCCAGCGCGCTGGTGCAGGAGCGCGGGCAGGTGGTGATGGCCACCGGAAGCGACTTCCAGCGCCTGGTCTCCGGCCCCGGCTATTGCGACGCGGAGCACAGCGCCACGCCGCGTTGGATTCGCACGGCCGACCAGAGCCAGTGCCTCGTCGGCTACTACTGCCGCGATCGCATGGACGACAGCCGCTGAGGCTCGCCCGACGTTGGCGGGTTGAACCTCCCTCGCTCCCGATCGTTGTCGGAAGAGAAGGAGGCGCCGATGCTGCACCATTCCGCCATGCCGCCGGACGACCTGCTGGAGCGCCGGGCCGTCCGCTTCCGCTTCCGGGGCGATCACGACCTCGTCGATTGCCTGGTGAGCTGGGACGCGCTCGACCGGCTGGAGAATCGCCCCGCCGCCGACCGCGCCGAGCGGCTCGCCCGCTTCGAGCAGTACCGCTCCCGCATCGAGGCGGCAGCGCTGCGCAAGCTCGGCGCGGGGCAGGGACCCGTGGCGCTCGATGCCGAGGACGTCCTCAAGACGCCGGACGCCTAGTGGCGTACCGCCGCACCGGGCCGGGTTCTTGCAAGCGGAGGTAATATGATCCGCTCGCGCAGGGGCGTCCGGCTGCCCCGTGCGGTCGTTTTCGTCGATGCCGGGGGCGCCAAAAAATATGCGCCAAATACCGCCAATTGCCTCTATTTCGGGTCGCGCCGGGGCTCCGTGCTCCCGAAAGGGCAGGGCTCGCTTGCACTCTGTGAATTCTGTATGCCAGACATGCCTGAATGGCTTCAGATGCCCTTGCCTCGGCTAGGGTGGTGCGATAAGCCTGCCCGCGTGCTTTGAATATTTCGCAACTGCGATAGCACGATCGATGACGTATGCTGGCACGGGAGGATCCCATCCATGAGCAGCCTGCTGCAGGATTATCTGCCCGTCGTCATTTTTATCGGCATCTCGGCGGTGATCGGCCTGGCTCTCCTCGTCGCGCCGTTCCTGGTCGCCTTCAGCCGGCCCGATCCGGAGAAGATGTCGGCCTATGAATGCGGCTTCAATGCGTTCGACGACGCGCGCATGAAGTTCGACGTCCGCTTCTACCTGGTCTCCATCCTCTTCATCATTTTCGATCTCGAAGTCGCATTCCTGTTTCCGTGGGCGATTACCTTCCGGGAGCTCGGCGGCTTCGGCTTCTGGTCGATGATGGTGTTCCTCGCCGTGCTGACCGTCGGCTTCGTCTATGAGTGGAAGAAGGGAGCGCTCGAATGGGATTGAGCGCGAATAGCCCGCTGGTTGCCCCCGCGGCCCGCGGCATCATCGATCCGAACACCGGCAAGCCGGTCGGTACCACCGATCCGTTCTTCGTCGAGGTGAATGCCGAGCTGGCCGACAAGGGCTTCCTCGTCACCGCGACCGACGAGCTCATCAACTGGGCCCGCACCGGCTCGCTGATGTGGATGACCTTCGGCCTCGCCTGCTGCGCGGTCGAGATGATGCAGACCTCGATGCCGCGCTACGACGTGGAGCGCTTCGGCTTCGCGCCGCGCGCGTCGCCGCGCCAGTCTGACGTCATGATCGTCGCCGGCACGCTGACCAACAAGATGGCCCCGGCCCTGCGCAAGGTCTACGACCAGATGCCGGAGCCGCGTTACGTCATCTCCATGGGCAGCTGCGCCAATGGCGGCGGCTACTACCACTATTCCTATTCGGTCGTGCGCGGCTGCGACCGCATCGTGCCGGTCGACATCTACATTCCCGGCTGCCCGCCCACGGCGGAGGCCCTGCTGTACGGCGTGCTGCTGCTGCAGAAGAAAATCCGCCGCACCGGCACGATCGAGCGCTGAGGGTTCGAAGCGAAATGGACGAGACGCTGACTGAGCTGGGCGCGCATGTGAAGGAAGCCCTGCCGGATGTCGTCGAGGAGGTGGTGGTCGCCTATGGCGAGCTCACTTTGATCGCCGACGCCGCGAAGGTGACCGGCCTGCTCACCTTCCTGCGCGACGACCCGTCCTGCAAGTTCGTCAGCTTCATCGACGTCTGCGGCGTCGACTGGCCGAAGCGCGAGAAGCGCTTCGACGTCGTCTACCACCTGCTGTCGCCGACGCTGAACGCGCGCATCCGCGTGAAGGTCGAGACCGACGAGACCACGCCGGTCGCTTCCGCCACCGCGGTCTTCCCGGGCGCCTTCTGGTTCGAACGCGAGGCGTTCGACATGTACGGCATCATGTTCTCGGGCCATCCCGAGCTGCGCCGGATCCTGACCGACTACGGCTTCGACGGCTATCCGCTGCGCAAGGACTTCCCGACCACGGGCTTCGTCGAGGTGCGCTACGACGACGAGCGCAAGCGCGTGGTCTACGAGCCGGTGAAGCTCGCGCAGGAGTTCCGCAACTTCGACTTCCTGTCGCCGTGGGAGGGGCCGGAATACGTGCTCCCGGGCGACGAGAAGGCCACCGGCCCGAAGGCGGGCTGAGGCGAGGACGAGAAGATGAACATCCCCGCCAAGGTCGATCCCAACGTCCGCAACTTCCAGATCAACTTCGGCCCGCAACACCCTGCGGCGCATGGCGTTTTGCGTCTGATCCTCGAGCTCGACGGCGAAATCGTCGAGCGCGTCGATCCGCATATCGGCTTGCTCCACCGCGGCACCGAGAAGCTGATCGAGGCCAAGACCTATCTCCAGGCCGTGCCCTATTTCGACCGGCTCGACTATGTCGCGCCGATGAACCAGGAGCACGCCTTCTGCCTCGGCATCGAGCGCCTGCTCGACATCGAGGTGCCCAAGCGCGGCCAGCTCATCCGCGTGCTCTATTCCGAGATCGGCCGCATCCTCTCCCACATGCTCAACGTGACCACGCAGGCGCTCGACGTCGGCGCGCTCACGCCGCCGCTGTGGGGCTTCGAGGAACGTGAGAAGCTCATGGTGTTCTATGAGCGCGCCTCCGGCTCGCGCATGCACGCCGCGTATTTCCGGCCGGGCGGCGTCCACCAGGACCTGCCGCGCGCGCTGATCGAGGACATCGCCGCCTGGTGCGACACTTTCGGGCCGTTCATGGACGACCTCGAAGGCCTGCTCACCGACAACCGCATCTTCAAGCAGCGCAATGTCGACATCGGCATCGTTTCGCTCGAAGACGCCTTCGCCTGGGGCTTCTCCGGCGTGATGGTGCGCGGCTCGGGCGCGGCGTGGGACCTGCGCAAGTCGCAGCCCTACGAGTGCTATGACGAGCTCGAATTCGACATCCCGATCGGCAAGAACTGCGACAATTACGATCGGTACTGCATCCGCATGGAGGAGATGCGGCAGTCGGCGAAGATCATGCGCCAGTGCTGCGACCGCCTCCTGAAGGAATCCGGTCCCGTCTCGGCCGTCGACAACAAGATCGTGCCGCCCAAGCGCGGCGAGATGAAGCGCTCGATGGAAGCGCTCATCCACCACTTCAAGCTCTATACGGAAGGCTTCCACGTTCCCGCCGGCGAGGTCTACGCCGCGGTGGAAGCGCCCAAGGGCGAGTTCGGCGTCTATCTCGTCGCCGACGGCACCAACAAACCCTATCGCTGCAAGATCCGCGCACCGGGCTTCGCGCATCTTCAGGCGATGGATTTCCTTTGCCGCGGCTACATGCTCGCGGACGTCTCGGCGATCCTCGGATCGCTGGACATCGTGTTCGGAGAAGTGGACCGCTGAGCCGGGAGGCCGGCGGTTCGATCGGAAGGGTACGGCATGTCTGTCCGTAGGCTTGCGCCAAGAGAGGTTCAGCCCGAGAACTTTGCGTTCACGGACGAGAACCTCGACTGGGCGCAGAAGACCATCGCGAAATATCCGGCGGGCCGGCAGGCCAGCGCGGTGATCCCGTTGCTCATGCGTGCGCAGGAGCAGGCGGGCGGCTGGGTGTCCGAGCCGGCGATGCGCTATGTCGGCGACATGCTCGGCATGGCGCCCATCCGCGTCTACGAGATCGCGACCTTCTACACGCAGTTCCAGCTGAACCCGGTCGGCAAGAAGGCGCACATCCAGGTATGCGGCACCACGCCCTGCATGCTGCGCGGCGCCGGCGAGCTGATGGACGTGTGCAAGCACCGCATCCACGAGGAGCAGTTCCACCTGTCGGAGAACGGCGACTTCTCCTGGGAAGAGGTGGAATGCGCCGGCACCTGCGTGAACGCGCCGATGATCCAGGTGTGGAAGGACGTCTACGAGGACCTCACGCCTGCGGACCTCGAGCGGATTCTCGACGCTTTCGAGCGTGGCGAGAAGCCGGATGCCGGCCCGCAGATCGCGCGCCATAGTTCCGAGCCGGTCACGGGCCTTCGCGTGCTGACCTCGCCGGAACTGTTCGACGGCTCGATGGTCGGGCAGGGCGCCGGCCTCGCGTTGGCCCGCGAGGCGATCGCCGCCCGCGCCAATGCCGAGGCGACCCCAGCCGCCCCGCCGCCGGCGGCTGCCGCTGCGGCTCCGCCGCCTCCGCCCAAGAGCGACCCGGCTCCCGCCGCGCCGCCGCCGGCCAAGGCCGTGGAAGCGGCCGGCAATGCCGACAGCGAGAAGCCCGCGAAGCCGGTCGCGCCGCCTCCGGGTGGCGAGAAGAAGGCGGATTGAGGAGCGAACCATGCTTGCCGACAAGGATCGCATCTTCACCAACATCTACGGCCACCACGACTGGGGGCTGGACGGCGCGCGCAAGCGCGGCTCGTGGGACGGCACCAAGCTGCTGCTCGACGCCGGCCGCGACTTCATCATCGAGCACATGAAGGCCTCGGGCCTGCGCGGGCGCGGCGGCGCCGGCTTCCCGACCGGCCTCAAGTGGTCGTTCATGCCCAAGAACAATGACGGGCGCCCGCACTACCTCGTCGTCAACGCCGACGAATCCGAGCCGGGCACCTGCAAGGATCGCGAGATCCTGCGCCACGACCCGCACCATCTGGTCGAAGGCTGCCTAATCGCCGGCTTCGCCATGGGCGCACACGCCGCCTACATCTATGTGCGCGGCGAGTTCATCGTCGAGCGCGAGCACCTGCAAGCGGCGGTGGACCAGGCCTATGAGGCGGGCCTGATCGGCAAGAACAACGTCCATGGCTGGGACTTCGACATCTATGTCCACCACGGCGCCGGCGCCTATATCTGCGGCGAGGAGACCGCGCTGCTGGAGAGCCTGGAGGGCAAGAAGGGCCAGCCGCGCCTGAAGCCGCCTTTCCCGGCCAATGTCGGCCTCTATGGCTGCCCCACCACGGTCAACAACGTCGAATCCATCGCGGTGGCGCCGACCATCCTGCGCCGCGGGGCGGCGTGGTTCGCCGGCATCGGCCGCGCGAACAATGTCGGCACCAAGCTGTTCGGCATCTCCGGCCATGTGAACACGCCCTGCATCGTCGAAGAGGCGATGGGCATCCCGTTCAAGGAGCTGATCGAGAAGCATGGTGGCGGCGTGCGCGGCGGCTGGGATAACCTGCTCGCCATCATCCCCGGCGGCGCCTCCTGCCCGATCATCCCCGCCGACCAGTGCGACGACCTGATCATGGACTTCGACGGCTGCCGCGCCGTGAAGTCGAGCTTCGGCACAGCCGGCGTGCTGGTGATGGACAAGACCACGGATGTGGTCAAAGCCATCGCCCGCATCTCCTACTTCTTCCGGCACGAGAGCTGCGGCCAGTGCACCCCCTGCCGTGAGGGCACGGGCTGGATGTGGCGGGTGCTCGACCGCATGGTCGCCGGCCGCGCGCAGAAGCGCGAGATCGACCTGCTGCTTCAGGTCACGACGCAGGTCGAGGGTCACACCATCTGCGCCCTCGGCGACGCGGCGGCCTGGCCGGTGCAGGGCCTGATCCGGCACTTCCGCGGCGAGATCGAGCGGCGGATCGACCAATATGCGGCGAACCCGCATTCCGACCCCGTCCCGGTGCCTGTCGCGGCGGAGTGAGAGAACATCATGGCCAAGATCATCGTCGACGACATCGAGCTTGATGTTCCCGCGGAATACACGCTGCTGCAGGCCTGCGAGGCGGCCGGCGCGGAGATCCCGCGCTTCTGCTTCCACGAGCGCCTGTCGATCGCCGGCAATTGCCGCATGTGCCTGGTCGAGGTGAAGGGCGGTCCGCCCAAGCCGACCGCGAGCTGCGCCATGAACGTGCGCGACCTGCGCCCTGGCCCGAATGGCGAGCCGCCCGTGGTGCTCACCAAGAGCCCCATGGTGAAGAAGGCGCGCGAAGGGGTGATGGAGTTCCTGCTCATCAACCACCCGCTCGACTGCCCGATCTGCGACCAGGGCGGCGAGTGCGACCTGCAGGACCAGGCCATGGCCTATGGCGTGGACACGTCCCGCTATGCCGAGAACAAGCGCGCGGTCGAGGACAAGTATATCGGCCCGCTGATCAAGACCTCCATGACGCGGTGCATCCAGTGCACCCGCTGCGTGCGCTTCACCACCGAAGTCGCCGGCGTCGCCGAGCTCGGCGCCATCGGCCGCGGCGAGGACATGGAGATCACCACCTATCTCGAGGCGGCGCTCTCTTCCGAACTGCAGGGCAACGTCGCCGACCTCTGCCCGGTCGGCGCGCTCACCCAGCGCCCCTATGCCTACCACGCCCGCCCGTGGGAGCTGGTGAAGACCGAATCCGTCGACGTGATGGACGCGGTCGGCTCCAACATCCGCGTCGACACCCGCGGCCGCGAGGTCATGCGCGTCCTCCCGCGTCTCAACGAGGACGTGAACGAGGAGTGGATCTCCGACAAGGCCCGCTATATCTGGGACGGGCTGAAGACCCAGCGCCTCGACCGGCCCTATGTGCGCGTCGGCGGCAAGCTGAAGTCGGCGAGTTGGCCGGAGGCCTTCGCCGCCATCGCCGCCAAGGTGAAGGGCGTGCCGGGCAACCGCATCGGCGGGCTGATCGGCGACGTCGCCTCGGTCGAGGAAGCCTTCGCGCTCAAGACGCTGCTCGCCTCCCTCGGCTCGGCCAATATCGACTGCCGGCAGGACGGGGCGAAGCTCGACCCCTCGCTCGGCCGTGCGAGCTATTTGTTCAACAGCTCCATCGCCGGCATCGAGCAGGCGGACGCGCTGCTGATCATCGGCTCCAACCCGCGCCTGGAAGCGAGCGTGCTCAACGCCCGCATCCGCAAGCGCTGGCTGCAGGGTAATTTCCCGATCGGCCTGATCGGCGAGCATGTCGACCTGACCTACCCCTATGACTATCTCGGCGCCGGCTCGGACACGCTGGTCGACCTCGTCGGCAGCGGCACCTTCGCCGACACGCTGAAGAACGCCCAGCGCCCGCTGATCCTGATCGGGCAGGGCGCGCTCGCCCGCCCCGACGGCGCGGCGGTGCTGGCGCTCGCCACCCGCCTCGCGGTCTCCGTCGGTGCGGTCAAGGACGGCTGGAACGGCTTCTCGGTGCTGCACAACGCAGCCTCCCGCGTGGGCGCGCTCGACATCGGCGCGGTGCCGGGCGAGGGCGGCCTCGACGCGGTGGCCATGACCAATCCGGGCGGCGTCGACGTCCTCTTCGCGCTCGGCGCGGACGAGATCGACATCGCCCCCGGCGCCTTCGTGGTCTATCTCGGCACCCACGGCGACCGCGGCGCCCACCGCGCCGACGTCATCCTGCCGGGCGCGGCCTATACGGAGAAGTCCGGCACCTATGTGAACACGGAAGGCCGGGCGCAGCTCGCCAACCGCGCCGCCTTCCCGCCCGGGGAGGCCCGCGAGGACTGGGCGGTGCTGCGTGCGCTCTCCGACGTCATCGGCCACAAGTTGCCCTTCGACAGCCTCGGCGAGCTGCGCTCGAAGCTCTATGCCGCCCATCCGCACCTCGCCCGCCTCGACCATGTCGAGCCGGCCGACCCGGCGGCGCTGATCGCGCTGGCAGGCGCGGGCGGCGGCAATCCGGCGAGCGGGGCGTTCAAGGCCGCCGTCACCGATTTCTACCTCACCAACCCGATCGCCCGCGCCTCCGCCGTGATGGCCGAATGCTCCGCGCTCGCCCACAGCCGCCTCGCGGCGGCGGCCGAGTGAGGGGAGGGAGCACATGAACCAGACCTGGCTCGACACGCTTCTCCAAGTCGTCATCATCGCCGCGCAGAGCCTTGCCCTGCTCGTCGGGCTGCTGATCGTCGTCGCTTATGTGCTGCTCGCCGACCGCAAGATCTGGGCGGCGGTGCAACTGCGCCGCGGCCCGAACGTGGTCGGTCCTTTCGGCCTGTTCCAGTCCTTCGCCGATCTGCTCAAGTTCGTGCTGAAGGAGCCGGTGATCCCGGACGGCTCGAACAAGGGCGTGTTCCTGCTGGCGCCCTTCGTCACCTGCCTGCTGGCGCTCGCCGCCTGGGCGGTGGTGCCGCTCGATGCGGGCTGGGTCGTCGCCGACATCAATGTCGGCGTGCTCTACATCTTCGCCATCTCCTCGCTCGGCGTGTATGGCGTGATCATGGGCGGCTGGGCTTCGAACTCGAAGTACCCGTTCCTCTCGGCGCTGCGCGCGGCGGCGCAGATGGTGTCCTACGAGGTCTCCATCGGCTTCGTCATCGTCACCGTGCTGCTCTGCGCCGGCTCGCTGAACCTCTCCGCCATCGTCGAGGCGCAGGACTCCCAGTGGGGCCTGCTCGGCTGGTACTGGCTGCCGCTGTTCCCGATGTTCGTGATCTTCTTCGTCTCGGCGCTGGCCGAGACGAACCGCCCGCCCTTCGACCTGGGCGAGGCGGAATCCGAACTCGTCGCCGGCTTCATGGTGGAATACGGCTCGACGCCCTACATGATGTTCATGCTCGGCGAATACGTGGCGATCATGACCATGTGTGCGCTTACCACCATCCTGTTCCTCGGCGGCTGGCTGCCGCCGGTTCCGGTTGCGCCCTTCACCTGGGTGCCGGGCATCGTCTGGTTCCTGCTTAAGGTCCTGTTCGTCTTCTTCATGTTCGCCATGGTGAAGGCCATGGTTCCGCGCTACCGCTACGACCAGCTCATGCGTCTCGGCTGGAAGGTGTTCCTGCCGATCTCGCTGGCGATGGTGGTGATCGTGGCGAGTGTGCTGCACTTCACGGGAGTTGGAGGCTGAGATGGATCAGAGCCTCATCACCACCCTCGTCGAAGCCTCGGCCATCGGCTGGATCGGGGCGCTGGCCGGCGGCCTGTTCGGCCTCGTCGAGTGGTACATCCTGCCGGGAATGGTCGAGACGTCGATCCGCAGCTCGAAGGAAGGCCGCAAGCTTAGCGCCACCGAGCTCGATGGCGTGGTTTCGTGGTGGAAGACGGTGATCCGGGTGTTTGCCGTCTCGATGCCGCTGCTGGGCTTCGGCCTCGCCGCGGCCATGGCCGAGTGAGGAGAGCGACATGAGGTTGGATCTGGCCGCACGTCAGCTGCTGCTCACCGAGTTCGTCTCGGCGTTCTTCCTGGCGATGCGCTACTTCTTCAAGCCGAAGGCGACGCTGAACTACCCCTTCGAGAAGGGGCCGGTGAGCCCGCGCTTCCGCGGCGAGCACGCGCTGCGCCGCTACCCGAACGGGGAAGAGCGCTGCATCGCCTGCAAGCTCTGCGAGGCCATCTGCCCGGCGCAGGCCATCACCATCGAGGCCGGCCCGCGCCGCAACGACGGCACCCGCCGCACCACGCGTTACGACATCGACATGGTGAAGTGCATCTACTGCGGCTTCTGCCAGGAAGCCTGCCCGGTGGACGCCATCGTCGAGGGGCCGAACTTCGAGTTCGCCACCGAGACGCGCGAGGAGCTCTATTACGACAAGGCCAAGCTGCTCGCGAACGGCGACCGCTGGGAACGCGAGATCGCGCGCAACATGGCGCTGGACGCGCCGTACCGTTGAGCGCGCTGGGGGTTGGGGACGTGACGAAGATGAATGCCGCAAAGGCACCCGGCGCCGTGCGCCTGGGCGAGACTGAGGGGTGCCGGGCATGAGCCTCGCCGCGCTGTTCTTCTATTTGTTCGCCGGCGTCGCCGTGGCGTCGGCCTTCATGGTCATCGCCTCGCGCAACCCGGTCCACTCGGTCCTGTTCCTGATCCTGACCTTCGTGAACGCCTCGGGCCTGTTCATCCTGATCGGCGCCGAGTACCTCGCCATGCTGCTGGTCGTCGTCTATGTCGGTGCGGTGGCGGTGCTGTTCCTGTTCGTGGTGATGATGCTCGACGTCGACTTCGTCGAGCTGCGCCAGGGCTTCCTGCAGTACCTGCCGGTGGGCGTGCTGGTCGGCCTCGTCTTCCTCGCCGAGCTTGTGCTGGTGCTAGGCACCTGGACCTTCGGCGAGGGCGTCACCGGGGCCGTCGCCTCGGCCGCGCCGGGCGCGTCGAACGCGGTGCAGATCGGCCGGGTGCTCTACACCGACTACGTCTTCTTCTTCCAGGCGGCCGGCCTCATCCTGCTGGTCGCCATGATCGGCGCCATCGTGCTGACGCTCCGCCACAAGGAGAACGTCAAGCGCCAGAGCGTCCCGGTCCAGAACGCGCGCACCAAGGCGATGGCGATCGACGTCGTCAAGGTGCCGTCCGGCAAGGGGCTCTGAGCATGGTGATCGGTCTTCCGCACTACCTGACCGTCGCGGCGATCCTGTTCACGCTCGGCACGCTCGGCATCTTCCTCAATCGGAAGAACGTGATCGTCATCCTGATGTCGGTCGAGCTCATCCTGCTGGCGGTGAACATCAACCTCGTCGCCTTCTCGGTCTTCCTCGGCAACATCGTCGGCCAGGTCTTCGCCCTGTTCGTGCTGACGGCCGCCGCCGCCGAGGCCGCCATCGGCCTCGCCATCCTCGTGGTGTTCTACCGCAACCGCGGTTCGATCGCCGTCGAGGACATCAACACGATGAAGGGCTGAGCGCGCTCCCATGTATCAGGCGATCGTCTTCCTCCCTCTCGTCGGCTTCCTCGTCGCCGGCCTGTTCGGCCGGCTGATCGGCGCGCGGGCCTCCGAGCTCGTCACCACCGGCCTGCTCTTCGTCTCCGCCTTCTTCTCCTGGATCGTCTTCTTCCAGACGGCGTTCGGCGGGCAGGAAGGCACGATTGAGCTGTTCACCTGGATGGCCTCGGGCGACCTCGACGTCACCTGGGCGATCCGCGTCGACACGCTGACCGCGGTGATGCTGGTGCTCGTCACCACCGTCTCCTCGCTCGTGCACCTCTATTCCATGGGGTACATGCACGAGGACCCGAGCCGGCCGCGCTTCTTCGCGTATCTCTCGCTCTTCACCTTCGCCATGCTGATGTTGGTGACCAGCGACAATCTGGTCCAGCTGTTCTTCGGCTGGGAGGGCGTGGGCCTCGCCTCCTATCTGCTGATCGGCTTCTGGTACGACAAGCCGTCGGCCTGCGCCGCGGCGATCAAGGCCTTCGTGGTCAACCGCGTCGGCGATTTCGGCTTCGCGCTCGGCATCTTCGCCGTGTTCCTGATGACCGGCTCGGTCGCCTTCGAGCAGGTCTTCGCCACGGCGCCCTCGCTGATGGACAAGAACATCCTGTTCCTCGGCCATGAGTGGCACGCGCCGACCGTCATCTGCCTGCTGCTGTTCGTCGGCGCCATGGGCAAGTCGGCCCAGCTCGGCCTGCACACCTGGCTGCCGGACGCGATGGAAGGCCCGACCCCGGTCTCCGCGCTCATCCATGCCGCGACCATGGTGACCGCCGGCGTGTTCATGGTGGCGCGCCTGTCGCCGCTGTTCGAGCTGTCGCAGACCGCGCTCAACGTGGTGATGTTCGTCGGCGCCTCGACCGCGATCTTCGCCGCCACCGTCGGCTGCGTGCAGAACGACATCAAGCGCGTCATTGCCTACTCGACCTGCTCGCAGCTCGGCTACATGTTCGTGGCATTGGGCGCCGGCGCCTATTCGGTCGGCATCTTCCACCTGTTCACGCACGGCTTCTTCAAGGCGCTGCTGTTCCTTGCCGCCGGCTCGGTGATCCACGCGATGCACCATGAGCAGGACATGCGGCACATGGGCGGGCTGTGGCGGAAGATCCCCTTCACCTACGCCACCATGCTGATCGGCGGCCTGGCGCTCACCGGCTTCCCCTTCACCGCCGGCTATTTCTCCAAGGACGCGATCATCGAGAGCGCGTTCATGAGCCATAGCCCGGTGTCGAGCTATGCCTTCATCATGACGGTGGCCGCCGCGGCGCTGACCTCGTTCTACACCTGGCGGCAGATGTTCATGACCTTCCATGGCCATCCGCACGACCACCATCACTACGAGCATGCGCATGAATCGCCGCTCACCATGCTGGTGCCGCTCGGCGTGCTGGCCATCGGCGCCGTCTTCGCCGGCATGATCTTCTACCCGTACTTCGTCGGGCACGACGTCGACCACTTCTTCCGCGAGTCCATCTTCATGGGCACGGAGAACAAGATCCTCGAGGAGATCCACCACATCCCGGCTTGGGCCAAGTGGTCGCCGACGGTGATGATGGTGCTCGGCTTCCTGGTCGCCTACTGGATGTACATCGCCGACACCGCGGTGCCGAAGGCGCTCGCGAAGCAGAACGATGTGCTGTACCGCTTCCTGCTCAACAAGTGGTACTTCGACGAGATCTACGACTTCCTGTTCGTGCGCCCGGCCATGTGGCTCGGCACCTTCCTGTGGAAGCAGGGCGACATGCGCGTCATCGACGGCTACGGCCCGAACGGCGTCTCCGCCCGCGTCATCGACGTCACCAACCGGGTGGTGCGGCTGCAGACCGGCTATCTCTACCACTATGCGTTCGTGATGCTGGTGGGCGTCGCGGCCCTCATCACCTGGTTCATGTTCGGGGGCGCGCACTGATGTACGACTGGCCCATCCTTTCCGTCGTCACCTTCCTGCCGCTCGTCGGCGCGCTGCTCATCGTCCTGATGATCCGCGGCGACGACGAGGTCGCGCAGCGCAACGCCCGCTGGGTGGCGCTGTGGGCGACGCTCGTCACCTTCGTTATCTCGCTGCTGCTGCTGGCCGGCTTCGACATGGCCGGCACCGAGTTCCAGTTCGTCGAGCACCGGGCCTGGCTCGGCGACTTCGCCGCCTACCGCATGGGCGTCGACGGCATCTCGCTGCCCTTCCTGCTGCTCACCACGCTCCTGATGCCGATGTGCATCCTGGCGAGCTGGGAATCGATCCATGTGCGCGTCAAGGAGTACATGATCTGCTTCCTGGTGCTCGAGACGCTGATGATCGGCACCTTCGCGTCTCTGGACCTGCTGCAGTTCTACATCTTCTTCGAAGGCGGCCTGATCCCGATGTTCCTCATCATCGGCATCTGGGGCGGCAAGCGGCGCATCTACGCCACCTTCAAGTTCTTCCTCTACACGCTCGCCGGCTCGGTGCTGATGATGCTCGCCATCATGGCCATGTACTGGCAGGCGGGCACGACCGACATCGCGGTGCTGCTCAAGCACGGCTTCCCGTCCCGCATGCAGTACTGGCTGTGGATCGCCTTCTTCGCCTCCTTCGCGGTGAAGATGCCGATGTGGCCGGTGCACACCTGGCTGCCCGACGCCCATGTCGAGGCGCCGACCGCCGGCTCGGTCATCCTGGCGGGCATCCTGCTGAAGATGGGCGGCTACGGCTTCCTGCGCTTCAGCCTGCCCATGTTCCCGGAGGCGTCGGCCTATTTCGCGCCCTTCGTCTTCACGCTCTCGGTGATCGCGATCGTCTACACCTCGCTGGTCGCCCTGATGCAGGAGGACATCAAGAAGCTGATCGCCTACTCCTCGATCGCTCATATGGGCTACGTGACTATGGGCATCTTCACCCTGACCCAAGAGGGTATCCAGGGCGCGGTGTTCCAGATGGTCAGCCACGGCTTCGTGTCGGGCGCGCTGTTCCTGTGCGTCGGCGTGATCTATGACCGCATGCACACCCGCGAGATCGCGGCCTATGGCGGCATCGTCCACCGCATGCCGCTCTACGCAACGGTGTTCATGGTGTTCACCATGGCCAATGTCGGCCTGCCGGGCACCTCGGGCTTCATCGGCGAGTTCCTGACCCTGCTGGCCACCTTCGGCCGCAACACCTGGGTCGCCTTCTTCGCCACCACCGGCGTCATCCTCTCCGCCGCCTATGCGCTCTGGCTCTACCGCCGGGTGATCTTCGGGGCGCTGGAGAAGGAGAGCCTGAAGGGGCTGACCGACCTCAGCGGGCGCGAGATGCTCTCGCTCGTGCCGTTGCTGCTGCTCACTATCCTCTTCGGCGTCTGGCCGCAGCCGATCCTCGACGCCTGCAACGTGGCGGTGGGCGCGATCGTCGCGCGCGCCGACGTCGCCGCCGGCGCCGTCAAGGCCGCCGCGCTGATGCTGCCATGATCCGACACATGACCTTCGCGGAGCCCCTTCGATGACCTTCACCCTCGCTGCGCTCGGCCCCGCGCTGCCGGAACTGCTGCTCGCCGTCTCGGCTATCCTGCTGCTGCTGTTCGGCGCCATCGTCGGCCCGAAGTCGACCGACACGGTGAACGGCCTGACGCTCGCCGCACTGTTCGCGGCGCTGGTGCTCGTGCTGCTCGGCCCGTCCGAGGCGACGCTGTTCGGCGGCTCCTTCCAGGTGGACGAATATTCCCGCTTCCTGAAGGTGCTGGCGCTGCTCGGCGCGGGCGGCACGCTCGCCATGTCGGTGGAGTGGCTGAAGGTCGAGAAGCAGAGCCGTTTCGAGTTCCCGATCCTGGTGCTGCTGTCGACCCTCGGCATGATGATGCTGATCTCGGCCGGCGACCTGATCGCGCTCTATATGGGCCTGGAGCTGATGAGCCTCGCGCTCTACGTGATCGCTGCCAACAACCGCGATTCCGTGCGCTCCACCGAGGCCGGCCTGAAGTACTTCGTGCTCGGCGCGTTGTCGTCCGGCATGCTGCTCTACGGCGCCTCGCTGATCTACGGCTTCACCGGCTCGGTGAATTTCGAGCGCATCGCCGAGGCGGCGCGCGAGCCCTCGCTCGGCCTGATCTTCGGCATCGTCTTCATGTTCGCCGGCCTGTGCTTCAAGGTCTCGGCCGTGCCGTTCCACATGTGGACGCCCGACGTCTATGAGGGCTCGCCGACCCCGGTGACCGCCTTCTTCGCCGCTGCGCCCAAGGTCGCCGCCATGGCGGTGTTCGTGCGCTTCGCCGCCGAGGCGCTGCCCAACGTCACCCATCAGTGGCAGCAGATCGTCGTCTTCGTCGCCATCGCCTCCATGGCGCTCGGCTCCTTCGCCGCCATCGGCCAGCGCAACCTCAAGCGCCTCATGGCCTATTCCTCCATCGGCCATATGGGCTACGCGCTGGTGGGCCTCGCGGCGGGCACCGAGCAGGGCGTGCGCGGCGTGCTGGTCTACATGACCATCTACATGGCGATGACGCTCGGCACCTTTGCCTGCATCCTCTCGATGCGGCGCAAGGACGGGGTGGTGGAGAACTACGAGGACCTTGCCGGCCTCGCCCGCACCCGTCCGCTGATGGCGTTCTTCCTGGCGGCGCTGATGTTCTCGCTGGCCGGCATCCCGCCGCTGGCGGGCTTCCTCGCCAAATACTACATCTTCCTCGCCGCCATCGAGGCGGGGCTGTACACGCTCGCCGTCATCGGCGTGCTCACCAGCGTGGTCGGCGCTTTCTACTATCTGCGTATCGTCAAGGTGATGTACTTCGACGAGCCGGCGCCGGGCTTCGAGCCCATGCCGACCGAGCTGCGCATGGTGCTGGGCGTGTCCGGCCTGTTCACGCTGCTGTTCTTCGTCTATCCGGCGCCGCTGCTGGCGGCGGCGGACGTGGCGGCGCGGGCGCTCTTCTGAGGATGGCAGAGCCGCCCGGCGCGACCCCGGTCGTCCGCTTCGACAGCATCGGCTCCACCAATGCGGAGGCGCTGGCCCGTGCCTCCGGGCCGGCGCCGCGCTGGTTCGTCGCCGAGCGGCAGACCGGCGGGCGCGGCCGGCGCGGCCGTCCGTGGACCTCCGAGTCGGGCAACCTCTACGCCTCGCTGCTGCTCGCCGACCCCGGCCCGGCCGCCCGCCAGGCGGAGCTGTGCTTCGTGGCGGCGCTCGCGCTCTACGACGCGGTGCGGGCGGTGACGGGCATCGACCCGCTGCGTATCGGGCTGAAATGGCCGAACGACGTGCTGATCGACGGCGCCAAGCTCGCCGGCATCCTGCTGGAAGGCGCGGCGCTGCCCGGCGGACACACCGCCACGGTGATCGGCTTCGGCGTCAACTGCGCTCATCATCCCGCCGACACGCCCTATCCCTGCACGGATCTCACCGCGGCCGGCTATCCGACCGACCCGCCCGGCCTGCTCGCCGCGCTCGACGCCGCCATGCGCGCGCGCCTCGCTGAGTGGGCCGGCGGGGAGGGGTTCGCGCGCACCCGCGACGCCTGGGTGCTGCGCGCGGCGGGCCTCGGCAAGCCGGTCACGGTGCGGTTCGGCGAGCGGCAGTCGGAAGGAGTTTTCGAGGCGCTCGACTTTTCGGGTGCTATGGTTCTGCGCCGCCCGGACGGGGTGCGCGAGACGATCAGCGCCGGCGACGTGTTCCCGTCGGCCGGCGCGCAAGCGTGAAAGGCAATTGAGTGAGCAAGTGGCCGGACGAGCTGGTCTTCGCTCCCCTCGGGGGCGTGGGCGAAATCGGCATGAATCTCGGGCTGTATGGCTACGGCCCGCGCAACCGGCGCAAATGGCTCGCGGTCGACCTCGGCATCTCCTTCGCCCCGCCCGAGGTGCCGGGCATCGACATCATCATGCCGGACGTCTCCTTCCTCGCCCATGAGGCCGAGCACGGCAACCTCGCCGGGCTGATCATCACCCACGGCCATGAGGACCATGTCGGCGGGCTGGTCGACCTGTGGCCGCGCCTCGGCTGCCCGGTCTACACGACGCCCTTCACGGCCGCGCTGGCCGAGGCCCGCCGCCTGGGCGAGCCGGGCGCGCCGAAGATCCCGTTCCATGTCGTGCCCTCGGGCGGGCGGGCGAAGATCGGGCCTTTCGAGGTCGAGTTCGTCCCCGTCGCCCATTCCATCCCCGACAGCCACGCGCTCGCCATCCGCACGCCGCTCGGTCTCGTCGTGCACACCGGCGACTGGAAGATCGACCCGACCCCGGTGGTCGGCAACGTCACCGATCCCGCCCGCTTCACCGCGCTGGGCGACGAGGGCGTGCGCGCCGTTGTCTGCGATTCCACCAACGCCTTCCGCGAGGGCATCTCGCCCTCCGAGACCGACGTGCAGCAGGTGCTGGCCGAACTGATAGCCGCCGCGCCCTACCGCGTGGCGGTGACGACCTTCGCCTCCAACGTCGCCCGTGTCCGCTCTATCGCCGAGGCGGCGATAAAGGCGGGCAGGGAAGTGGTGCTCGTCGGCCGCGCCATGGAGCGCGTGGTGACGGTGGCGCGCGAGCAGCATCTGCTCGACGGCCTGCCGCCCTTCCGTCCGGTCGACGCCTATGGCTTCCTGCCGCGCGACAAGGTGGTGGCGATTCTCACCGGCAGCCAGGGCGAGCCGCGCGCGGCCCTCGCCCGCATCGCCGACGACGACCATCCCGAGATCGCGCTCTCGCCCGGCGACCAGGTGATCTTCTCCTCGCGCACCATCCCCGGCAATGAGCGGGCGGTGAACCGAATCATCAATGCGCTGGTGCTGCAGGGGGTGAAAATCATCACCGACCGCGACGCGCTGGTGCACGTCTCCGGCCATCCCCGCCGGGGCGAGCTGGAGCAGATGTACCAGTGGCTGCGCCCGCAGGTGGCGGTGCCGGTGCATGGCGAGCCGCTGCATCTGTCCGAGCATGCCGACCTCGCCCGCCGCATGGGCGCGCGCGAGGTGATCCGCCTCGTCGACGGCGACATGGTGCGCCTCATCTCCTCCGATCCCGCGCTCGGCGCCGAGGTGATCGAGGAAGTGCCCGCTGGCCGGCTCTACAAGGACGGGCAGGTGCTGGTCAGTTCCGACGACCCGGCGGTCGCCGAGCGCCGGCGCATGTCCTTCTCGGGCCTCATCTCCGTCGCCATTGCCATGACCGAGAAGGGCGAGGTGGTGGGCGACCCGATGATTGATCTCTCCGGCCTGCCGCGCCTCGGCCTCGGCGGCAAGCCGCTCGACGAAGTGGTGGAGGAGGCGGTCCTCGATTGTCTCGACGGCCTGCCCAAGCCTCGCCGGCGCGACCCCGACGCGGTCTCCGAATCCGTCACCCGTGCGGTGCGCAGCTCGGTGAACGCAGCCTGGGGCAAGAAACCGCTCTGCCATGTGCTGGTGATCACGGTATGAAGGGCGCCGGATAGTACCCGGAGCGTGCTCGCATGATCGGCCGTCTGAACCATGTCGCCATCGCGGTGCCCGACCTCGATGCGGCCATTGCCACCTATCGCGACACGCTCGGGGCCGAGGTCTCGGCCGTCGAGCCGCAGCCCGAGCACGGCGTGAACACGGTCTTCGTCGTGCTGCCCAATACCAAGGTCGAATTGCTCGGCGCGCTCGGCGAGAACTCGCCCATCGCCAAATTCCTGGAGCGCAACCCGGACGGCGGCATCCACCATCTCTGCTACGAGGTGGAGGACATCCGCGCCGCGCGTGACCGGCTCGTCGCCGCCGGCGCCCGCGTGCTCGGCTCGGGCGAGCCGCGCATCGGCGCGCATGGCAAGCCGGTGCTGTTCCTGCATCCCAAGGACTTTCTCGGCACGCTTGTCGAGATCGAGGAGGCGTGAGGCGAAGCCATGGGCGTCGGTACGTACATCGCCATCTATTTCATTGTCTGGTGGACGGTGATCTTCGCCGTACTGCCCTTCGGCGTGCGCTCGCAGCATGAGGACGGCGCGATCGAGGACGGCACCGAGCCGGGCGCGCCGCAGCGTCCGCTGCTGCTGCGCAAGGCCATCGCCACCACCATCATCGCGGCGGTGATCGTCGGGCTGTTCGCCTGGGGCGTCGAGACCGGGAATCTGCGGCTCGACATGTTCCCGATGCCGGTCAAAACCTACTGAAATACTGCCGCCGGCGAGTTTACCTTGGGTCAAAACTCTTGGCTTGAGGTAAAAAAAGAGGCGGGACCTCGGTCCCGCCTGCTTTGTTTGGCCGCCCACACCCGATTCCGTGCCGTTTCGGCATCTGCCGGGGGGCTTTCTTGCCGTTATTCCTCCCGAGACCTGGACCGACATCGCGCTTCAAGGAGCGATAAGCGGACCTCTTTCTAGAGGAGCGCAGCTTAGAGCAAAGAACGCGGGCTTGTCATCCTTGCGTTGCAATAGATCGATGGTGCATTGCAACAGAATTAGGCTACCATCCGCAGGCGCAGCCTCAAACTGAGGCAGCGTCCCGAACGGAAGGCGCGCGAGGGCTTGTCTTTTCGCGACCGATCCGGTTTCACTCCGCCATCATTGCCGCACTGCTCCCGCGGTCGAATCGCGAGTTTCCGCTTATGCGCCTGTCCCGCTATTTCCTTCCCATTCTCCGCGAAGTTCCGAAGGAAGCGGAAATCGTCTCGCACCGCCTCATGCTGCGCGCCGGCATGATCCGGCAGGAGAGCGCCGGCATCTATGCCTGGCTGCCTCTGGGCAAGCGCGTGCTCGACAAGATCTGCAACGTCGTGCGCGAGGAGCAGAACCGCTCGGGCGCCATCGAGATCCTCATGCCGACCATCCAGTCGGCCGATCTGTGGCGCGAGAGCGGGCGCTACGACGACTACGGCAAGGAGATGCTGCGCATCAAGGACCGGCACGAGCGCGACATGCTGTTCGGGCCGACCAATGAGGAGATGCTCACCGAGATCGTCCGGGCCTATGTGAAGTCCTACAAGGACCTGCCGCTGAACCTCTACCACATCCAGTGGAAGTTCCGGGACGAGGTGCGCCCGCGCTTCGGCGTCATGCGCTCGCGCGAGTTCCTGATGAAGGACGCCTATTCGGTCGACCTCGATTTCGAGAGCGCGGTCGTCGCCTATAACCGCATGTTCGTGGCCTATCTGCGCACCTTCGAGCGGCTCGGCCTCAAGGCGATCCCGATGGTGGCCGACACCGGCCCCATCGGCGGCAATCACAGCCACGAATTCATCATTCTCGCCTCCACCGGCGAGAGCCAGGTGTTCTGCCATTCCGACTATCTCGGCATGGACACGCCCGGCAGCGATGTCGACTTTCAGGATCCGGCGGCTCTGCAAACCATCGTGAACCGCTGGACCAGCCTTTATGCCGCCACGGAGGAGAAGCATGACGAGGCGGCGTTCGAGGCGATTCCGGAAGGACAGCGCCTCTCCGCCCGCGGCATCGAGGTGGGTCACATCTTCTATTTCGGCACCAAATATTCCGAGCCGATGAACGCCACCGTCGCCGGGCCGGACGGCGTGGAGCGGCCCGTGCACATGGGCTCCTACGGCATCGGCCCCTCGCGCCTCGCCGCCGCCATCATCGAGGCCTCGCACGACGAGAACGGCATCATCTGGCCGGAGGCGATCGCGCCGTTCCGTGTCGGCCTCCTGAACCTCAAGGTCGGCGACGCGGCGACGGACGCGGCCTGCGAGGCGATCTATGCCGAGCTCGCCTCGCGCAACATCGACGTGCTGTATGACGACACCGACGAGCGGCCCGGCTCGAAATTTGCCACGGCCGACCTGATCGGTCTGCCCTGGCAGATCATCGTCGGTCCCAAGGGGCTGGCGAACGGCATGGTGGAACTGAAGCGCCGTGCCGACGGCACGCGCGAGACGCTGCCGGTCGCGGCGGCGCTGGCGCGTATCACCGGCTGATCGGCTAAACGGAGCGCGTGGCGGAGCGACATGGCGACGGCGGCACGGAGCGAAGCGCGTGGGGCGAAGTCGGCCAAGGCACACCCCGTCGCGGAGCCAACCGGCTCGCGCCCCTTCAGCGCCTTCGAATGGATGCTGTCGCTGCGCTATCTGCGCGCGCGCCGCAAGGAAGGCTTCATCTCGGTCATCGCCGGCTTCTCCTTCCTCGGCATCATGCTCGGGGTGGCGACGCTGATCATCGTCATGGCGGTGATGAACGGCTTCCGCACCGAGCTCTTGTCGAAGATCCTCGGCCTCAACGGCCACATCCTCGTCCAGCCGATCGACAGCCCGCTCACCGACTATGACGCGGTAGCCAAGCGCATCGCCGGCGTGCCGGGCATCAAGCTCGCCGTGCCGCTGGTGGAAGGGCAGGCGCTCGCCTCCTCGGCCTTCAATGCCGGCGGCGTGCTGGTGCGCGGGCTCTCGGAGGCGAATCTGCGCGCGCTGCCGGCCATCGGCGCCAATATCCGCCAGGGCACGCTGGAAGGCTTCGACGAGGGCTCCGGCATCGCCATTGGCAAGCGCCTCGCCGACCAGCTCTCGCTGCAGGCGGGCGACAACCTCACCCTCGTCGCCCCGCGTGGCGCGGTGACCCCCATGGGCACGACGCCGCGCATCAAGGTCTACAAGATCGCGGCGGTGTTCGAGATCGGCATGTCGGAATATGACAGCGCCTTCGTGTTCATGCCGCTGGCGGAAAGCCAAGCCTATTTCAACAAGGACGGCGACGTCACCGCCATCGAGGTCTACACCGACAATCCCGACAATGTGGAACGCCTGCGCTCGCAGGTGCAGGCGGCGGCGGAGCGGCCGGTCTACATCATCGACTGGCGCCAGCGTAACGCCACCTTCTTCAACGCGTTGCAGGTCGAGCGCAACGTGATGTTCCTCATCCTCACGCTGATCGTGGTGGTGGCGGCCTTCAACATCGTCTCCGGCCTCAACATGCTGGTGAAGGACAAGGGACGCGACATCGGCATCCTGCGCACCATGGGCGCCTCGCGCGGCGCGGTGATGCGCATCTTCCTCGTCACCGGCGCCGCCATCGGCGTTGTGGGCACGCTGGCCGGCTTCCTGCTCGGCCTCGTCGTGTGCCTGAACGTCGAGGAGATTCGCCAGTTCATCTCCTGGCTCACCGCCACCGAGCTGTTCTCGCCCGAGCTCTATTATCTCTCGCGCCTGCCGGCGGAAATGAATGCCGGCGAGACCGCGACCGTCGTCATGATGGCACTGGTGCTGTCCTTCCTCGCTCCGCTCTACCCGTCCTGGCGCGCCGCGCGCCTCGATCCGGTGGAAGCGCTGCGCTACGAATAGGAGGAGCCGGTGCCTCCCGTGAACGCCGTGCTCCGGCTGGAGCGCATCGAGCGCCGCTACGCGCAGGGCGAGGGCACGCTCGACATCCTGCGCGGGGCCGATTTCGTGGTCGGGGAGGGGCAGTCTGTGGCCCTCGTCGCGCCGTCCGGCACCGGCAAGTCGACGCTTCTGCACATCGCCGGCCTTCTGGAGCACCAGGATGCCGGCGAGGTCTATATCGGCGGCGCGGCCACCGCGGGCCTGCCCGACGCCGAGCGCACGCGCATCCGCCGGGTCGAGGTCGGCTTCGTCTACCAGTTCCACCACCTGCTCCCCGAATTCTCGGCGCAGGAGAACGTGATGCTGCCGCAGATGATCCGCGGCCTGTCGAAGCGCGAGGCGGCGGCGCGGGCCAAGGAACTGCTCGGCTATCTGGGCCTCGGCAAGCGTCTCGACCATCGGCCGGGCGAGCTCTCCGGCGGCGAGCAGCAGCGCGTCGCCATCGCCCGCGCCGTGGCCAACGCGCCGCGCGTGCTTCTCGCCGACGAGCCGACCGGCAATCTCGACCCGCACACGGCGGACCATGTGTTCCACGCGCTGTCGCAGCTCGTGGAGGCGACCGGCCTCGCCGCGGTCATCGCCACGCACAATCTCGAGCTCGCCAGCCGCATGCACCGCCGCGTCACCCTGCACGAAGGGCAGGTCGTCGAGCTCGACTGAGCGATTGCCCGCGCCACGGGAACCCTTCTGCGGCGGTAGTCTTATGCTATCGTCGCCTAAGGCGCGTAGGCCGCGAGTCGCTGAGATGCTCGACCATTTCCTGCAGGATCACATGACGCTGCTGGCGGGCGGCGTCGCCGTCGCCATCGCCCTCATCATTCTCCTGCGCTGGACCGGCCAGCGCGTGGTCGTTCCACAGGCGAGGGCGGCGCTGAAGGGCGACGGTTCCTTCGACTACGACGTCGCCGGCACCTCGGCGCACCAGCCGGTGCTCGCCCGCATCGCCGGGCGCAGCAGCTCGGCCGGCGAGGAGCGGGTCGCCGAACTGACGCCGCTGCCGAGCCAGGCCGGCGAATCCACCGCCATCTGGGTGCATGTGGAGGGTGCCCGCGTCGGCGAGATCGCCGCGCGCGACGTCGAGGCCTTCCATGCCGTGCTGGCGGGAAGGCCGGCACGCTGCGACGCGGTGGTGATCGACGACGAGCTGGCCGGCGGCCTCGTCGTCAAGCTCGACCTCATCTGGCCGCCGCGACTGCGATAATCCGGTGAGCGCTTCCATTCGTTACCGACTCGTCAACCATGAGTCGGAACGAAAGAAGAACATGGGTTGATTCTGTGGATTGCGGGAGTCATGTTCTCCATATGTTCCATGGAGGTCGACATGATCCGCATTCTGCTTCAGGAAGTCGCCGCCCTTGCCTCCCTCGGTCTGTTCGTCGCCATGATCGGCATCTGGGCCGGGGTCATCACCGGGGTCTGAGGACAACGGGGAGGAGCGAACAAGGCTGGTGGACGCGGCCCCGCCCAGCGCCCACCATTCCGCTCTACCGAGTCGCGAGAGGTGAGAAATGGCGCAGCAGGACATGACGCAGGCCGATGCCGGGTTCGTCCATCTGCACGTCCATTCCTCCTTCTCGCTGCTGGAAGGCGCGCTCACCATCGGCAAGCTGGCCGAGCTCGCCAAGAAGGACCGCCAGCCCGCCATCGCGCTGACCGACACCGGCAATCTGTTTGGCGCGCTGGAATTCTCAGAGAAGATGGCCGGCAGCGGCATCCAGCCGATCCTCGGCTGCGCGCTCAGCGTGGATTTCCCCGGCCCGGCGCCGCGCGGCCCCGCCGGCCAGCAGCGCCCGCGCGTCGTCCTGCTGGCGATGAGCGAGGAGGGCTGGAAGAACCTGATGGAGCTGGTCTCCCGCTCCTTCCTCGACACCGCCTCCGACGGCGCGCCGCACATCAAGCTCGACTGGCTGGAAGGCCGCACCGGCGGGCTCATCGCCCTGACTGGCGGCCCTTCCGGGCCCATCGACCGCGCGCTCGCCGCCGGCAGCCACGACCAGGCCGAGCAGCGGCTGCACACGCTTGCCGAACTCTTCGGCGACCGGCTCTATGTCGAGATCCAGCGCCACGGCGTCGCCGAGGAGCGGCGCGTCGAGACGGCGCTGATCGAACTCGCCTACAGGCTCGATCTGCCGCTGGTGGCGACCAACGAGCCGTTCTTCGCCGGCCAGGACGACTACGAGGCGCATGACGCGCTGATCTGCATCGCCGAGGGCCGGCTGGTGGCGGAAGGCGACCGGCGCCAGCTCACCCCCGAGCACCGCTTCCGCACCCGCGCCGAGATGATGGCGTTGTTCGCCGACCTGCCGGAGGCGCTCGCCAACACCGTCGAGATCGCCCGGCGCTGCGCCTATCGCCCGCGCACGGTGAAGCCGATCCTGCCGCGCTTCACCATGGAGCGCGACGAGGCCGAGGAACTGCGGGTGCAGGCGGAGGAGGGCCTTCGCAAGCGCCTCGCCGTCCATGGGCCGGCGCCGGGGCTCGCCGAGAAGGACTATGAGGACCGGCTGGCCTTCGAACTCTCGATCATCGAGAAGATGAAATTTCCCGGCTATTTCCTTATCGTGTCTGACTTTATCAAATGGGCGAAGGCTCAGGGCATTCCTGTCGGTCCGGGCCGCGGCTCGGGCGCCGGCTCGCTGGTCGCCTATTCGCTGACCATCACCGACCTCGACCCGCTGCGCTTCGGCCTGCTGTTCGAGCGTTTCCTGAACCCCGAGCGCGTGTCGATGCCGGACTTCGACATCGACTTCTGCCAGGAACGCCGTGACGAGGTGATCCGCTACGTGCAGCAGCGCTACGGGCGCGATCAGGTGGCGCAGATCATCACCTTCGGTACGCTCCAGGCGCGCGGCGTGCTGCGCGACGTCGGCCGCGTGCTGGAGATGCCCTACGGCCAGGTCGACAAGCTCTGCAAGCTGGTGCCGCAGAACCCGGCCAACCCGGTGACGCTGACGCAGGCCATCGAGGGCGAGCCGCGCCTCCAGGCCGAGAGCGAGCAAAACCCGGTGGTGAAGCGCGCCTTCGACATCGCCACCAAGCTCGAAGGGCTGAACCGCCACGCCTCGACCCACGCCGCCGGCATCGTCATCGGCGACCGCAAGCTCTCCAACCTCGTCCCGCTCTACCGCGATCCGCGCTCCGACATGCCGGTCACGCAGTACAACATGAAGTGGGTCGAGCAGGCCGGGCTGGTGAAGTTCGACTTCCTCGGCCTGAAGACGCTGACCGTCTTGCAGACGGCGGTGCGCCTCGTCGCGCAGCTCGGCATCCAGCTCGATTTGTCGACCATCCCCCTGAACGACGAGAAGACCTACGCCATGCTGACCCGCGGCGAGACGGTCGGCGTGTTCCAGGTGGAAAGCTCAGGGATGCGGCGCGCGCTGGTCGACATGAAGCCCGACCGGCTGGAGGATATCATCGCCCTCGTCGCGCTCTACCGGCCGGGCCCGATGGCCAACATCCCGGTCTATTGCGCGGTGAAGAACGGCCATGAGCAGGCGGTCTACGCGCATCCCGCGCTGGAGAGCAGCCTCAAGGAGACCTACGGCGTCATCATCTACCAGGAACAGGTGATGCAGATCGCGCAGACACTGTCGGGCTATTCGCTCGGCGAAGCCGACTTGCTGCGCCGCGCCATGGGCAAGAAGATCCGCGCCGAGATGGACAAGCAGCGCGAGCGCTTCGTCTCCGGCGCGGTGGAGCGCGGCGTTGCCAAGGCCAAGGCCTCGGAGATCTTCGACCTGCTGGCGAAGTTCGCCGACTACGGCTTCAACAAAAGCCACGCGGCGGCCTATGCGCTGGTCTCGTACCAGACCGCCTATATGAAGGCGAACTACGCCACCGAATTCCTCGCCGCCTCGATGACGCTCGACATGGGCAACACCGACAAGCTGGCGGAATTCCGCCAGGAGGCGCAGCGGCTCGGCATCGAGGTGGTGCCGCCCTCGGTCAACCATTCCGGCCGCGAGTTCGCGGTGAAGGAGGGGCGCATCCTCTACGCGCTCGCCGCCATCAAGGGCGTCGGCGTGCATGCGGTGGAGGCCATCGTCGAGGCCCGTGGCGACCGGCCCTTCGCCAGCCTTTCGGACTTCGCCGCGCGCATCAACGCCAAGGCGCTGAACAAGCGCACCATGGAGAGCCTGGTGAATGCCGGCGCCTTCGACGCGCTGGAGCCGAACCGGGCCCGCGCGGCGGCGGCGATCGATTCCATCCTCGCCCATGCGGCCTCGGTCGGGGCGGAGGCGGCGATCGGCCAGGGCAACATGTTCGGCGGGCCCGCCGCGGCGACGGAATTGCCGATCCCCAACGCCACGCCCTGGCTGCCGGCGGAGAAGCTCCAGCGCGAATATGACGCCATCGGCTTCTTCCTCACCGGCCATCCGCTCGACGAGTACGGCAAGGCGCTGGACCGGCTGCGGGTGCAGCGCTGGAGCGACTTCACCCGCTCGGTGCGTGCCGGCTCCATCGCCGGGCGCCTCGCGGCCACGGTGGTGAGCCGGCAGGAGCGGCGCACCAAGACCGGCAACAAGATGGGCATCGTCGGCCTGTCCGACCCTTCGGGCCAGTTCGAGGCGGTGCTGTTCTCCGAGACGCTGGCGCAGTTCCGCGAGCTGCTGGAGCCCGGCAAGGCGCTGCTGTTGCAGGTCTCCGCCGAGATGCAGGGCGAGGATGTGCGCGCCCGCATCCAGACCGCCGAGCCGCTCGACGAGGCGGCCTCCAAGATGCAGAAGGGCATGCGCATCTTCCTGCGCTCGCCCGATCCGCTCGACAGCGTCGCCTCGCGCCTCGGCTCGCTCGCCGGCGGGCGAGGGGACGGGGAGGTGGCCCTCGTGCTGCTGCTCGGCGAGAGCGGGGCGACCGAGGTGGAGCTGAAGCTGCCCGGCCGCTACAGCCTCTCGCCCCAGATCGCCGGTGCGCTCAAGGCGGTGCCGGGCGTGGTGCAGGTCGAGATGGCCTAGCCGCCCGCCGGCCCGCGCATCTTTGTTCTTGCCTTTCCCGGTGAAACGCGGAATTGCCAGACCCTCTGGAAGGGTTCGGGAGCGGCGTGGCTGATGGCAGGTGGGAACGGCGGGCAGGGCGCCTCGAAGCGCGCCATCCTCGTCCTGGGGATGCACCGCAGCGGCACCTCGGCGCTGACGCGGACCATCAACCTGCTGGGCGCCGCCGCGCCGCAGACGCTGCTTGACGCCAGTGCCGGCAATGAACGCGGCCACTGGGAATCCAAGCCCATTGTCGACCTGAACGACGAGATCCTCGCCGCCTGCGGGCAGGTGTGGTTCTCGCGCCAGCGCATGAAGGTGCCGCCGGCGGAGGTCGTGCGGGCGAAGGGCCTGTGGCGCAAGCTGCACGACACGCTGGAGAGCGAGTTCGGCGGCGCGTCGACCATCGTCCTGAAGGACCCGCGCATCAGCCGGCTGGTGCCACTCTATGCGCAGGCGCTCGGCGAGGCCGGATACGACGTCGCGGCGGTGCTCACCCTGCGCAATCCGCTGGAGGTGGCGCGCTCGCTGGCGGCGCGCAATTCCATGCCGCTGCGCAAGGCGCTCGGCCTCTGGCTGCGCTACACGCTCGACGCCGAGCACGACACCCGCGGCATGGCCCGCGCCGTGGTGGCCTATGAGGCGCTGCTCGACGACTGGCGGGAGACGACCGGCCGCATGAAGCGCCATATGGGCGGCGACTGGCCGGACCCGACGCGGGAGACCGAGGCGGAGATCGACGCCTTCCTCTCGCCCGAGCTGCGCCACCACGAGCTCGCCATGCCGGGCGGCGGCCTGAACCGCGCCGCCGCGGCCGGACGCCTCTACCGCGAGTTGGCGCGGCTGTCGGACCGGCCCTCGGCCACCCCCTCCGCCGTGGTGACGGGGCTCGCCGAGCTGAGCCTGGCGGTCGGCTGACCTGTCCGCTCCATCGGGCTTGCCACCAGGGTCCCGCTCGCTTATAAGCCGCGCCATTCCACACGCGGACTCGCGGCCGGGGTTGCTTTGTCGTGGCTTCACGACGGCCCCAATCGGTCGCTCCGGTGCCGTTCGCCGAAATCCATCGGCGCGGCCATGTCCGCGGAGGCCTAACCGGACGAGACACGACAATGGCACTCCCTGATTACTCCATGCGCCAGCTCCTGGAAGCTGGCGTGCACTTCGGCCACCAGTCCCACCGCTGGAACCCGAAGATGGCGCCGTTCATCTTCGGCACCCGCAACAACATCCACATCATCGACCTGGCCCAGACCGTGCCGGCGCTGCATCGCGCGCTGCAGGCGGTGTCCGACACCGTGGCCCGCGGCGGCCGCGTGCTGTTCGTCGGCACCAAGCGTCAGGCGGCCGATGCCGTGGCCGATGCGGCCAAGCGCTCGGCGCAGTACTACGTCAATTCCCGCTGGCTCGGCGGCATGCTGACCAACTGGAAGACCATCTCGCACTCCATCGCCCGCCTGAAGAAGCTCGAAGAGCTGCTCAACGCCGGCGAGGGTGTCGGCTACACCAAGAAGGAGCGCCTGACGCTCCAGCGCGAGAAGGAGAAGCTCGATCGCGCTCTGGGCGGCATCCGCGACATGGGCGGCATTCCCGACCTGCTCTTCGTGATCGACACCAACAAGGAAGACCTCGCGGTCGCCGAGGCCCGCCGCCTCGGCATCCCGGTCGCGGCCATCCTCGACACCAACTCCGATCCGGACGGCATCGCCTTCCCGGTGCCGGGCAATGACGACGCCGGCCGCGCGATCAACCTCTATTGCGACCTCGTCGCCCGCGCCGCCATCGACGGCATCGGCCGCGCTCAGGGCGATCTCGGCATCGACGTCGGCGCCGCCGAGGCCCCGCTGGTCGAGGAACTGCCGGCCGAGACCTCCGGCTGGACCAGCTTCGAGCCGCTCTCCGGTCCGCGCGGCATCGCCGACGACCTGAAGAAGCTCACCGGCGTGTCGCCGGAGATCGAGAAGAAGCTGACCGACCTCGGCTTCTTCCACTTCTCGCAGATCGCCGGCCTGAGCGCCGATGACGCGCATCACCTCGGCGAGGAAGTCGGCCTGCCGGGCCGCGTCGACGGCTGGATCGCGCAGGCCAAGGAGCTGACCGCCGAGGTCGAGTGACCTCGGGCGCCAGCTTCGCGACGGCGTCACATGAGGGCGCCAGACATTGCATCGCACGGCCGGCCCGGATTCCCTCCGGCCGGCCGTGTCGTCGAATGACACAGGATCGTTGAGGAACCGAACATGGCCAACATCACCGCGGGCATGGTGAAGGAGCTGCGCGAGAAGACCGGCGCCGGCATGATGGACTGCAAGGCCGCGCTGACCGAGGTCGACGGCGACATCGAGGCCGCCATCGACTGGCTGCGCAAGAAGGGCCTCGCCAAGGCCGCCAAGAAGGCCGGCCGCGTCGCCGCCGAGGGTCTCATCGGCCTCGCCGTCGCCGGCAATGAGGGCGTCGTGGTCGAGGTGAACTCCGAGACCGACTTCGTCGCCCGCAACGACCAGTTCCAGCAACTGGTGCGCGACATCGCCACCGTCGCCCTGGGCGCGGCCGACGACGTCGAGGCGGTCAAGACCGCGGCCTATCCGGCCGGCGGCACCGTCGCCGACGCCATCAACAGCGCGGTCGCCACCATCGGCGAGCACATGAACCTGCGCCGCTCGAAGAAGCTGTCCGTCTCGGCCGGCGTCGTCGGCTCCTATGTGCACGGTTCGGTTGGCGAAGGCCTCGGCAAGATCGGCGTGCTGGTCGCGCTCGAATCGACCGGCAAGCAGGACGAGCTCGCCGCGCTCGGCCGCCAGATCGCCATGCACGTCGCCGCCGCCAACCCGCAGGCGCTCGATGCCGCCGGCATCGACGCCGAGACGATTGCCCGCGAGCGCGCCGTTCTGGCCGAGAAGGCCAAGGCCTCCGGCAAGCCGGACAACGTCGTCGAGAAGATCGTCGAGAGCGGCCTGAAGACCTTCTACAAGGAAGTCACGCTGCTCGAGCAGGCCTTCATCCACGAGCCCTCCAAGACCGTCGCCCAGGCGGTGAAGGAGAGCGAGGGCAAGGTCGGCGCGCCGGTCAAGGTCGTCGCCTTCGTGCGCTTCGGCCTCGGCGAGGGCGTCGAGAAGCAGGAGAGCGACTTCGCCGCCGAAGTCGCCGCTGCGGCGGGCGTCTGAGTCTGTTCTTGCGTTGATAAGTCACGCCGGGCCGCCCAAGGGCTGTCCGGCGTGTTTTACTGTGCGCGCCGCGCGCGAATCGCATCAGGGCTCCCAAGCACCTCGTGCCTCGCGCTGAGCCGGATGCGCCAAGCTCGAGGTGCCCCATGTCGATCCCGTCGGACCGCAACGAACTCGCCTTCGGGCGCGTATTGGTGAAGGTGTCCGGCGAGGCGTTGATGGGGAGCGAAGCGTTCGGCCTGCACTGGCCGACCATCGAGCGCATCGCCCAGGATCTTGTCGAGGCCCGACACACGGGCGCCGAGGTCGCGGTGGTGGTCGGCGGCGGCAACATCCTGCGCGGGGCGAGCGTGGCCGGGCAGGGGCTCGACCGCGCCACCGCCGATCACATGGGCATGCTGGCGACGGTGATGAACGCGCTGGCGCTGGAGAAGGCAGTCGAGCAGGCCGGCAGCCCGGCGCGCACGCTCTCCGCCATTCCCATGCCGACCATCTGCGAGCCCTATGCGCGCCAGACGGCGGCGCGGCACCTGTCGCGCGGGCGGGTGGTGCTGCTCGCCGGCGGCACCGGCAACCCCTACTTCACCACCGACACCGGCGCCGTGCTGCGCGCCGCCGAGCTCGACTGCGACGCGGTGATGAAAGCGACCAATGTCGACGGCGTCTACACCGCCGATCCCAAGCTCGACCCGACGGCGCGGCGCTATGAGCGCCTGACGCATGACGAGGCGCTGGCCAAGGATCTCAAGGTGATGGACGCCGCCGCCTTCGCGCTGGCGCGCGAGGCGAAGCTCCCGATCATCGTGTTTTCCATCCGCGATCCCGGGGCGATCGCCGCGGCGATCCGCGGCGAGGGACGGGGAACGACCGTGGCGCCCTAGGCGCTGTCCCTGCGTGAACGTGCGTGACGCCTGCGCGCCTCAAGGCGTGCGAAACGCTTGCCTTGCGTGTCTTTAGGTTGGATATAGCCGCCAACCGGGCGGCGACGGCCGGCCACGCGCCGGACAGAAAAGTGAACGAGGTCCGTTATGAGCACTCTGCCGATCGACATTGCCGATTTGAAGCGCCGCATGCAGGGCGCCATTGCGGTTCTCAAGCAGGAACTGTCCGGCCTTCGCACCGGCCGCGCCTCGGCGAGCCTGCTCGAGCCGATCCAGGTCGACGCCTATGGCAGCCACATGCCGCTCAACCAGGTCGCCTCGGTGAACGTGCCGGAGCCGCGCCTGCTGTCGGTGCAGGTATGGGACCGCGGCATGGTCGCGGCGGTGGAGAAGGCGATCCGCGAATCCAATCTCGGCCTCAACCCGCAGACCGAGGGCCAGGTGCTGCGCGTGCGCATTCCCGAGCTCACGCAGGATCGCCGTCAGGAATTGGTCAAGGTCGCGCATAAATATGCCGAGGCGGCGCGCGTCTCCGTGCGCCATGTCCGCCGCGACGGGCTCGATGCGCTGAAGAAGGCCGAGAAGGACGGGGAGATGAGCTCCGACGATCTGGACCGCCTCGCTGATCAGGTGCAGAAGGCGACGGACCAGTCCATCACCGAGATCGACCAGACCCTGTCCACGAAGGAAAAGGAAATTCTGGCGGTCTAGCGCCCGGGCGCCGAAGGGGGGCTCCGTGAACATTGCGAGGCTCGGGGTGCCTTCGGGCACCGTCATCGAGACGGAAGCGCGGGACGCGGCGGCAGCCGACGCCGTGCGGCCGCGGCACGTCGCGATCATCATGGACGGCAATGGCCGCTGGGCCACCAGCCACGGCCTGCCCCGCTTCGAAGGCCACCGGCGCGGCGCCGAGGCGGTGCGACGCACCGTCACCGCCGCCCGCGAACTCGGCATCGAGGCGCTGACCATCTACAGCTTCTCCAGCGAGAACTGGTCGCGCCCCGAGGAGGAGATCGGGCAGCTCATGGGGCTGCTCAAGCGCTTCATCCGCTCCGACCTCAAGGAGCTGCACGCCAATAATGTGCGCCTGCGCATCATCGGCGAAGGCCACCCGACCGATCCCGAGGTGCAGGGCCTGCTCGACGAGGCCGAGACGCTCACCCGCGCCAATACCGGCGTCACGCTCACCGTCGCCTTCAACTACGGCTCGCGCAACGAGATCGCCCGCGCGGCCCAGAGCTTCGCCCGGCAGGTCGCGGCCGGCACGCTGCGGCCGGAGGACATCACGCCCGAACGCTTCGACGAGGCGCTCGACACGGCGGGACTGCCGCCGCTCGACCTCGTCATCCGCACCAGTGGCGAGCAGCGGCTGTCGAATTTCCTGCTCTGGCAAGCCGCCTATGCCGAGCTGGTGTTCCTACCGGTGTTCTGGCCGGATTTCGACCGCGCCTGGCTGGAGCGGGCCCTGGCGGAGTACGGGCGGCGGGAACGCCGCTTCGGCGGCGTCGACGCGAACGGGCGCTGACACTTGCGTATCGGGGCGGATTTCCTGCCGCGCCTCGGCTCGGCGCTGGTTCTCGCGCCCCTGGCGGTGATTGCCGCCTGCTGGGGCGGCTGGCCCTTCACCCTCCTCGTCACATGCGCGGCGGTGATCGTCCTGTGGGAATGGGTGCGCATGGTCGCGGCGGTGCCGCGCACCGCCCTGCTCACGGTCGGCGGGGTCGCGATCGTCGCGGCGATGCTGGTGCTCGCCGTGCGTCCGATTCCCGTCGCCATGGCGATCATCGTGCTGGGCGGCATCGCTTCGGCACTGGTGGCGCGCGGCGGGCGGCAGAGGCGCATCTGGGCGCCATTCGGCGTGCTCTATGCCGGGGCGCTGGCGCTGCCGCCGGTGGTCCTGCGCCAAGAAGGCAGCCTGGGGCTGATCAGCCTCATCTGGCTGTTGGCCGTGGTGTGGTCGACAGACATCGCCGCCTATTTCTGCGGCCGGCTGATCGGCGGGCCGAAGCTGTGGCCGCGCGTCAGCCCCAACAAGACGTGGTCGGGCTCCATCGGCGGCACCCTCTTCGCCATGCTCGGCGGCATGGCGACGCTGCACGTCGCCGGCGTGCACGCGCCGCTGCTGGCGGCGCCGGTGGCGGTGCTGGTCAGCATCGCCAGCCAGGGCGGCGACCTGTTCGAATCGGCGATGAAGCGGCGCTTCGGCGTGAAGGATTCGAGCACGCTCATCCCCGGCCATGGCGGGCTGATGGACCGGCTCGACGGCTTCATCGCCGCGGCGGCGCTGGCGCTGCTGATCGGGCTTCTGCGCGATCCCTCCGCCCTCGCACGCGGCCTGCTGATGTGGTGAGACGAGGGGAGGCCGGGCTGCGACCGAATCTCCCCCTGTCCTTGTGTCATCTTGCGGATTCGCCTTCGCTCTGCCCAAGTTCGCCGTAAAGCCACCCTATGCATCACGGGTCGCGCCTCCCGGCGCGCCCCTCTAGGAACCTTCCGATGGAACTTCTCGCCTCGATGGGCGGCAATGCGAGCTGGCTTCTCGGCTACGTCGTGCCGTTCCTGTTCGTGCTGACGATCGTCGTCTTCTTCCACGAGCTCGGCCATTTCTGGGTGGCGCGCCGCGCCGGGGTGAAGGTGGTGGCCTTCTCCGTCGGCTTCGGCCCGGAGATCGTCGGCTTCAACGATCGCCACGGCACGCGCTGGAAGCTCTCGGCGATCCCGCTCGGCGGCTATGTGAAGTTCCTCGGCGACGAGAGCGCCGCCAGCACCCCCGACCGCGGCGCGCTCGACACGATGAGTGAGGAGGACCGGCGCGGCAGCTTCTTCCACAAGCCGGTCGGCGCCCGCGCCGCCATCGTCGCCGCCGGCCCCATCGCCAATTTCATCCTGGCGATCGTCATCTTCGCCGGGCTGTTCATGACGGTCGGCCGGCAGGTGACGACGCCGCAGGTCGATTCCGTGCAGGCCGGCAGCGCCGCCGAGCGGGCGGGCTTCCTGCCCAACGATGTGATCCTGTCGATCGACGGCGAGAAGATCGATTCCTTCGGCGACATGCGGCGCGTCGTCAGTGCGAGCGCCGACCAGAAGCTCAGCATCGTGGTCGAGCGCGGCGGCCAGCAGGTGACGCTCGACGCGACGCCAGACCGGCGCGAGATCACCGACAGCTTCGGCAACGTCCACCGCATCGGCGTGCTCGGCATCTCCCGCAACACCGCCGGCGGCCAGGTGAAGACCGAGCGATTCGGCCCGGTCGAGGCGGTGACCATGGCCGGGCGCGAGGTGTGGTTCATCGTCGACCGCACCTTCAGCTATCTCGGAGGGGTGGTGACGGGGCGGGAATCCGCCGACCAGCTCGGCGGTCCGATCCGCATCGCCCAGGTCTCCGGGCAGGTCGCCACCTTCGGTATCGCCGCCCTGCTGCAGCTTGCCGCGGTGCTGTCGGTGTCGATCGGACTTCTTAACCTATTTCCGGTACCTCTCCTCGATGGTGGGCACCTGCTTTTCTACGCCATCGAAGCGCTGCGCGGACGTCCGCTCAGCGAGCGGGCGCAGGAGGTCGGATTCCGCATCGGTTTGGCGCTGGTTTTGATGCTGATGCTGTTTGCGACCTGGAACGATATCCTTAGCATATCAAAATCTTGAGCCGGATTTCCGGCCGGCGTTGCCGAGGTGCCACGCCGGCCGGAAAAGGCGTGTATGACAGCCCGTTCGGTTTGCAGGCTTGGCAAAAGTCTGTATCAAACGGGGTGCAGGGTGGAGATCGCCGCCGGTGCGTGCCTATAGGTGCGTCGTCCGGCCGGTTTCGAAACAACGGTAAGGTTGAGCACCAAATGGCTCGTATCCGGTTCGTGCGTAAGTTGGCCTCGGTAGTTGGTATTGTCGCGCTGATGGCCGTCGCGAGCGTTGCTGGATCAGTCGCCGTGCCGACAAGCGCCATGGCGCAGTCGGCGAGCTCCATCATCGTCGAGGGCAACCGCCGCGTCGACGCCGACACCATCCGCTCCTATTTCCAGACCGGTCCGGGCGAATCGCTCACCCCCGCCAAGATCGACGAGGGCCTGAAGGCGCTCTACGCCACCGGCCTGTTCTCCGACGTCACCATCAGCAATCGCGGCGGCCGGCTGGTCGTGCGAGTGGCCGAGAACGAGGTGATCAACCGCGTTGCCTTCGAGGGCAACAAGAAGGTCAAGGACGAGCAGCTCTCCGTCGAGGTGCAGTCCAAGGCGCGCAGCCCGCTGTCCAAGACCACGGTGCAGGCCGACACGCAGCGCATCATCGAGGTCTATCACCGCGCCGGCCGCTACGACGTGCGCGTCACGCCGAAGACCATCGACCGCGGCCAGGGCCGCGTGGACCTCGTGTTCGAGATCACCGAGGGCGACAAGCTCGGCATCTCCGAGATCCGTTTCGTCGGCAACAAGGCGTTCTCGGCCTACAAGCTGAAGGACGAGATCACCACGACCGAGTCGAACTGGCTCTCCTGGCTGAAGAACACCGACATCTATGACGTCGACCGCATCAACACCGACCAGGAGCTGCTGCGTCGCTTCTATCTGAAGCACGGCTATGCCGACTTCCGCATCATCTCGGTGACGGCTGATCTCGACCGCAAGAGCGGCGGCTTCATCCTCACCTACACCTTCGAGGAAGGCCCGCAGTACCGCGTCGGTACCGTGGAGGTCGCCTCGGGCATCAAGGACGTGGACGTCAACCGGCTGCGCTCCGCGCTGCGCGTCGCGCCGGGCCAGGTCTACAACGCCGAGCTGGTCGAGAAGTCGGTCGAGAACGCGACCATCGAGGTGTCGAAGAGCGGCTACGCCTTCGCCCAGGTCCGCCCGCGCGGTGACCGCAATGTCGAGGCCCGCACCATCTCGCTGGTGTTCGCGGTCGAGGAAGGCCCGCGCGTCTACATCGAGCGCATCGACATCCGCGGCAACACCCGCACCCGCGACTGGGTCATCCGCCGCGAGTTCGATCTCGCCGAGGGCGACGCCTATAACCGCGTGCTGGTCGATCGCGCCGAGCGTCGGCTGAACAATCTCGGCTACTTCAAGACGGTGAAGATCACCAACGAGCCGGGCACGGCGCCGGACCGCATCGTCCTCGTCGTGACGGTCGAGGACCAGCCGACGGGCGAGTTCTCGGTCTCCGGCGGCTATTCGACCGCCGACGGCTTCATCGGCGAAGTCGCGGTCTCCGAGAAGAACTTCCTCGGCCGCGGCCAGTATGTGCGCCTTGCCGGCCAGCTCGGCGAGAACGTGCAGGGCGTCGATTTCAGCTTCACCGAACCGTATTTCCTCGACTACCGCGTCGCGGCGGGCTTCGACCTGTTCTGGAAGGAGACCAGCGCGACCGACTACAGCCCGTATGACACGGAGACGGCCGGCGGCACGCTGCGCGTCGCCCTGCCGCTGACCGACGAGCTGACCCTCGGCCTGCGCTACACGCTGTCGCAGAAGGAGATCACGGTCGACCAGGAGTGCCCGTACACCTGGAGCGTGGCGACCTGTAACGCCTATTGGGGCGACATCTCCTGGGCGATCCTCGAGGTCAACGGCGTGTCGGCCATCACCTCGGCCGTCGGTTACACGCTGAGCTATAACATGCTCGACAACAACAAGGATCCGACGAACGGCTACCTGGTCGAGCTGAAGCAGGACCTCGCGGGTCTGGGCGGCGACGTGAACTTCATCCGCTCGACCTTCGATGCCCGCTGGTACATGCCTGTCGTCGGCGACTTCGTCCTCATGCTGCGCGGCCAGGCCGGTAACGTCACCTCCTGGGGCGGCGAGAACCTGCGCATCCTCGACAACTTCTTCAAGGGTCCCGACCTCGTCCGCGGCTTCGCCCCGAACGGCATCGGTCCGCGCGACCTTGCCTCGGGCAACCCGCTGCTGGGCGAGGAGCCGGACGCGCTCGGCGGCACGCTCTACTGGGGCACCACTGCCGAGGTGCAGTTCCCGCTGTCCTTCCTGCCGAAGGACTTCGGCCTGAAGGCGGCCGTGTTCGCCGACGCTGGTTCGCTGTGGGATTACCAGGGCGACACCATCTTCCCGAACATCGCGGGTTGGAACGACCCAGGCAATCTCGTGAACTGCAGTGCCATACCGGGTTCGTCGACCAAGGGCCTCGCCAATGTCTGCGTCGCCGACAGCGACCTGATCCGCTCCTCGGTCGGCGTCAGCCTGATCTGGAGCTCGCCCTTCGGCCCGCTGCGCTTCGACTACGCCTGGGCGCTCACGAAGGAATACTACGACCAGGTCCAGGAGTTCCGCTTCAGCGGCGGCACGCGCTTCTGATAGACTGCTATACTCGGGCGTGAGGGGGCGGTCCGGTCATCCGGGCCGCCCCTTCGTTTAGAGGATGAGGCGGCAGCCGTACGAGACGATGAGCGATCCCTTCTTCCATCCGGCGCCGGCGCCCCTGACGATCGGCGAGATCTGCGCTCTCATAGGCGGCTCGCCGGGCGAGGGCGTCGATCCGGCCTGGACCATCGCCAATGTCGCCTCGCTGGAGGAGGCGGGGCCGTCCGACCTCGCTTACATGGACGGAGCGCGCCATGTCGGCGACCTGCGCCGTACCCATGCCGGCGCCTGCCTCGTCAGCGAGCGCTTCGCTGCGCATGTGCCGGAGGGCACCGCGGTGCTCGTCGTCGCCCGGCCCTATGCCGCCTTCGTCACCGTCGCCCGCCGTTTCCATGAGGCGAGCCTGCGTCCCGGCGCCGTGTTCGGCCAGCCCGGCGTCGCCGCCGGGGCCATGGTGCATCCGCAGGCGCGGCTCGAAGCCGAGGTGACGGTCGATCCCGGCGCGGTGGTCGGCCCCGGCGCGGAGATCGGTGCCGGCACCATCGTCGCCTCCGGCGCTGTCATCGGTCCGGGGGTGCGCATCGGGCGCGCCTGCTCCATCGGCGCGGGGGCGAGCCTGCTGCATGCGCTGCTCGGCGACCGGGTGATCGTGCATCCCGGCGCGCGCATCGGCCAGGACGGGTTCGGCTATCTCGGCGGTGCCCGGGGCCACGCCAAGGTGCCGCAGATCGGCCGCGTCATCCTGCAGGACGACGTGGAGATCGGCGCCGGCACGACGATCGACCGCGGCGGCCTGCGCGACACGGTGATCGGCGAGGGCACCAAGATCGACAATCTGGTGCAGATCGCGCACAACGTGGTCATCGGCCGCCACTGCATCGTTGTCTCGCAGACCGGCATCGCCGGCAGCGCGACGCTGGGCGATTTCGTCATGCTGGGCGGGCAGGTGGGCGTGATCGGCCATGTGCATATCGGCGACGGGGCGCGCATCGCCGCCACCAGCAATGTGAAGGACGACGTGCCGCCCGGCGTGGAGTGGGGCGGCTCGCCCGCCAAGCCCATGCGCGAATGGTTCCGCGAAGTGATGGCGGTGCAGCGGCTGGCGCGCGGCGAACGGCCGGCGGGCGGCCGGCAAGAGGAACGATAGGGACATGGACGTGCAGGCCGAAGAGAAGAACGAGGCCGCCGGCGGGACCGCCGCGCTCGGCACCGCCGACATCCACCGCATCCTGGAGGCGCTGCCGCACCGCTACCCCTTCCTGATGGTCGACAAGATCGTCGGCATCGAGGGCGACAAGCGGGCGGTCGGCATAAAGAACGTCTCGGCCAACGAGCCGCATTTCCAGGGCCATTTCCCCAACAATCCGGTGATGCCCGGCGTGCTCATCCTCGAAGGCATGGCGCAGACCGCCGGCACCATCTGCCTGCTGGGTCGGCCGGACGACGGCCCGCCGTCGATCGTCTATTTCATGACCATCGACAAGGCGAAGTTCCGCAGGCCGGTGGTACCGGGCGACGTGCTCGAATACCACATGACGCAGATCTCCAAGCGGCGGAACATGTGGTGGTTCCGCGGCGAGGCCAAGGTCGACGGCCAGCTCGTCGCCGAAGCCGAGGTCGGCGCGATGATCGGGCAGGGGGATCGCAAGTGAGCGCCGCCCGCATCGATCCGACGGCACGCATCGAGGATGGTGCGACGCTGGGCGAGGGGGTCGAGATCGGCGCCTTCTGCACGGTCGGGCCGCATGTCGTGCTCGAAGCCGGGGTGAAGCTGATCTCGCACGTCGCCGTGGCGGGTCACACCACCATCGGCGCGAACAGCGTGGTCTATCCCTTCGCCTCGCTCGGCTTCCCGCCGCAGTCCTACCACTACAAGGGCGAGCCGAGCCGGCTCGCCATCGGCCGCGACTGCATCATCCGCGAGCATGTGACGATGAACATCGGCACCGCCGGCGGCCACATGGAGACGGTGGTCGGCGAGGGCGGCATGTTCATGGTCGGCAGCCATATCGCCCATGACTGCGTCGTCGGCGCCCGCGCGGTGTTCGCCAACAACGCCACGCTCGCCGGTCACGTCACCGTGGGCGAGAACGTGTTCATCGGCGGGCTCTCGGCGGTGCACCAGTTCGTGCGCATCGGCGATGGCTGCATCATCGGCGGCATGTGCGGCGTGCGCCACGACCTCATCCCCTTCGGCGCCATGGTCGAAGGCCGGCCGGGACTCGGCGGGCTGAACATCATCGGGCTGAAGCGCCGCGGCTTCTCGCGGCCGCAGATCCATGCGCTGCGCGCCGCCTATCGCGAGCTGTTCTACAGCGCGGGCACGCTCGGCGAGCGCACCGACCGCGTGGCCGCGCGCTTCGCGGACGATGCCAACGTCATGCACCTGATCGAGTTCGTCCGCAGCGCCGGCAAGCGCCGCCTGACCGTTCCCGTCGACGCGGCCGACCATGTCGCCGAGCCCGAAGCCGCCTGAGGCGGGCGCGGCGCCGGCGCGGGGCCGGCTCGCCATCATCTGCGGCGGCGGCGCCTTCCCTCTGGCGGTGGCCGAGGCGGCGCGCCGCGCCGGCCGCGAGGTGGTGCTGTTCCCGGTGCGCGGCTTCGCCGACATGGCGGTCGAGAGCTGGCCGCATGTGTGGATCCCCATCGGCCGCTTCGGCCTGTTGAAGCGCGAGATGCGCCGTCACGGTTGCACCGAGGTGGTGTTCATCGGCACGGCGCTGCGCCCGCGCATCCGCGACATACGCCTGGACTGGACGACGCTCACGCTGCTGCCGCGCGTGCTCCGCATGCTGCGCGGGGGCGACGACCATCTGCTCACCAGCCTCGGGCGGCTGTTCGAGGAGTCCGGCTTCCGCCTCGTCGGTGCGCATGAGGTCGCCCCGGAAATCCTTATCCCCGCCGGGCAGCTCGGCGGCGTCGCGCCGAGCGCGGAGGAGATGGACGACGTCGCCGTCGGCCGCCATGCGCTCGGCGTCACCGGCCCGCTCGACATCGGCCAGGGGCTGGTGGTGATGAACCGCCACGTCGTGGCGCTGGAAGCGGCGGAGGGGACCGACCTCATGCTGGCGCGCGTCGCCGAACTGCGCGGCAATGGCCGCATCAAGGCGCCCGCCCGCTGCGGCGTGCTGGTGAAGCGGCCGAAGGAGGGGCAGGACCGCCGGCTCGACCTGCCCTCGCTCGGCACGCGCACGGTGGAGGGCGCCGCCCGCGCCGGCCTCGCCGGCATCGCGGTGGAAGCCGGCGGCGTCATCGTCACCGATGTCGCCGCGCTGGTGCGCGCCGCCGACCGCGCCGGCCTGTTCATCTACGCCTTCGGGCAGGACGAGGCGCCGGCGCCATGACGGCGGAAAACGAGGCCGACAAACCGCTCGACGTCTTCATCATCGCCGGCGAGGAATCGGGCGACGCCCTTGCCGAGGGGCTGATGGCCGAGCTCACGGCGCTACATCCCGCCGGGGTGCGCTTCCGCGGCGTCGGCGGCGCGCGCATGCAGGCGCAGGGGCTCCAGAGCCTCTTCCCGATGGAAGATATCACCGCCATGGGCTTCGCCCAGGTGATCGGCGGCCTGCCGCGCATCCTCAAGCGCATGCGCGAGGCGGCGCAGGCGATCATCGCCCATCCGCCCGACATCCTCGTCATGGTCGACGCGCCCGACTTCACCCATCGCGTCGCGCACAAGGTGCGCGCCCGGCTGCGCGACCTGCCGATCGTCAAATATGTCGCCCCGACCGTCTGGGTCTGGCGGCCCGGCCGGGCGAAGACCATGGCGCCGGATTTCGACCGCGTGCTGGCGCTGCTGCCCTTCGAGCCCGAAGCGATGCACGAACTCGGCGGCCCGCCGACGACCTATGTCGGCCATCCGCTGTTCAATGAGCTGGATCGGCTGCGCCCGAACGCCCAGGAGGCCGGCCGCCGCGGAGCCAAGCCGCCGGTGCTCTTGGTGCTGCCCGGCAGCCGGCGCGCCGAGCTGGCCCGCCTCGGCGCCACCTTCGGCGAGGTGCTGGGCCTGCTGCGCACCCATGTGCCGGAAGTCGAGCTGGTGCTGCCGACCCTGCCGCGCCGGCTGGCGCAGGTCGAGGCGATGGTCGCGACCTGGCCGGTGAAGCCGCGCATCGTGGTCGAGGAGGCGGAGAAGCTCGCTGCCTTCCGCGTCGCCCGCGCCGCGCTAGCCGCCTCCGGCACGGTGACGCTGGAGCTGGCGCTTGCCGGCATCCCCACCGTCGCCGCCTACCGCGTGCCGTGGCTGGAAGGCCGCATCGCGCCCTACATCATCCGGGTGAAGACGGCGATCCTGCCGAACCTCATCCTCGGGGAATCGGCGGTGCCGGAATATCTGCAATGGTACATCGACCCGCCGGCCATGGCGTCGCGGCTCGCCCGGCTGCTCGACGGTGGCGAGGAACGCGAGGCGCAGCTTGCCGCCTTCGCCCGGCTCGATCAGGTGATGGGGGTGGGCGACGACCCGCCCAGCCGCCGCGCCGCCCGTGCCGTGCTGGAGACGCTGGCGGAGAAGCGCGGGCAGGCGTGAGGGCCCGGCCGATACTGGCTGCCAACCGACCCTTTTCAACTATAGGTCGTCATCCCCGGGCTTGACTCGGGGACGAGGGAAAGGGGCGGGGCCTGAAGGCCTGATCCCGGGAAACGACCTCATCCTGAGGTGCGAGCGGAGCGAGCCTCGAAGGATGGTCGCTCAAGCGCACCCGGACGAGCATCCTTCGAGGCCGGCCTTTGGCCGGCACCTCAGGATGAGGTTCGTCGTGGATCGCCTCGGATTGAGGAAGCCTCTTTCCCTCATCCCCGGGCTTGACCCGGGGATCCAGAGGACCGGGTGCGCCCGGTCACGGGGTGGCCGGATCAAGCCCGGCCATGAGGGCGTGCGGATGGGATCGTCGAGCCAAATAGAAGCGTGCCTCAGCCTCTCAGGATGAGGTTCATCCGCAAAAGGAAAGCCCCGCCCTCCGATCCCGGAAGGCGGGGCTTTCACATTCAACCCGATCAGGCGGCGCTAGCCGCCAGGCCGCTCACTTGCGGCGGGCGATCGGCACGTAGTCGCGGCGGACGGCGCCGGTGTAGAGCTGGCGCGGACGGCCGATGCGCTGGCCGGGGTCCTCGATCATTTCCTTCCACTGGCCGATCCAGCCCACGGTGCGGGCGAGGGCGAACAGCACGGTGAACATGGAGACCGGGAAGCCGAGCGCGCGCAGCGTGATGCCCGAATAGAAGTCGATGTTCGGGTAGAGCTTGCGCTCGATGAAATACTCGTCCTGCAGCGCGATGCGCTCCAGCTCCAGGGCGATGTCGAGCAGCGGATCGTCCTTGATACCGAGCTCCTTCAGCACCTCGTGCGTGGTGTGCTGCATGATCTTGGCGCGCGGGTCGTAGTTCTTGTAGACCCGGTGGCCGAAGCCCATCAGGCGGAACGGATCGTTCTTGTCCTTGGCGCGGTTGATGAATTCCGGAATGCGCTCCGGCCGGCCGATCTCGCCGAGCATCTTCAGCGCGGCCTCGTTGGCGCCGCCATGCGCGGGCCCCCACAGGCAGGCGATGCCCGCGGCGATACAGGCGAAGGGATTGGCGCCGGAGGAGCCGGCGAGGCGCACCGTCGAGGTCGAGGCGTTCTGCTCGTGGTCGGCGTGCAGGATGAAGATGCGGTCGATGGCGCGCGAAAGGATCGGGTTGGCCTTGTATTCCTCGCACGGTACCGAGAAGCACATGCGCAGGAAGTTCGACGTGTAGTCGAGGTCGTTCTTCGGGTACACGAAGGGCTGGCCGATATTGTACTTGTAGGCCATGGCCGCCAGCGTCGGCATCTTCGCGATCATGCGGATCGAGGCGATCATCCGCTGCTGCGGATCCGAGATGTCGGTGCTGTCGTGATAGAAGGCCGACAGCGCGCCGACCGAGGCGACCATCACCGCCATCGGGTGGGCATCGCGGCGGAAGCCATGGAAGAAGCGGCTCATCTGCTCATGCACCATGGTGTGGCGCGTGACGCGGTAGTCGAAATCCGCCTTCTGTTCGGCGGTCGGCAGCTCGCCATAGAGCAGCAGGTAGCAGGTCTCCAGGAAGTCGCCGCTCTCCGCCAGCTGGTCGATCGGGTAGCCGCGATAGAGCAGCACGCCCTCGTCGCCGTCGATGTAGGTGATCTCGCTCTCGCAGGCAGCGGTCGAGGTGAAGCCGGGGTCGTAGGTGAACCGGCCGGTCTGGCCGTAGAGCTTGCCGATATCGATGACGTCCGGCCCGATGGTGCCCTTGAGGATCGGAAGATCCCAGCTCTCGTTACCGATGGTCAGAGTTGCTGATTTCGCCGAAGTGCCTTCGCTGGCGTCCATGCGGGGTCTCCCGAATTTGTGGAACCGAGTGATCGGAGCGCGTGTTGCGGGTGCTGCGCCGAGCCTTGCGGCAATATGCGCCGGAGACGGGGGAATGTCTCGGTTGCTGCCCGATAAGAAAGTCGTAGCGGTTTCGCTCCTTGCTCGCAAGCGCAGCGAAGACGGTATCGCGATGCGGCCGAAATCGACCAATGAATCGATTTCACATTCGCAGCCGCATCATGCTAGACGGGCGGTTCACGCCCGTGCCGGCATGCCCGTCTGGTCGGCGATGCGGGCGAGCGATTCCTCACGCCCCAGCACCGCCAGCACATCGAAGATGCCCGGCGAGGTGGTGCGGCCGGTCATCGCCGCGCGCAGCGGCTGGGCGATGGCGCCGAGCTTCACGCCCTTCTCCTCCGCCACGGCGCGCACCGCGGCCTCGGTCTCGGCGGCGTTCCAGTCCGGCACCGAGATGAGCTTCTCGGCGGCGGCGGCGAGCAGCGCGCGCGCCTCGTCGGTGAGCAGGGCCTGCGCCTTGTCCTCCATGTCGAAGGGGCGCGATTTCCAGATATATGAAGCACTGTCAATAAGTTCGACGAGTGTCTTCGCGCGCTCCTTCAGCCCCGGCATGGCCGCGAGCAGCTGCGCGCGGCGCTCCGGGGTCAGTGCGGCCGCGATCTCGGCGCCGTTCGGGATATGCGGCAGAAGCTGGTCGATCGCCGCCAGCAGCTCCCCGTCGGGCGTCGCCCGCATATAGAGGCCGTTGATGCTCTCCAGCTTGGCGAAGTCGAAGCGGGCGGCGGAGCGGCCGACCCTGTCGAGGTCGAACAGGGTGCTCATCTCCTCGGTGGAGAAGATCTCCTGGTCGCCATGGCTCCAGCCGAGGCGGACGAGGTAGTTGCGCAGCGCCGCCGGCAGGTAGCCCATGGCCCGGTAGGCGTCGACGCCGAGCGCGCCGTGGCGCTTGGAGAGCTTGGCGCCGTCCGGCCCGTGGATGAGCGGGATGTGCGCCATGCGCGGTACCTCCCAGCCCAGCGCATGGTAGATCTGCGTCTGGCGCGCGGCATTGGTGAGGTGGTCGTCGCCGCGGATGATGTGGGTGACGCTCATGTCGTGGTCGTCGACCACCACGGAGAGCATGTAGGTCGGCGTACCGTCCGAGCGCAGCAGCACGAGATCGTCGAGTTCCTTGTTCTGGAATACGACACGGCCCTGCACGAGGTCGTCGATGATGGTCTCGCCCTCGATGGGCGCCCTCAGGCGGATCGCAGGCTTGCGGTCGGTCGGGTAGTCGGCGGCATCGCGGTCGCGCCAGCGCCCGTCATAGCGCGGCGGGCGGCCCTCCTTGCGGGCGGTCTCGCGCATTTCCTCCAGCTCCGCCGCCGTGGCGTAGCAGGGATAGGCGCGTCCGGCCGCGATCATCTGCTCCACCGCCTCGCGGTGACGCGCGGCGCGGGCGAACTGGTAGATGACGTCGCCCGACCAGTCGATGCCGAGCCATTTCAGCCCGTCGATGATGGCGTCGATCGCCTCCGGCGTGGAACGCTGGCGGTCGGTGTCCTCGATGCGCAGCAGCATTTTCCCGCCCTTGGCGCGGGCGTAGAGCCAGTTGAACAGCGCGGTGCGCGCCCCGCCGATGTGCAGGAAGCCGGTGGGCGAGGGGGCGAAGCGGGTGACGACGGTCTCGGACATTTCTCTTCCGTCTCGCGCCGCGAAGGGCTGCGGCGTCAAAGCGTGGCGGGCGC